>CAZLGP010000322.1:0-58824 GCA_964558905.1 uncultured Thermoanaerobaculia bacterium | reverse complement strand
CGGGTCGAGGCGCGCGTGGGACGGATGCGTCGAGCGATCGACGTGGCGGACGTGGAGCTTCGACCCGACAAGGAAACCGTCGTCTGGCTCAGAGAGGCGGATATCGAGCTCACGACACAGACCACCGTCGCGAGGCTCATTCAACGCCCGACGCTCGACATCGCAAAGCTCGCCGAAGCCGCGGAAACCGCGCTGCCGGAGCTCTCGGCCGCGTTCCATGCACTCTCGGAGGAGGAGCACGAGGGCGTCGTGAGCCGCCTCCGCTACGCCGGGTACATCGAGCGCCAGCAGCGCGAAGCCGAGAAGCTGCAGCAGGACGAAGACGTCCGGATTCCGGCGAGTATGACGTACACGCTGCCGGGGCTGTCGCGGGAGATGACCGAGAAGCTCACACGAACCCAGCCACGGTCGCTGGGGCAGGCGAGTCGGATCCGAGGGGTTACGCCGGCGGCGATCGCGATTCTGCGCATGCATCTGCGGCGCGGCATTCGTCGCGCGAACGATGAACGCGGAACGATGGAAGATGAACGAGTCGCAATTCAGTAGTGCACCGTGCACCGTTCATCGTTCATCTTTGGATCGGTACAAGTCCGAGCTCCTGAAGTGGAACGCGAAGGTGAACCTCATCGGGCCGGAGGCGACCACGAACCTCGACGCGCACATCGCGGAAGCCGTGGCCGCGGCGGAGATCCTGAAGCCGGAGCGAGAGGTGATGGATTTCGGGTCGGGGGGAGGGTTGCCGGCGATCCCGATGGCGATCGTCAGGCCGGCTGCGCGATTCCATCTCGTCGAGGCCGATCAGAAGAAATGGGCGTTTTTGAAGCACATCGCGCGCGAATGCGGCTTGAGCTGCCAGGTTTACGGTGATAGATTGTCGCGCCTTCTGCAGCGGCTCCCCGCCGATCTTCGCTTTTCTCTCGTCGTTTCACGCGCCGTGGGGAACCCTGAGGAGTGGGTGCCGACGCTGAAGAATCACCTGGAGCCGGGCGCGCGGGTCGCACTCTTCCAGGGATCGCCGGACGCCCCGGAGATCGCCGGCTTCACCCGAGGTGAGGCCATCCCGTTGCCTCGGGGTGAGTCCAACTACCTCGTGGTTCTGACGTTCCACGTGGAACACTCCGTCGTCTAAGCGCAGTAGGAACAATGGGTAAGATCGTCACGCTGGTCAACCAGAAGGGCGGCGTCGGGAAAACGACGACCGCGATCAACCTCGGCGCCTCGCTGGCGGCCTGCGAGCGGAACGTTCTCCTCGTCGATCTCGACCCTCAGGCCAACGCAACTTCCGGTGTGGGGATCCCGAAGAACGAGGAGAAGTCGATGTATCCCGTCCTCACGGACGGAATGGGCATCCGCGACGTCATCCGCCCGACGGAGCTTCCCAACTTTCACGTCGCGCCGTCGTCCGTCGACCTCGTCGCGGCAGAGCTCGAGCTCTCCGATGCCATCGGTCGCGAGTTCTATCTCCGGCGTGCCCTGCAAGACGTGGTCAACGACTACGATTACGTTCTCATCGATTCCCCGCCGTCCCTCGGCCTGCTGACCGTCAACGGTCTCACGGCCGCAAACACCGTTCTCGTCCCGATGCAGTGCGAGTATTTTGCGATCGAGGGCGTCGCCCAGCTCATCAATACCATCGAACGCGTCCGCGACATGCTCAACCCCGGGCTCGAGATCGAGGGCATCGCCCTCACGATGTATGACGAACGGATGAACCTGGCGCGGCAGGTCGCCGAAGAGGTCAAAACCCATTTCGGCGACAAGGTCTACAAGACCATCATTCCCCGCAATGTCCGCCTCGGCGAAGCCCCTTCGTTCGGCAAGCCCATCATCCTCTACGACATCCGTTCCAGAGGCAGCGAGGCCTACATCAGCCTCGCCAAGGAATTCATCCAGCGCGCGGAGACCGTCCTGACATGAGCACGCAGAAAAAAGCGCTCGGCAGGGGACTCGGAGCCCTCATCCCATCGCGCCCCGTCGAACAGCCGCCACCGCCACCCTCTGCGCAATCGGGTCCTGGTCTGGCGATGGTCGCGATCGACCAGATCTCGCCCAATCCCTATCAGCCCCGCAAGACCTTCAACGATGCCTCGATCGAGGAGCTCGCCCGAAGCGTTCGCGAGCACGGTATTATCCAACCAATAGTCGTCACGAGAATAGGTGATCATAAATACCGTCTCATTGCTGGTGAGCGCCGCTTCCGCGCCGCGCAAAAGGCTGGGCTCGACAGCATTCCTGTGGTCATCAAAGAGACCATGGCTGACGGCGACGTCCTTCAGGTCGCGCTCATCGAAAATATCCAGCGCGAGGATCTGAATCCGATCGAAGAGGCCTACGCCTATCATCAACTCCACGACGAGTTCCAGCTCACGCAGGAGGAGATCTCGAAGCGGGTAGGGAAGGAGCGCTCCACCGTCGCGAACTTCCTCCGTCTTCTCAAGCTGCCCGATTCCGTGAAAAAGCTCCTCGCCGCCGGTCAGCTCTCGATGGGTCATGCCCGCGCCATCCTGGCCGTCGATTCACCGAAGAAACAGGAGCAGCTTGCGGAGCGCGTCGTTAGACGCAACCTCAACGTGCGCCAGACGGAGATGCTCGCCGCCGAGACCGCGAACCGCGGCGCCGACAAGGCCGAGCAACCGGAAAAAGAGAAAGACGTCTTCACCCGCGACGCCGAAGAGCGACTCGCGCGGACCTTGAGAAGCAAAGTAGAGATCGATCGGAAACGCCGAGGCGGGGTGATTCACATCCGCTTCGGAAGCGAAGATGAGCTGATCAGGCTCGTCGAAGAACTAATGGGACGACGACGATAGTCTTCGAGTCTTCGAGTCGCCGAGTCTACGAGAAGCCCTCGACGACCTGACGACTCGACGACTCGTTCACGGGAGAAACAAATGAAGGGCAAAAGCGGTGATCTGAACGGCTTCCTCGACCGCGGCTCCTCTTTCAAGGGAGAGCTCGAGTTCGAGGACACGATGCGCATCGACGGGAAGTTCAACGGGCGGATCCGCTCCAAGAACGAGTTGATCGTCGGCGAGAGCGCGCACATCGAAGGCGAGATCCACGTCGGACGCATCGCCATCAGCGGCACCGTCGTCGGAAAGATCAAGGCAGACCAGCGCGTCGAGATCCACCGCAACGGTAAGGTCTACAGCGATATCGACACGCCCGCCCTCGTCATCGAGGAAGGCGCGATCTTCCAGGGCAACTGCGTCATGGGCGAAAAGGATCGCAAGGGCGGCAGCGTCACGAACATCGCCCAGACCTCACGCTGAGCGCCCTCACCTCACGCTGAGCGCAGCGAAGCGTCAATGGAGCCCTCACGATCAGCGCGCGAAGGGATGAGCAGCGTGAGGGCTCCCCTGATCCTTCGCTTCGCTCAGTATGACCGGGGCAGCCACCCGCGCATGCGCGCGACCATCACGATCACTTCCGGGATCGTGAACTCGTCCTCGGGACCCAGCACATCCTCCCACGACAGATTCCAAGCAGCCTTCATCCGCTCCGCCTGAGGTGCCTCGGTGAAATTCAGCTCGCACACGTCGCCGAGGTACGTTCGCTTTTCGCGCAGCGGCAGACCGAACGTGCGGCAGACGAGCGGGCGGTGCTCATACATCATGCACAGACCCTTCTCGTCGAGGTTGGGGCACGGTATCGACTGAGTCCGATCGAAGAAGGCCTCCTTTTCCTCGGCCCGGCAGTCGCGGAGATTCGGATGCGCGCTCTGCTCGACGATCTCGAGCGCCCGCCGAATCACCTTCCGCCGCCGCGACGGATGCAGATTCCCGAGCCCCTCGGCGATCACGGGCACATCGCCCGACCCGATCTCGAACAGGCCGTGACAACAGAGGGAACACCCCGCCCCACATTGCAGGTTCTGCGGCTGCGACTGCACCACCGAAGCGAAGTGCCGATCAGCCCGTTCGAGGATCCTCCAGTAGTTGTCGTCGGCCACGCGAGACCTCAACCGCTTGCGTGACAACGTTCTTTCCGATGTGGTATACAGCGGCGGCTTTGGGCGTCGCCGACGGGCGAACGTCTGCGCTCAGGCGAGCCCTCCTCACGCGACTCGCTCCGAGCACTGCTTCCACGAAAAACACTATGCAAATCAACTTGGTGCCCGATCTTTCTCTGCTCGCGATCATGGTGATCTTCATCTTGAACTACCTCGTCGTGCGCAGGTTCTTCCTGCGTCCGATCAACGAGGTTCTCGAGGCGCGCGAGACGGAGACGAAGTCGGCCGAGCAGTTGTACGAGAGCGCGCTGATGCGCTTCAACGAAGCGACCGCGCAGACCGAGGCGCAGCTCCACACCGCCAAGCGCGAAGCCGCGCAGTTGCGCGACCGCTATCGCGGCGAAGCGGGTGTGTACCGGCAGGAGGTCGTCGACCGCACGAATGCCGACGCCCGGCAGGTCATCAACGAAGCGGACGTGAAGTTGAGCGCCGACGTCGACGTCGCGCGCGCTCAGATCGTCACCGAGTCCGACGCCCTCGCGCGTCTGGCGGCCGAGCGCATCCTCGGGAGGGCCGTCTGATGCGCCGCCTGATCCTCCTTGTCCTGATCATCGCAATCGCGCCCGCGCTCGTCGCGCAGGTCGACAAGACCGGCGGCACTGCGGCGCATGGAGCCGAAGCAGAGGCGCGCGAGCAGGTCCATCCCGAGGAAGCCGCTGCGTCCGAAAATCTTCACGAGCAAACCTACTTCGGCATCCCCGGATGGATCCTGAAGACCGCCAACATGCTGCTGTTCATCGGTGTGCTGGTGTACTTCGTCGGCGGACCGGTGAAGCGTGCGTTCGCCGAGCGCAGCGCCGCCATCAAGCGGGCATCCGAAGAGGCACGCGAGCGCCGCGAGAAAGCCGATCGCATGGCCGGCGACATCCAGGCCCGCCTGACCGCCATCGAGGCGGAAGTGCTGGCCATCCACGAGCGCGCCCGAGCCGAGGGCGAGCGGCAGAAGCGGGAGCTCATCGCCGCCGCCGAAGCCGAGTCGCAGAAGATCCTCGCCAACGCCCGCAACGAAGTCGACAACCGTCTCAAGCATGCCCGGACCGAGCTCACCGAGTTCGCCGGCCAGCTCGCCAGCGAGCGCGCGGAGCAGATCCTCCGCGAGAGAATCACAGAACAGGACCAGCAGAAGCTCTTCCAGGAGAGCCTGCGCGAGGTGGGGAACGCATGAAAATGCTGAGCGAAGCGAAGCATCAGCGGTGCCCTCACGAGAGACGCCTGTTGCATGAGCAGCGAGGGGGCTCCCTTGACTCCTCGCTTTGCTCGGAGTGGAGCCCAAGATGATTCGGAGATTCGCCCGTCCGTACGCCCGCGCCATCATGGACGCCGCCGGCTCGCCGGCGAAAGCGAACGAGCTCCGCGGCGAGCTGATGACGTTTGCCAGCGCGCTCCGCTCGTCGAAAGACCTGCAGGAGTTTTACGCGAACCCGGCCGTCGACGAGCAAGCTCGGATCGCAGTCACGCGGACGCTCGCGAGAAAAATGAAGGCATCCGAGCTCGGCGGCCGCACCCTCGAAGTGCTGGTGCACCACCACCGCATCAACGACATCGACGCGATCGTGGCCGCTCTCGCCGCGTACGTGAACAAGGCTCTGGGGATCGCCGTTGCCGAAGTACGCAGCGCGAAGAGCCTGGCACCGGACGAGATCCGCGAGCTCGCCGAGACCCTCTCGAAGAAGGTCGGCAAGAAAGTGGAGCTCGACATCCGCACGGACCCGAAGCTTCTGGGCGGCTTCGTGGTCAAGATCGGGAGCGAGATCTGGGACGCCTCGGTCCAGGGAAAGATCAACAAATTTCGCGAGTCGTTGACGTAACGATTCGTCGTCGCCAATATCGGAGAATAAAATGGCTGTCGACTTGAAGGCAGAAGAAATCACAGAGATTATTCGTCAGCAATTAACCGGCATCGGCCGTGGGGTCGAGGTGTCGGAAGTCGGCACCATCACCTCCGTGGGCGACGGCATCGCCCGTGTCTACGGTCTCGAGCGGGTCATGGCCGGTGAGCTCGTGCAGTTCCCTCACGACGTCACGGGTCTCGCCCTCAACCTCGAGGAAGACAACGTCGGTGTGGTCATCCTGGGCGACTACCAGGCGCTGAAGGAAGGCGATCAGTGCAAGCGCACCGGACGGATCATGTCCGTTCCCGTCGGCCCCGCGGTTCTGGGCCGAGTCGTGAACGCCCTCGGTCTTCCGATCGACGGCAAGGGTCCGATCACTTCCGCGGAGTATTACCCGATCGAGCGTCTCGCCCCCGGGGTCATCGACCGCAAACCGGTCAAAGAGCCGCTGCAGACCGGCCTCAAGGCCATCGATGCCATGATTCCGATCGGCCGTGGCCAGCGCGAGCTCATCATCGGCGACCGGCAGACCGGCAAGACGGCCGTGGCCGTCGACACGATCATCAATCAGAAGGGGCAGAACGTCATCTGCGTCTACGTCGCGATCGGCCAGAAGAAGTCGACCGTCGCGCAGGTGGTCAAGACCCTCGAGGAGTACGGGGCGATGGACTACACCGTCGTCGTCAACGCGTCCGCCTCGGAAGCAGCACCGCTGCAGTACCTGGCGCCATACGCCGGCTGTGCGATCGGCGAGTACTTCCTCTACAACGGCCAGCACGCGCTGGTCATTTACGACGATCTCTCCAAGCACGCGGCGTCGTATCGCGAGATCTCGCTGCTGCTCCGTCGGCCGCCCGGCCGCGAGGCGTATCCCGGCGACGTCTTCTATCTCCACTCGCGCCTCCTCGAGCGCGCCTCGAAGCTGAGTGACGCGAAGGGCGGGGGGTCGCTCACGGCGCTGCCGATCATCGAGACTCAGGCCGGCGACGTTTCGGCGTACATCCCGACGAACGTCATCTCCATCACCGACGGCCAGATCTTCCTGGAGACGGACCTGTTCCACTCCGGCGTTCGCCCGGCCATCAACGTCGGCATCTCGGTGTCTCGCGTCGGCGGCTCGGCGCAGGTCCGCTCGATGCGCTCGGTGTCGGGAACGCTGCGTCTGGACCTCGCGCAGTACCGCGAGCTCGCGGCCTTCGCGCAGTTCGGGTCCGACCTCGACAAGACCACGCAGGCGCAGCTCAACCGCGGACAGCGTCTCGTCGAGATCCTCAAGCAGGGGCAGTATCAGCCGCTGCGCGTCGGTCTCCAGACGGCGTCGATCTACGCCGGCACGAAGGGCTTCCTCGACAACCTCGCGGTCAGCGCCGTGCGCCCGTTCGAGGCCGCGTTGCACCAGCACCTGACAGACGAGCACCAGGAGCTCGTGAACAAGCTCGAGACTTCGCCGAAGTTCGACGCGGAGCTGGAGGGTGCGATCCGCAAGGCCATCACCGACTTCAAAGAGCAATACGTGAAGGACAACGCCAACGTGTTGGCGGCGTGACGAAAGAAAGTGCTGGGTGCTGAGTGCTGAGTAGAGACGCCGGGCGGGCGGGCGGGACTCGGCACTCAGCACCCAGCACCCAGCACCCAGCACCGAACGGAACACAAACGGACTAGCGAAACCGAACCAGACATGCCAAGCACGATCGACCTACGACGCCGGATCCGCAGCGTCAAGAACACGCAGCAGATCACCAAGGCCATGAAGATGGTCGCCGCGGCGAAGCTGCGCCGCGCGCAGGAGCGGATGATGGCCGCGCGTCCTTACGCGGCCGCGCTGCGCCAGGTCCTCGCATCGGTATCGACGCGCGTCGACATCGACAAGCACCCGCTGCTGCAGGAGCGCGAGCAGGAGAACAAGGTGCTCCTCCTCGTCGTCACCGCGGACCGCGGCCTAGCCGGGGCGTTCAACACGAACGTCATTCGCGGGGCGCAAAACGCGATCGCCGAGAAAGGCTGGCAGGAAGTACACCTCCTGCCGATCGGTCGCAAGGCGCTCGACTTCTTCAAGCGCCGCAAGTGGCCGATCCGCCGTCAGGCCACTCAGGTCTATCAGGCCCTGTCGCTCGAGACCGCACGAGAGATCGCCCAGGCGCTCATCGACGATTTCGTTACCGGCGAATTCGACGCCGTCTACGTCATCTACAACGAGTTCAAATCGATCATCGCGCAACGCGTCACGCTCGACCGGCTCCTGCCGCTCCAGCGCGAATGGTCGGGCCACCAGCCGCACACGCCGGCCATCGACTACCTGTACGCGCCGAGTCCGGAGGCGATCCTCACCGAGCTGCTGCCGAAGCACATCGAGTTTCAGCTCTATCGCGTGCTCCTCGAGTCCGCGGCCGCCGAACAGGGCGCGCGCATGACGGCCATGGAGTCGGCGACGAAGAACGCGTCCGACATGATCAGCAGCCTCACCCTGACCTTCAACCGCATTCGACAGGCGTCGATCACGAAGGAGATCATCGAGATCGTGAGCGGCGCGGCGGCGGCGGGACATTAAAAAGAACGATGAACGATGAGCGATGAACGATGAACGAAGACCTCGCCGGCGGGTGGGGTTCATCGTTCATCATTCCGCGTTCATCGTTCGTGACATCGGAGAACAGAAATGGCAACGGAAACCCAGCAGATCGGCAGAGTCGTTCAGATCATCGGCCCGGCCGTCGACATCGAGTTCAGCGAAGGACATCTGCCCGCGCTGCAGAGCGCGATCCGCATCATCGACGACGGCGAGCTCGGGAAGGTCCCGATCGACGTCATCGTCGAAGTGGCGAATCACATCGGCGAGAACCAGGTCCGCTGCATCGCCATGAAGCCGACCGACGGAATGGTCCGCGGGATGAAGGCCATCGACACCGGCGCGCCGATCCAGGTGCCGGTCGGTCGCGAGACCCTCGGCCGCATCATGAACGTTCTCGGCGAGCCGGTCGATGAGCGCGGCCCGATCGAGTCCGAGCTTCGCTGGTCGATCCACCGCGAGGCGCCGTCCTTCGAAGACCAGGCCACCGGCATCGAGATGTTCGAGACCGGCATCAAGGTCATCGACCTCCTCGAGCCGTATACGAAGGGCGGAAAGACCGGTCTCTTCGGCGGCGCCGGCGTCGGCAAGACGGTTCTGATTCTCGAGCTCATCACCAACGTCGCCAAGCAGCACGGCGGCTTCTCCGTGTTCGCCGGTGTCGGCGAGCGCACGCGCGAGGGCAACGACCTCTACCTCGAGTTCGAAGAGACCGGCGTCATCACGCCCGGCGATCCGTCGAAGTCGAAGGCGGCTCTGATCTACGGCCAGATGACCGAGCCGCCGGGAGCGCGTCTGAGGGTCGGCCTCACCGGCCTCACGGTCGCTGAGTATTTCCGCGACGTCGAAGGCCAGGACGTGCTGCTCTTCATCGACAACATCTTCCGTTTCACGCAGGCGGGGTCGGAAGTGTCGGCGCTCCTCGGACGCATGCCCAGCGCCGTCGGCTACCAGCCGAACCTCGCGACCGAAATGGGCGAGCTCCAGGAGCGCATCACGTCGACGAAGAAGGGCTCGATCACGTCGGTGCAGGCCATCTACGTGCCCGCCGACGACCTCACCGACCCCGCGCCGGCGACGGCCTTCGCCCATCTCGACGCGACGACCGTTCTCTCGCGCCAGATCGCGGAGCTCGGCATCTACCCGGCCGTTGATCCGCTGGCGTCGACCTCGAAGATTCTCGATCCTCGCATCCTCGGCGACGAGCACTACAACACCGCCCGCGCCGTGCAGGCGGTTCTGCAGAAGTACAAGGACCTCCAGGACATCATCGCGATTCTCGGCATCGACGAGCTGTCGGAAGAAGACAAGGTCATCGTTGCGCGAGCCCGCAAGATCCAGCGCTTCCTCTCGCAGCCGTTCCACGTTGCCGAGCAGTTCACCGGCATCAAGGGGCAGTACGTGAAGATTGCCGATACGATCCGAGGCTTCCGCGAGATCGTCGACGGCAAGCACGACGACATTCCCGAGCAGGCCTTCCTGCTGCAAGGCACGATCGAGCAGGTGATCGAGCGCGCCGAGCAGATGAAGCGCGACGCGGCGTAAGGACGGACCATGGCCGATCTCCCGACGAAGATCCATCTCAACGTGGTCACGCGCGAGCGGAAGATCATCGACGCCGAAGTCGATGAGGTCATTCTGCCCGCGAGCGACGGGGAGATCGGCGTCCTTCCCGGACATACGCCCCTGCTCGCCACGCTGCGCATCGGGCAGCTCCGCTACCGCACCGGCACCCGCGTCGAGCGGCTGGTGATCTCATGGGGCTTCGCGGAGGTGCTGCCGGACCGCGTGATCGTGCTGGCGGAGCGCGGCTTCCTCCCGACGGAGATCGATCGCGGCACCGCCGAACAGGAGCGTGCGGCCGCCGAGAAGGAGATGGCCTTCCTCTCCTCGCACGACCCCGAGTTCACGCGCGTCGAAGCGCGCCTCGAGGAGTCGATCGCGAAGATCAACGTGTACCGGGAACACTGATCGGTTGGCGGTTGGCAGTTGACGGTTGGCGGGAGAGACGGCGAAGACGTTCATCTCCCGCCACCGCCAACCGCCAACCGCCAACCAACCGGCCTCACCCTTGCATTAAGCTGCGCGCGGTTCGAAACCCATGGAGCACTGGCTCGAAAACTTTGCGCGCGCGAACTTTGAGCGCAGCGCCGATACCGCGCACGATCTCAAGACGCCGCTCAACGTAGCGGTTCTCAACCTCGAGCTCCTGCGCATGCGCCTGCGGAAGATCAGCGGTGAGGACGACGAGAAGGTCGTCGCGTATACCCGCGCCATCGAGATCGAGCTGCGGCGTCTGGGGCGCATTTTCGACGCGTTCTTCCTCCTGTCGACGCCGCCCAAGGCCGATGACCCACCGGTCGCGTTGAACGTCGTTCCGATCTGCGCGGACGCCGCGTCGTCCACTGGCTTCGTCTTTCAAACGAACGGTAACGCCTTCGTCGTCGGACACGAGCCGAGAATCCGTCAGGCGTACAAGCTGTTCTTCGAGGGTGCGTCGAAGGCCTTCGCGGAGCGGAGCGCTGCTGCCGATCTCGACGAGCTGCGTTTCACGGTCACGCTCGCGGGCACCCCTGCCGCACCGGACTTCGAGCTGACCAGACTCTTCAAGTTCTATTACAGCGACGGGGAAGGAAACCCGGACCTCTCGCTCGCGGTTGCGCGCCTCATTACCGAGACCTATGGTGGTGAGCTGAACGCCGCGGTCGAACGTGATAAGGTCGTTCTCCGCCTGTCGTACCCATTGGGAGCACAATGAAAAGAGTCCTCATCGTCGATGACGATCGCGCCACCAGCGCCGGCATGGCCGATGTCGTGGAAGAGTGGGGCTATGAGCCGGAAGTGGCCGACACGGTCAAGGCCGGCTGGAGCTCCATCAACAAGCTCATCCCCGACGTCGCGATCGTCGACCTCAAACTCCCCGACGGCTCCGGCCTCGATCTCCTCCACCGGATCAAAGACACCTATCCCGACGTTTCGGTGATCATCCTCACCGGGCACGCCACGGTCGATTCCGCGGTCAAGGCCCTCAAAGTCGGTGCCGAGGATTACGTCACCAAGCCCGTCGACCTCCCCCGCCTGCAGGTCATCCTCAAGTCCGTCGAAGACAAGCAGATGATGAAGCAGGAGATCATCGAGCTCCGGCGCCAGCTCCAGAAGATGGGAGCTCTGGGCCACCTCGTCGGGAAGTCGCCGCGCATGCAGCGGCTGTTCGAAGAGCTGGAGATGGTCGCGAACACCGACGCAAACGTCTTCATCGTCGGCGAGTCGGGCTCGGGCAAGGAAGTCGTCGCGAACACGATCCACTCCCTGTCGCGCCGCCGCAACAAGCCGTTCATCGCCTTCAACTGCGGCGCGATCTCGCCGACGCTCATCGAGTCCGAGATCTTCGGACACGAGAAGGGCGCATTCACGAACGCCATCAAACGGCGGGAAGGTTACTTCGAGCTCGCCAAAGGCGGCACGGTCTTTCTCGACGAGATTACGGAGATGCCGATCGAGCTGCAGGTCAAGCTCCTGCGCGTGCTCGAGGAAGGCAAGTTCCGCCGCGTCGGCGGCAACGACGAGATCAACATCGACGCTCGCATCATCGCGGCCTCGAACCGCGACCCGCAGAAAGCCATCACCGAAGGCAAGATGCGCGAGGATCTCTACTACCGGTTGAACGTCTTCCCCATCGAAGTTCCGCCGCTGCGGCAACGCCTCGAGGACATCCCGCTCTTTTCGCACTTCTTCCTGCAGAAGCTCAACGAGACCGAGGAGAAACACGTCGAGAAGATCGAGGGAGACTTCATTGAAGCGCTGCAGGCGTACGAGTGGCCGGGCAACGTGCGCGAGTTGCGCAACGTGATCAATCGCGCCTTCATCATGGCCCGCACCGACACGCTCACCGTCGATTGCCTCCCCGACAAGCTCGCCGGCAACCGTCGCAAGCGCTCCAAGGATGCCGTCACCATTCCCCTCGGGCAGCCGATGGAAGAGGTCGAGCGCATCGTCATCGAAGAGACGCTGAACATGACCGACGGCGACCGCCGCAAGACCGCGGAGATCCTGGGCATCTCCTACAAGACGCTCTACAACAAGACCAAAAAGTACAAGAGCGCCGGCGGCGAGGACGACGACGAAGAGTAGCGCCGCTGGCGGCCGTCAGGCCGCTGGCGCCTTTCCGTAGAGAGACCGCCAGCCCGACACCGCCGCCCACCCGATCGCGGCCCACACCACGAGGCCGAACATGCCCGGCCACGGCGATCGATAGCGGCCGTCCGCGTACACCCACGGCCATTCCTGGGCCCAGCTCGTGTACAGCCAGAAGGCGAAGATCGAGATCACGCCGTTCACGAAGAGCGCTCCCCGCCGGCGCAGAAAGAACGGCAGGAACGCGAGCGGCCAGACGAGATACTGCACGCCGAAGCCGGGGGCGAGGAAGAGCACGATCAGGAACGCCAGCCCCGTGACGCGCGTCAGCCGGTTCGGGTCGACCTCGTGACGTCTGAGCGCGCGCCACCCTTCAACCGCCCAGAGGGACAGGAGGGCGAGGATCAGGAGCGGCGTCATGAGCGCTCCCCGATCCTCCGGCACGATGCTGGGGAACGCGAATCCGATGATGGTGACGACGAGCGGGAATCCCCACGCACCACGCCACCCGGTGTAGCCGAAGATGTTCCGGATCGCAACCCACCCGCTCGCCACGACAGGCGGAACGAAGATGAGCGCTCCGACCAGCGCGGCGGTGACGAGGAATTGAATGCGCGCCCTCCACCCCCGGAACCCGAACAGCAGCAACGGCAGCGCGACGAAGGCGATGATCTTGATCCCGCATGCCGCTCCGATGAGAAGTCCGGCGAGGATGGGACGCTGCTCGACCGCACAGAGAACCGCGAGAACGATGAACATCACCATCAGCGAGTCCGAGTTGCAGTGGAACGCGCTGATGAAGATCGCCGCCGGGGAGAGAAAGAAGAACAGCGCCACCCAGACCCGCGTCTCCTGACCGGCACGCCGGGCCAGGGCCACCAGCGCGACGGCCGTCACGAGATCGGCCGCGCTCTGCACGATGCGAAAGGCATCGAAGAACTGCACACCGAACATCGCCCCCAGTCGTTTCGTCCAGAGCGCGATTCCCAGTCCGAAGGGCGGATGATTGATGACTGTCGAAACGTGATAGGCGCGCAGAACGCCGAACTTCTCGACGAGCTCGACGTGACGCGACCAGAAATAAGCATCGACGCTCCCGATCGAAGTCGCAAGTTGCACGATGCGCAGGATCACGCCCAGGACGAGTCCTCCGCCGAGAAGCGCCGTTTCCGGTACGGTCTGCGTGGCCCAGCGTTGCAGAGACGAAGGCAGGCTCGTCACTGCCCGATTGTACCCGCACGTTGTCGCCCCGCCTCCGCTCGGACGCCCGGCAAACTCTCCAGGAAGTAGCAATTTGGCCCCTCTGATCGCCGTTTGATATGGTCCGACGCCTCGTGGTACCGGAATTTCCACAGTCGGCCTGTCAGTTTGGGGCGTTCCGCAATGGCTAAGAACCTCGTCATCGTCGAGTCTCCCGCGAAAGCGAAGACGATCAACAAGTTCATCGGGAAGGACTATCTCGTCAAAGCATCGGTCGGTCACGTTCGCGATCTCCCGAAGAGCGAGCTCGGGGTCGACGAGGAGACCTTTCTCCCGAAGTACGAAGTGCTCGAAGGGAAAGAGAAGGTCGTCGCGGAGCTGAAGGCCGCCGCAAAGAAGGCCGACACGATCTACATCGCGTCCGACCCTGACCGCGAGGGAGAGGCCATCGGCTGGCACGTGATGAAGCTTCTCGGAAACGACGCCACGAAAGTCCGTCGCGTCCTCTTCCACGAGATCACGAAGAAAGCCGTGCAGAAGGCCATCGACCAGCCGGGCGAGATCGACATGAACAAGGTCAACGCCCAGCAGGCGCGCCGGGTTCTCGACCGTCTCGTCGGTTACAAGATCTCTCCCCTCCTCTGGGACAAAGTCCGCCGCGGTCTCTCCGCCGGACGTGTGCAGTCGGTTGCGATGAAGATGATCGTCGACCGCGAGGAGGAGATCAAAGCGTTCGTCCCGGTCGAGTACTGGAGCTTCGCCGCGAAGCTCTCCGCGCAGGCGCCGCCTCCGTTCATCGCGAAGCTGACGAAGATCGACGGAAAGAAGGCCGAGGTCTCGAACGAGGAAACGGCGCGGAAGATCGAGGCCGCGCTCAAGTCCGGCAGGTACGTCGTCACGGAAGTGGCGCGCAAGGAGCGGAAGCAGTCCGCCGCCCCGCCGTTCATCACCTCCACCCTCCAGCGCACCGCCTACAACCGCTTCAAGTGGCCCGTGAAGCGGACCATGCAGGTCGCCCAGAAGCTCTACGAGGGCAAGGAGCTCGGCACGTTCGGATTCGCCGGTCTCATCACCTACATGCGTACCGACTCGGTGCGCATCAGCGACGACGCTCTCGGGGAAGTGCGATCCTATATCGCTGCGAAATATGGTAACGATATCCTTCCCGATAAACCAAACTTCTATAAGGTCAAGAAAGCTGCACAGGCCCAGGAAGCACACGAGGCCATCCGTCCCACGTCGATGGACCTCGATCCGGAGAAGGTCAAAGACTTCCTGACCCGCGAGGAGTACGGCCTCTACAAGATGATCTGGGACCGCTTCGTCGCGTCCCAGATGAAGCCCGCGCTTTTCGACGTCACCGATGCCGACATCGCTGTGCAGGCGGCCTCACCGGCCGCGGTCGGCAGCCTCACCCTCCGCGCCTCGGGCGAAGTGCAGAAGTTCGCGGGATTCCTCGCGGTCTTTCAGGATGCGCCGGCCGAAGAGGATGAAGAGGACGGAGACGGCAAGAAGAACGACAAGGCCTTGCCGCCGCTCAACGAAGGCGACGTGCTCGACCTGCTCGATCTCGATACGAAGCAGAACTTCACCCAGCCGGCGCCGCGCTATACCGAGGCCACGCTCGTGAAGGCTCTCGAGGAGAACGGTATTGGACGCCCGTCGACGTACGGCGCGATCCTCACCACGATCCAGGCTCGCGACTACACCTACAAACACGACGGCAAGTTTCACCCGACGCACCTCGGCGCGCTCGTGGTGAAGCTGCTGAAGGTCTCCTTCGGAGACATCATCGACGAGCGCTACACCGCCGACCTCGAGCTGAAGCTCGACGACGTCGAGGAAGGCAACCGCGACTGGACGGACCTCATGCGCGAGTTCTCCGGCAAGTTCAACGCGGACCTCGTGCGTGCCGCCACGGAGATGACCCAGGTCAAGGGCACGGGTCTCGAGACCGACGAGAAATGCGAGACCTGCGGCTCGCCCATGGTGATCAAGTTCGGCCGCTTCGGCGAGTTCCTCGCCTGCTCGAACTATCCCGAGTGCAAGACCACCAAGGAGATGCCGAAGGGCGACGCCGCGGAGGCGACGTCGGACGACGAGCAGATCATCTGCGACAAGTGCGGCAAGCCGATGACGCTCAAACGCTCGCGCTTCGGCCAGTTCTTCGCCTGCACCGGCTATCCCGATTGCAAGAATACGAAGGACCCGAAGCTGATGAAGCAGGCCGCCAACCTGCCGAGCGAGCCACAGCCGCCGTGCGAGAATTGTGGCAAGGAGATGGTCCTCAAGTCGGGCCGCTACGGTCCGTTCTACTCCTGTTCCGGATACCCGGACTGCAAGACCATCCGCAAGATCGGCCGCGGCGGCAAGTCCTCCACGCCGCCGAAGCCGACCGGCGTGAAGTGTCCCAACTGCAAGGAAGGCGATCTCGTCGAGCGCATCTCGCGCCGTGGCGTCTTCTTCGCGTGCAACCGCTATCCGAAGTGCGAATTCGCGATGAACAACCGCCCCGTTCCCCGCGCGTGTCCCAAGTGCCACGCGCCCTACCTCATGGAGAAGGAAACGAAGCGCGAGGGCCATATCGAGCTGTGCAACAACCCCGAGTGCGACTACCGCGCGCCGGCGACGGCGCCCGCCGCGGCCAACGAGTAAACATCACCTACGCACTGCTCGTCTCTTCACGGTGTCCAGTCCCACCACAAACAGCCTCCCCGCGTTCTGCGTGTAGATCCTTCCCTCCACGCCCAAGGACAGCGGCGTGTAGGCGGCGCCGAGAGCGAGCTGCAGGAAGATCCGCTCGCGCACCGTGCCCCCCTGGTCGATCGCGTAGAGATGGCCGTCCTCGCTGTTCACGTACACGACACCGCGCTTGTCGACGGCAAGGGAGTTCACGCACCACTCGAACGTCTCCGGACGATCGTCGACGCATTCGACTATGCCGTTCTCCTGACGGGCGCAAGTCTCCGTGTTGGTCGCCTTGAACTGCCACTCCCGCTCGAGCTCTGGACTCAACTGCGTGATGTAGTACCCCTCCGGCTCGCTTGGCACGCGATCGGGCGCGCAGCCGCCGCAGTAGGAGCTGACGCCGACGTAGCGGTTCTCTTTCGTGATCAGTGAGAACGTTCCGTCGTGCCGCCACAGCGCGGGCGTGACGTCCCAGCCAAACGGGTACGCGTGGAGAAACTCACCCGCCGCGGAGAATCGCATCATGTGTCCCTGGGAGTGGTTGTAGCGCGAGTAGGCGCCGTAGTAGATCGTGCCGTCCGGCGCGACGACCGGCGACGATGTCGAGTTGTCGTTGACAGCGCCGGATCCCGGCTGATTGTCCGCCGGATCGACACCCGTCGTCGCGCCCGCACGACATCCACCCGGGGAGCCATTCGGCGGGAGGAGGACGTTGCATCCGTCGTGAAAGCGGTTGCGCATCGACGCTGCCCACTTCAGAGAGAGATCCGGGTTGACCGCGACGAGCCATCCCCACCGGCTGTTCAGGTGCGCGCGAGCGACGGTGTAGATCGTTCCATCACCGCCGACCGCGGGCGCGACGTTCACTCCCGCCCGCAGCGATCCGCACGGCACGGACGCAGGGACCGCGTCCGGCGTCGGCGGCCATGGGAGCGCATTCGAGGGGAACTCGCCGGTGCAGAGGTCGGGTGCGTTCGGCACGAGCGACGGATAGCTCACGCGCGTGGCACTGCCGTCGGGCTGCACTCTCACGAGCCAGGCTCCGAGAACATCCGAGGACCAGGGATTCGACGCCGTGAGTCGCAGCACGTTGTAGTACAGGCTTCCGTGTCCGTCGACGGTGATCGGACTCGTGACGTACGTCCGCGGATCGAGCGAATCCTGGAACTGTCCGAGCCGGCGGAGGATCGCGCCGGTCTTGCGATCGACTTCGAGGACCGTCCCTCCCGCGCCGGGCATGTACACGAGATCATCCGTCAGCGCCGCGTGGAATACCGGCTCGAACCGCGCGCCGCCGGAAGGGACCGGATTCCAGTCGCTCTCTGCCGTCCACCGTGAGACGAGCTGTCCGTCTTCCCACTGGAACTTCCGCACGTTCCAGACCTGCGTTTCCCACGTGCGGAAGCCCGTGTACGTGCCCGACTTCACTTCCATGAACACGTCGGGGCCGTCGCTCAGGGGCGTCTGATAGTGGACGAGCAGCGCGCCGCCCGCCTCCGCGCGGGCGTTCTCCGCGAACGGATCGACGACGATGTTCGCGAGCTGTTTCGCGAAGCGATGCCCGCTCACCGGCAGCGATCCGTTGTGATCCGGTCCGCCGGCCCACTGATTCCAGGACTGCTGCGCGACTGCCGACGAAGCGAGAACGAGAGCGACGAGAACCACCGGAACGTAGCGCATTCCAGAGAGTGTAGTGGGATCGAATGAGTGATGAGTGATGAACGTATCGCAAAGATTCCTCACTCCTCACTCGCCGTCATCACTCGTCGAGGAAGGAGCGCACCAAGTTGTCGATGAGGGTGAAATCGATCAGAAACGTGTCGTGACCGTTCGCCGACACGATCTGTTCGTGGTGTACGGGCGTGCCGAGCGAGCGCATCGCCGCGGCGACCCGCTCGCTTTCCGAGGGAGGGAACAGCCAGTCCGTATCGAACGAAACGAGGAGGGTCCGACCGCGCCAGCGCGCGAACGCGGACTGCAGGTTCCCGTACTGCTCCTCGAGGTCCATCTCGTCCATCGCTGCCTGGACGCGGATGTACGAATTCGCGTCGTAGAGCGCCGCGAATTTCTTCCCCTGATGCTCGAAGTACGAGTCGATCTCGAACTGGCGCGTGTTGCCGCGACGGCGGCGCCCGAACTTCCTCTGCAGAGCGTGCGACGAGAGATAGGTCATGTGTCCGAGCATCCGCGCGACCTGCAGACCGCGCAGAGACTCGACATGCTCGTAGTAATCGCCGCCGTGGAACGTCTGGTCCGTCTCGATGATCTTGCGTCCCAGGATGTGCCAGGCGATGCCCGTCACGGGCACCGCGGCGCCGCTGGCCATGGAAATGATCGAGTCGGCCGCGCCGGGGTACATCGCCGCCCACATCAGAACCTGCATCCCTCCAAGTGAGCCGCCGGCGATCGAGCGGAGGTGCTCGATGCCGAGGTGCTTCACGACGAGCTTCTGCGACTCGATCATGTCCTCGATCGTCGGCCACGGATAGTGCGAGCCATACGCCCGGCCGGTCGCGGGATTGATCGACTTCGGGGCGGTCGTGCCGAACGGCGATCCCGGAAGGTTGACGCAGATCACGAAGTATTTCGCGAGATCGATCGCCTTCCCGTAGCCGATCATCCCGTCCCACCAACCCGGCTTCTCCTCGGGATCGTCGCTGTACCTTCCCGCGGCGTGCGCGCTCGCGGAGAGTGCATGGCAGACGAGGATCGCGTTCGAACGCTCCGCGTTCAGCTCGCCGAACGTCTCATAGACGATCGAGAACGGCGCGATGGTCTGGCCGTGAGTGAAGCGAAAGCCCTCCGGAAGCTCCAGCGACTTTGGGGGGCCGGTGAGGAACGACATGGGCGGGCGAGCATAGCAAATCGGATATATTCGCGGCCCCATGGACGAGGCTCCCCGCGTACTGCGTACGTGAAGAGCCGCTGTTCGCGAGAGGTCGCTGAGTCAGTTGCCGCTTTCGACGAGCGTGTCATCCTGAGCCGAGGAGACGGCGAAGGACTTCCTGCGATAGGCGACGCCCGCGCTTGAGGCAAGGGTCCTTCGCCGTGCTCCGCCGGCTCAGGATGACACTGGCTTCTGCCGTGCCGGCTAGTACGGAGCCTTTGGCATTACGATCCAGAGAATGATGTAGACGATGATCCCGGGGAACGCCGCCGAGAGAATCGAGATCAGGATGTAGAGCAGCCGCACCCACGTTGGGCTCCATCCGAGCCATTCGGCGAGTCCGCCGCAGACGCCGGCAATCATCGAGTACTTGCGAGAACGATAAAGGGGCATTCTGCCCTCCAGTGATGAGTGATGAGCGATTCTGAGCGATGAGCGATGAGCGCCGGGGCCGTTCATCGCTCATCACTCGTCTGAGCTTCTCTCCTCAGTTGTCCTTCATAGATACGGCGAACCTCGTCAATGGTTGAGATCTGGTCCGGCGTTTTGTCGTCGCGGATGCGGACGATGCGCGGGAAACGAAGCGCGTAGCCCGATTTGTGACGTTTCGATTCCTGGATGCGGTCGAACGCGATCTCCAGCACCACCGTCGGCTCCAGCCGATGCACCGGCCCGTGCAGATCGAGCGTCGTTCGTTTGAAATGCTCGGTCATCTCCGCGATCTCCGCGTCGGTGAGTCCCGAGTAGGCCTTGCCGATGGTCACCAGCTCGCCGTCGCGACGGACCGCGAACGTGAGGTCCGAGAGC
Organism: uncultured Thermoanaerobaculia bacterium; assembly: GCA_964558905.1. Classification (GTDB taxonomy): domain Bacteria; phylum Acidobacteriota; class Thermoanaerobaculia; order Gp7-AA8; family Gp7-AA8; genus QHVT01. Next base: position 38,701 of record CAZLGP010000322.1, on the reverse strand, counting down.
ACGTTCCGTCGCTTCCCGTTGCCCCACTGCGCATAGGTGACGACGCAGTCGAGTGTCGCCAGCGCCTTCTTGTACTTCAGCCACGATTTGCCGCGGCGCCCTGGTGTGTAGATCGAGTCGGGATCCTTGACGACGAGGCCCTCGTTCGCGCGCGAACGCGCTGTATCGAACAGTTCGTCGACGTGCGCCGCGTCGCGGATCGGACCCGACGCTGTCATCCTGAGCCGCGAAGATGGCGAAGGACTCCCGGCGGGTGCGCGAGACGCGTGCAAATCAGGGGGTCCTTCGCCGTCTCCGCCTCCGCGGCTCAGGATGACAGTGAGCTTCGAGATCCGCTCCCGGAGCGGAGCCTCGAACAAAGCCTCCCCGTCGAGATAGAGCAGGTCGAATGCGAAGTACGCCACCGGTGCCTCGGCCAGCAGCTTCGCGGTCACCTGCCTTCGGCCGAGGCGTTTCTGAATGATCGCGAACGGAAGGATGCGATCGGAGAATGCCACGATCTCGCCGTCGAGGATCGCGCTCCGCCCGATCGAGCGCGCCGCGTCCTCGATCTCCGGAAAGCGATGCGTCACGTCGTCGAGCGTACGCGAGTAGATCCGGACCTGCGAGCCGTCGGTGTGGATCTGTGCTCGGATGCCGTCGTACTTGTCGTCCGCGAGCGCATCTGAACCGAGCTCCGCGACGATCTTCGCCGGGTCCTCCTCCGGCTGCGCGAGCATGAACGCGAACGGCTGGAACAGGGCCATCTTCGCGGACGTCAGCGCGTCCGACTTCGCGAGAAGCGCCGTCGCGCCGATGTCGCCGGTGAACATGTTCGCCTGGCGCACCGCGTCGAGCTTCCGCCCGAACGCCTTCGCGATCGACGACTCCACGAGCCCTTCGACAAGGCCGATGCGCAGCTCGCGCGTGAGGATCTTCACGACGTACCGTGCCCCCTGCCTATCGACCTTGCGGAACAGCTCCGCCAGGATCTCTTTCTTCGCGTTCGCGCCCTGGGTCGCCGCGATGCGATCGAAGAGCTCGCCCAGCTCGACGAGCGTGATATCGCGCGAGGGATCGTCCGGGAACGACTCGGCGATCGTATCGCCCGGGTCGGCGTACTTCGGCCAAGGTTCCCACACCTCGTCGACCGTCCGGCCGCTGGCATCCGCCGCCGCCTCGCCGATCGCCGCGCCGCCCACCCCGGCCACACGCTGATCGCGCCGAGGGAACGGCGAGCCGGAGAAGAACACCACGGCACGCTCGAGCGACGCGTCGTCGAGGCCGACGAGATACGCCGCGAGAATCCGCTCCTTTTCGCTCTTTTTCGTGGTTGCGGCGATGGTGTTCGCCGTCACTGTCAGGTCAGAAAGCATTGCAGATAGAATCGCGGCCATGAAAACGAAAGTCACCGTCGTCGGCGCGGGAAACGTCGGCGCCACCGTCGCTCAGGGCATCGCACTCAAGGAGCTTGCCGATGTCGTCCTCGTCGATATCGTGGAAGGCGTTCCCCAGGGCAAGTCGCTGGACATGATGGAGACTGCGCCGGTCGAGAAGTATGACGCGATCCTGCGGGGCACGAACAACTACGACGGAACCGAGGACTCGGACGTCGTGGTGATCACGGCAGGCCTGCCGCGGAAGCCGGGGATGAGTCGTGACGACCTCCTCTGGAAAAACGAGGAGATCGTCGCCGGAGTCACGGCAGAGGTCGCGAAGCGCTCGCCGAACGCGGTGATCATCGTCGTCTCGAACCCGCTCGACGCGATGTGCGAGGTGGCCCGCCGCGTCTCCAGGTTTCCCCGCGAGCGCGTCATCGGAATGGCCGGCGTGCTCGACTCGGCCCGCATGCGCGCGTTCATCGCCATGGAGCTGAACGTCTCCGTCGAGAACACGCACGCCTTCGTCCTCGGCGGGCACGGCGACACGATGGTCCCGCTCCCGCGCTACTCGACCGTGGCCGGGATTCCAATCACCGAGCTCATCGCGAAGGACCGCATCGACGCCATCGTCGACCGCACCCGCAACGGCGGCGCGGAAATCGTGAACCTCCTCAAGACCTCGGCCTGGTACGCGCCCGGCGCGGCGACCGTGGAGATGGTGGAGGCGATCCTCAAAGACAAGCGCAAGATTCTCCCCTGCGCCGTGTACCTGCAGGGCGAGTACGGCTACAACGACCTCTTCGTCGGCGTCCCGGTCAAACTCGGTCGCAGCGGCCTCGAACAGATCATCGAGATCAAGCTGACCGAAGAGGAGTCGGCCGCGCTGAAAAAGTCAGCGGATGCGGTGAAGGAACTGTTCGACAAACTCAAGACCGCCGCCTGATCATGAGCGTCGCCGATGCGCGACGCTCGACGTTGGGATCGTTTGCACAAACGCCCGCGTTGCGGGCAAGAGGAAATAGCCCCCGGCTTCAGCCGGGGGAATACGGGAGCCCGCAAGAGAGCCCGCGTAGCGGGCGACAGAGCGCCCGAGGTACCATCCAACGGGGACTTCCGCATGCGTCGGAACGCATGCCACACAGCTACAACGCGATCTACACCACGTGGTGTTCTCGACGAAGGACCGCACACCACAGATCGATGCCGTGCTCGAAGAACGGCTCTATCCATATGTCGCCGGCACCCTCCGAGAGCTGAACGGGAAACTCCTCAACGGCAACGGCGTCGAGGATCACCTCCATCTCCTCATTTCCACGCCGCCGACAGCACCCATCGCGGAGATCGTCGGCAAAGTGAAGGGATGCAGCTCGAAATGGATCCACGACACATTTCCGGAACGAGCGCGTTTCGAATGGCAACGAGGCTACGCCGCATTCAGCGTCAGCCACTCACAACTGGCGACCGTATTCACGCGCCTCTTGAACCGACACGGCATCCGGGTCGCCGAACGGTTCCTATGGACGTGAACGTCTGTCGCCCGCATACGCGGGCTCTGTTGGCCGGCAATGTGTTCCCCCGGCTTTCAGCCGCGGCTGAAGCCGGGGGCTATTCCCTCTCGCCCGCTACGCGGGCGGATCCGCCCCTCCGGGGCGGTTTGATCTGCGTGTGCCTTGCCGGTGGCTGCGCGCTTTCGCCCGCCGGCCACCCTCTGATGTCCCTTCGGGACGATCTCCCTGCGGTACCGCGAAAGGGCCAAACTCCAGTCGCCCGCTACGCGGGGCGGAGGCGCCGCGTCTGACGCGTTACGCGGGCGAGGAGACGCCCGCCTCTTGGCAGCTGCTTGTGCGCGCGGACGAGGAGATTCGCGCAGGTTCCGCGCCTGGATTCATTGACGCCACCCTCTTGTTGACCCACCATGGACCGGACTCCCATGAAAAAACTCGTCATCGACATCGAGACCGTCGGCACTCCGTGGGAGGAGCTCGACCCCTACGTTCGCGAGTACATGATGAAAGGCCTCTCCGAGGGCGACGCCGAGGAAGCGCGCCGCTCGGGAGGGCTTTCGCCGTTTCGCGGGAAGATCGTTGCGATCGGCGTGATCAACATCGGCGATGGCCGCTCCTGCGTGCTGTTCGAGATGCCTGGGCAGACGGAGCTGAAGGTCGAGAAAAGCAACGGCCGGACGTACATCTCCGGCACCGAGAAGCAGATCCTGGAGAAGTTCTGGGAGTTCTTCGACAGCGACTCGCGCTTCATCTCATTCAATGGCCGCCAGTTCGACGGCCCGTTTCTGATGATCCGCTCCGCGATCAACGGCATCGTGCCGAAGCGTGACCTTGTCGGATACCGCTACGGCTTCCATCCGAACTGCGACCTCCGCGAGGCACTGAACTTCTTCGGCACGGTCAACGCGCGCCAGTTCAAGTTCAATCTCGATCTCGCGTGCAAAGCCTTCGGCGTCGAAACGTCGAAGGGCGAAGGGCTCGATGGCCGCTCCGTCGAGACGTGGTATCGCGCCGGGCGCCATCGCGAGATCGCCGACTACTGCCTCGACGACGTGCGAGCGACCGCGGAGCTGTACGACAGGCTCGCCCAGACTCTGCTGATGTTCAACACCGACTTCAAGAACGCCGAGGAGCGGGACCGGCGCACGCGCGCGGAGGCGGCGGCGCAGATGTCGATCATCCCCGCTCCGGAGCCGAGCTTCATCGAGTCGGTGACGAAGACTTCCCTGACGCTCACCAGCGCGCTCGAAGCCGATGTCGAGGGCTCCGTGGGCGAGACCATGCCCAGTCGCCATCAGGCGGTCGTTCTGGAAAAGCTCGTTCACGAGGAGCGCGAGGAAGACCTGTTGTAGCGCACACGCTTGCGACAACGCGGCGGGAAGGACAGCTACAATTCGCGCGTGAGGGTCTACCGGTCCCGCGTTTTCACACCCATCCGCGATCCGTTTGCGAACGGAGTGGACGGCTCGTATCGCTGGTACGACGACGGCTACGTGGCCGTCGGCGACGACGGCCTCATCGTCAGCGTCGGTGAATGGAGCGACGCGCCTGTCGGCGACGTGCGGGATCTCTCCGGCAAGCTGCTCACGCCCGGTCTGATCGATACGCACCTGCACGCGCCGCAGCTGGAGATGATCGGGTCGTATGGCGGACACCTGCTGGAGTGGCTGAACCGCTACACCTTCCCTACCGAGCGAAAGTTCGAAGACCCGGAGCATGCGCGGCGCGTGGCGCGCGCGTTCTACGACGAGCTGCTGCGCAACGGTACCCTCACGGCGCTGATCTTCTCGACGATCCACGCCACGGCGACCGACATCTTCTTCGCCGAGGCCGAACGCCGCGGTTTCCGCGGAATCATCGGCAAGACGATGATGGATCGCAACGCGCCGGAGTATCTGCTCGACGTCAGCGCGCAGCAGTCCTATGACGAGAGCCGCGCGCTTCTCGAGAAATGGCACGGGCGCGGGCTGTTGCGGTACGCGATCACACCTCGCTTCGCCCCCACGTCCACACCCGAACAGCTCGAGTACGCGGGTCAGCTCAAGCGGGAGTTTCCCGACGCGTGGGTGCACACGCACATCTCGGAAAATGAGAACGAGGTGCTCTGGGTCCATGAGCTCTTCCCCGAGGCGGAGTACGCGGATGTGTACGACCGCTACGGACTTCTCGGCGAGCGTACCGTCCTCGCACACGGAGTCTGGCTGACACCGGAAGAGCTCGATCTGCTCGCGAAGCGGGGCACGCGCATCGCGCACTGTCCGAATTCGAACCTGTTTCTCGGCAGCGGACTCTTTCCGCTCTTCCGCATCCTCGAGGCGGGCGTCATCGTCGGTCTCGGAAGCGACATCGGCGCGGGGACGACGCCATCGCTCTTCAACGCCATGGCGGACGCGTACAAAGTCCAACAGGTTCAGCACGTCTCACTCAGCCCGTTCCACCTCTGGTACCTGGCGACCCTCGGCGGAGCGCGGGCGCTGACTCTCGAAGCGGAGACCGGCAGCCTCGAAGCGGGAAAGTCCGCGGACTTTCTCGTCCTCGATCTCCACGCGACGCCGCTTCTCGCGATGCGCACCGGCCGAGCGACATCGCCCGAGGATCTGCTCGCGGGCCTGATCTTCATGGGGGATGACCGCGCGGTGGAGCGAAGCTTCATCGGCGGCAAATGCGTCTCAGAACGTGGGTGACACGGCACCACCTTTGCCGCGAGCACCCGCATCAGGAGGCGCCTATGAGAGAAACTCTTCGAATCGCAGCCCTTTGCGCGCTGATCGCGCTCACGGCTGTGTCCACTTTTGCGCAAACGAGTCCCATGGCCGGGACAGTCGTCGACGTCGATGAAGGGCGCGGACGTCTGCAGATCGAGTACGACGAGGACCGCACCCGCGTCACCGTCGAGACCGATGCCATCTCGACGATTTACTACGGCTTCGGGGGCGTGATCGCCGGGAAGCCGGAGATCTTCAAAGGCTCGTCCGGCCTCTCGAACGTTCGTCTCGGGGATCGCGTCGAGATCCGCGGCTCCGAGCGCGGCCAAGGCGTATGGAAAGCGGACCGCGTGACACTCCTCGGACGCGACGTGGCGGCGGGCTCGGTAGGCGTCGGCACCACTCGCGAGCCGACCAGCGTGGCCACACAGACGGACGACCGCACGAGCGGCACGACGACCCCGACCGGCGGCACCGTCGAGGGGACGATCCGCACGATCAACGAGGACGAAGGGCGCCTCGTGATCCAGACGCCCCAGCGACGGATGATCACCGTGCGCACGTATCGCAGCACGCCCGTTCTTTATCGCGGCGAAACCTATCAGGTCTCGAACCTCGAAGTTGGCGATCGCATCCGCGTCGAGGCGGAGGCGCGCACCGCGCAGGCGGACGAGATCAACGCGCGGCGCATCTTCGTCGTGCAGTCCGTTCAGGAAGCCGGCACTGCGCCGACGGGTGGGCGCGTGACGACGATCGCCGGAAGGGTGTCGCGCGTGGAGCCGGGGCTCGACCGTGTCTACGTCGAGGACGGTCGCGAAGAAATCCGCGTCGACATGGCCCAGGCCCAGGATGCGACGGGCGACGTGATCCGGGCGCGCAACCTCCGTGTGGACGACCGCGTCGAGGTGACCGGCAGCTTCAACCGCGTCGGCGACATGTTCAATGCGTCCACGGTTCGCTTCACCGAAGCAGACCGCACGTTTCCGGACGATGACCGCGGCACGTTCGATCGACCCGCGCTCATCACCACCGGCGGCTCGATCACCGAGACGCTCGAGGATGCCGTGACCATCGGACTGCGCGAGACGGACACGAATCTGACCGTGCGAATCTGGGCTGCACCAGAGCTCGCGGTGCGGACGAGGGGAGGCACGTACGTGACGGCGACGACGTTGCGTGAGAAGGACACCGTGCTCGTCCAGGCGTATCGCGACGCACGGGGAAACCTCATCGCACAGACGATCCGGCTCCGGAACCGCTGACCGGCCGCGACAGGCAGCGCTGCGGCGTGAATCTGGACCGGATAGGACGGATAGGACAGATAGGACGGATAGGACGGATAGGACGGATAGGGAGAAGTCCTCCTATCCTCCCTATTCGTCCTATTCGTCCTATTCGTCCTATCGCCCCGCCCCCTCCCGCTACCGCTGAGTCCGCGAATACTTATTATCACTTCGTTGTCCAACTCCGTGCATGCCCAGAAACGAATTGCTGCCGGGGGTTTCGGCTTCGTCCTGTCCTCCTCGAGTCGTCTGCGACGCGCATGACGCGATCAAACGGGCGCGGCGCCGCGCGTGGGTGCGCGACGGCATGCAGGTCTCGCTGCTCTTCGCCGTCGACTTCCTGTTCGTGCGTTGGCCGGAGTCGCGGATGCCGTTTCTCGACCGGGGCGTATCGCTCGCGTTTCTGCGTGGCGTGAACCTCGTGCTCATCGGCCATCTCTGGCTGGCGCGGGCGTGGCCCAAGTGGTGGGCCAGGCGCATCGCCGCTACGTGGAGTCGCCCGGAGCGGGAGAAGTTTCTCCACTGAAGAGCACGAGCCTCAGACGCGGAACTGATCGCGCGCGATCGCACCGCCTCGGGGAATCTCGAGCTTCGGTCCCGTTTCGGCTCCGGCAGGCGCGACGCTCCTGCCCCAGGTGGGGGCGAGCGCGGACGTCATCGCCAGCGCGAGGAGAAGGCTCAGGGCCCCACCTCTTCCGGCGACGTGCGCCGCGCCAGCACGAACTTCTGGAGCAGCACGCTCACCATCACCAGCGCGAGCGCGAGTCCCAGGAACGAAGCGATGCGATACAGGCCGGCGAGGCGGCCGAGGTCGTAGAGGAAGCACTTGAAGATCGTCAGGACCAGCAGCGCAATCGCGGCGACGCGCGCCGCTCGCGTGCGGAGCGCGATGCCCGCGATCAAGAGGACGATGGCAAAAACGGCCCAGCCGATCGTGTACGTCAGATCCTGGGCGAGAGAAGACGAGAGAACGTTGACCGTGAGCGTGGGCCCGCTGGAGAAAAAGTCCGCGATCTCGATGTTCAGCAGCAAGAACAGCAACAGCGTTCCCGCTGCGTTCGCCGCCCCGATGGCACGCTTGTAGGCACGCGGTGCGAGATACGCGGCGGCGAAAAACGCGAGCGCGCAGACGAGATACGTGTACAGATACCAGTTGAAGATCGCCCGGCCGCTCGGCGCGTGATACGAGAGGACGTCCGCGTTGATCGTCAGCCGCACGAACACGGCCGCGAGCAGCGCCGCTGCCCATGCGAGCAGCCCACGATGCGGAATCCGCCGGTAGAGCCACACCAGCGCCGCTCCCTCGAGCGCCCACGCGATCGTGATCCACTGCTTCTCGAGCTGCAGCGGAACCGCGATCGTCAGGAATGCGAGCGCGGTGGCCGCTACGATCGCGAGGCGCGTCAACTGCCGTTCTGTCGGCAGCTCGGTGCGCAGGAGACGCACCACCAACGCGAGCATCACCAACGCCTGCGCCACCGGAAGCACGCCGATCATGTACGCGAGACCGGCGTCGTTCATCGCCTCGCGAGCGATGAAGAAGAACGGCACGCTCGCGAGCACCGCGGCGAGATACGGCTCCAGCGCCCGTTTCGCACGTGCGCCGAGAATCAGCGGGTAGGCGATGTAGATCGCGTAGACCACCAGCGCGAACGTGAACGTCTGGGTCGGTGTCTGCGTCCGCGCGAGCATCGTGCCGATCGCCGTCAAAGGCACGCTGAGCACCGCCAGCACGTGCATCTCGAAGCGTGCGGCCACCAGCAGAGCGGCCACCGCAAGCACGACGTGGGTGGCGAGCAACGTGCCGAATAGAGGAGCATCCGACCCACTGCCCGCGGCGATCGCAACCACGTGCCCCAGCAGCAGGGCGACCGCGGGTCCTATGGGTCCCATACGTCCCATGAGTCCCACCACGATCGCCCACGCGGCCACCGCCAGCGTCGCCGCCAGCGCGACGTTCGGCCACGGCGCGACCTCCGCGACCATCGTCCACGACAGCAGCACCACCTGCGACATCACCGCCGCACCGACCAGCAGCGACGATCGCTTCAGGTATAGAGCCGCCACGCCGATGGCCAGATCGAGCACGAGCAGCACCGCGAGGAACGGCCAGGGCGGAAAAGCCAGCGTGCGCGAAGCCGCAACGAAGATCAGGAACGCGTGGCCGGCCAGCGCAAGGTGAGTCTGTCCTTCGAAGCGTGCCCACGCGGTCGTGAGAACGACGAGTACGCCGAATACCGCGATCACGAACAATGCGGGGATCAGTGCGGCTTCGAGCGTTGCGGCTTCCCACCACGACGCGAGCACGATCCACGCGAGGACCACCGCGACGGCCGCCATAGTCGGTTTCCCCGTGAAGCGTGCCTGCGTCATGGCCCCGATCAGAAGCACCGCGAGCAGGAGCGCGAGCCCCCACAGCGCACCGGCCGCGATCCGGTCGGTCGTGAGAAACAGCAGCATCGCCACGCTGGCGAGGACCGTCGCGCCGACGCCGTTCGCCGGCCGCAGCGCGCGGTCGAATCGCCGAGCCAGGGTCGGGACGCCGAGGAAGAGCAGGCCGAAGACGCCGTAAATGGCGAGCCCCTCGTACAACCGCTCCGCGCGCAGATGCCGCACCGACCACAGCGCCTCGGCCACGATCGCCAAGAACGCGGCCACGTAGTACACGAGTCCTTCCTCGTACCGCAGTGCGTACGCCGCCGCGAGCGCGAGCAGAACGAACAGCACCGAGAACAGCAGCGCCGGCGATGCGGTCCGCGGCTCGAGCTGAATCAGCGCGGGCAACACGAACAGAATCGCCGCGCCTCCGATGACGACCCGGGAGCGATAGCGCATCCCGATCGCGAGGTAGAGCACCACGAACGCGCCCACCCACGCGAGAATCACCGGCCACGCCGCCGGCGTGTAAGAGACGGCGAGCCAGATCGCGAACGTCAGCACCGTCGCCACGACGCCGATCGCATGCAGCCACTCGATGCGGCGCAGCATGGCGATCACGCCGAGTCCCCCGGCGATGAGTAGGAGGAATCCGAAGAGGATGTTGGTGCGTGCGCCGTACGCGGGCACGGCCGCGGCGAAGAGCGCGAACAGCAGCGGCAGCGCCGCGCCGAGCTGGCCCATGCGGTCGAACACGCGCTGCTGGCCGTCGTCGCGGCGCCCGACCCACAGCGCGGTGGCCGCGACGATGCCGAAGACGAGAAAAATGCCTGCCGCGAGCGGAAGCTGCGCAACGTCGAGGAACTTGGCGATCCACGCCCACTGGTAGACCACGCTGAAGATCACCGTCCCTGCCGTGAGCGCGGGCCATCGCTTCCTGTACGCGACCCACGCAAGCCCGGCGTTGAGCAGAAGGAGATAGGAGAAGAGTCCGATCGGCCGGTTCTCGCCGGTCGACAGCAGCGCGGGGGCGGCGAAGCCGCCCATCATGCCGAGGAGGGCGATGAAGAGCGATTCGCGGCGAATCGAGAGCGCGACGGCGACGGCCGTCACGATCAGCATGCCGCCGAAGACGACGCCCGACGGGAGCAGGTGCCACAGCGCGTGTACGGCGAAGAGCGTCGCGTAGAGGATGGCGATGCCCGCTCCGTGCATCGCGTTCGCGGTGAACCTGTACCCGCGTGCGACACGCAGCTCGCAGATGACGAGCAGTGCGCTGCCGGTGATCAGCCCGATCGCCGCGCGGATCGGCGGCGAGATCCACCCGTGCTCCACGGAGTACTTCAGAAAGTAGATGGCCGCGATGACGAGCGCGACGCCCGCCACCCACGAGAAGAGCTTCACGCCGACGAAGCTCTCCCAGTCGATCTGCTGCCATGCCGGCGGCTTCGGCGGTGGGCCGGGTGGTGGAGGCGCGGCTTGCGGAGGCGGCGGAGGTGCCGCCTCGAAGGCGGCGGCAGGTTCGGGTTCGGGTTCGGGCTGGGGCGTGGGCGGTTGCCAGATCGGGATGACGGTCTCCGGCTCCGGCCGGCGAGGCGCCGGCGGAACGGCCGGCGGGGCGCCGGCACCACTCGGTTCACTCGGCGGTGCCGCCGCTTGTGGTGCCGCCGTTTGTGGTGCCGCCGTCTCGGCGGCCGTAACGCCGGCGCCTCGCCGTCCGTCGTCCGCCGCCTCCATCCCCACCCTGTGGAACGCGAGCCACTCCCGCAGCTCGCGCACCTCGTCACGGGCGCGCTTCGCAATCACGAGCGCGATCACTGCCGCCACCAGCGCGAGGAAGGTCCACATAAAAAGCGAGGGCCGGCTTGGCGGCCGGCCCTCCTAGCTTACGTCGTTTCGCGATGTGCGAGGATTTTCTCTCGCCCGGTCAGATACAGCAACGCGATCAGAATCGCGAACGGAATGAGCCCCGCGATGTCCGCGATCCCTTCGTTCAGCAGCGGATTGGCCTCTGCCCATGTGCCGATCAGCCGGTTGAAGTCTTCCATGAACGGCACGCCCTGGATGAACGCGATGAAGATACCGGCGATCGCGCCGCCGGCGATGTAGCCCGATGCCATCAGCACGCCGGGGCTCTTATCGCCTTCCGCCACGAGTTGCTCCTGCGTGAGCTGTTTGCCCGCGTGTTTCTTCGCGATCCACTTGTCGACCGCCCACCGCACCATGCCGCCGATGAGGATCGGCGAGGAGCTGGAGAGCGGCAGATACACACCGACGGCGAACGCGAGCGAAGGGATCCCGGAGAGCTCCAGCACGATGGCGATCATGACGCCGAGGAGCACGAGGCCCCACGGTAGCTCGCCGCCGAGGATGCCCTTGATGATGTACGACATCAACGTCGCCTTCGGCGCGTCGAACTTGTCGATCTGCCGCCCGTTTGGAAGCTCGCGGATCGTGCCGTTGATGCCCGGGTCGACGTAGTACACCGGCCTGCCGTTGTCGTCGACGAGGTACTTCTCCGCGTTTCCGCCGCCCGGCGGCTGGCGGAACCAGACGTTGTACTCGTTCGTGTCGGCCTGGCCGGCGACGTTGCCGCCGGCGCGCTCGCGGCCGTGGAACTGGTCGGTCGGTGCGGTCTCGCCCGGCAACACGCCGCCACGGACCAGTCCCGCCGGAGTATTGTCGATCGGCACATACACCGAATACGCATCGTTGAGCGTGAGGAGGATCGGTCCCAGCACAAGCGCCGACGCGAGCGCGCCGATGAGGATCGCGATCTGCTGCCGCCCCGGGGTGCCGCCAACGAGGTAGCCCGTCTTCAGATCCTGCGAAGTCGTGCCGCCGTTCGACGATGCGATGCAGACGATCGCGCCGATCGACAGCGCCGTCACGAAGTAGTTGCTCCCTGTCCATCCGAGCACGACAAAGCACAGACACGTGAGGAGCAGCGTGGCCACGGTCATGCCCGAGATCGGATTCGACGAAGAGCCGATCTCACCGGTCAGACGCGACGACACGGTCACGAAGAGGAAGCCGAACACGATGATCAGCAGCGCCGCCGCCAGCCGCGCGGCGAAGCCGGTGCCGCCGACGTAGAGCGGATTCGAAAAAGCGATGACCACGATCAGGGCAATGATGCCGATGAGCACGATCTTCATCGAGAGATCGCGGTCCGTGCGGGGAGTGGCCGGCGTATCGGCCGCGGCTTTCGTTCGCGAAAGATCCTTCAGGCCGCCCTGGATGCCGTGCCAGATGACGGGCAGAGACCGGAAGACGCTGATGATTCCGCCCGCCGCCACCGCCCCCGCGCCGATGTACAGGATGTACTCGTTGCGGATCTGGCTGATGGACATGTCGTTGATCAGGGTGGGAACCGTGGAAGGAGCAATCACTCCCACCGCTGCCGATCCGAAGTACTTGATCATCGGGATGAGCACCAGATAGGCGAGCACGCCGCCCGCGCACATGATCGAGGCGATGCGCGGTCCGATGATGTAGCCGACGCCGAGGAGCTCCGGCGAGACCTCGACCGCGACCGAGGCACCGCGGAAATAGCCGCCGAAGATCTTCTCCGGCACATCCTTCCACGCCCGGAACGCCGCCATCGCCGTCTTGTAAACCAGGCCGATGGCGAAGCCGGTGAAGATCGTCTTCGCGCTGGTGCTTGCGCCGCCGAGCGCTTCCTGTTCGCGCCTGGCCTGCTCCGATGCGGCCGCGCGCGACTCGTCGCTCGCGCCTGCCTTCAGCACCTCCGCACAGGCGGTGCCCTCGGGGTACTTGAGGATTCCGTGCTGCGCCACGATGAGGGCCCGCCGCAGCGGAATCATCATGAGGATGCCGAGAAGACCGCCGAGGATGGCCACGAGCATCACCCGGGTGATCTCGAGGTCGAAGCCGAGGATGAGGATCGCGGGCATGGTCACGCCGACGCCGAACGCGATCGACTCGCCCGCGGAGCCGGCCGTCTGGGAGATGTTGTTCTCGAGGATCGTGGCGTTCCGTGCGCCCATCTTGGAGAGGATGCGGAACAGAGTGATGGAGATGACGGCGACCGGGATCGAGGCGCTGACGGTCAGACCGACTTTGAGGACCAGGTACAGCGACGCGGCGCCGAAGATCATCCCGAGGATCGTTCCGACGATCACCGCTCGCGGTGTGAGCTCGCGCAGGATCGTGGTCTCCGGAGCGATGTACGGCATGAACGGCGTCGGACCCTCGGGTTGGGCCCCGACGATGTCAGGATGTCCTTGTGGAACACTCATGGTGGGTCATCCCCCTTGCTAAAGTCGCGGCATTGTAGCCCCGGGAGTTGAAGTGTTCGCGGGACAGTGTCCCGCGATAGAGTTCCGATCTTGCAGATCGAATCCTTCCCCCGAACGATCTACTCCGCTCTGGCGCGCCAGGCACGGATCGCGCCGGACCGTCCGGCATTCGTTCATGAGCGAGAACGGATCACGTTCGGCGCGCTCCACGCGTCGGCGGGCCGGCTGGCCGCCACACTTCGCGAGCTCGGCATCCAGCGCGGCGATCGCGTGGCACTCGTTCTCCCCAGCGGGCTCGCATTCGTGGAGCTCTTCTACGCCGTCCAGCGACTCGGTGCCGTCGGTTGTGCGATCAATCCCGTTGCTCCGCCGGAAACGGTGGTGCGACGCGCGGCACGAATCCGTCCCGCTGCGATCCTCGTCGACGACGCGATGCCGGACATCCGCCGTGCCGCGCGGGACGCCGGGCTGCGTTGTCTGTTCGCTGGCGCCGTGCAGCCTTCAGCCAATGAGCTTCCGGAAGGGGACGGACATCCGGACGACATCGCCTTCCTGCAACTCACATCGGGAACATCGGGCGAGCCGCGAGCGGCCATGGTCCTGCAGCGCAACGTGGCGGCGATGCACGCGATGACGATCGACATTCTGGAGATCACCTCCGGCGATGTCCTCGTGAGCTGGGTTCCGCCGTGGCACGACCTCGGCCTGGTCCGTTTCATCCTGACGCCCGCGTTTGCCGGGTCGACCTGTCACATCGTGACGCCTTCGATCCGATCGATTCCGCGGTGGCTGGAGGTGATCGCGGCGGAGCGCGGAACCCTCACCGGGGCGCCGGATTTCGCCTGGCGTCTCGCCGCCCGCCTCGGCGATCCGGGTCTGGATCTCACCACCCTCCGGTTCGCGACGAACGGCGGGGAGCCGGTCCGCCGCAGCACGATCGACGCATTCGAGACCCGCTATCAGCTCCGCAACGTGATCCGCCCCGGCTATGGACTCGCAGAGGCGACTCTCGGGGTGACCTTCACGCGTCCGTACGAGGAAATGCACGTCGACGAACGCGGAAACGTGTCGTGCGGCACACCTCCCGCCGGCGTGGAAGTGCGTATTGCGGACGACGGAGAGATTCTGGTGGCCGGACCAACCGTGTTTGCCGGTTACTTCGACGCGGAAGACGCAACACGGGCGTCGCTGCGCGACGGCTGGCTGCACACCGGCGACACCGGCTATCTCGATGACGCGGGGCGTCTTTACGTGCTGGGGCGGAAGCGGAGCATGCTGAAACGCGGCGGGGCGATCATCGCGCCGCGCGAGCTCGAGGAGGCGGCGCAGTCGGCCGGCGGGGTGCGCATCGCGGCGGCAGTCGCGCTTCCGCCGTCCGAGTCGCGCTCGACCGAGACGATCGTCGTTCTCATCGAGCCGGAACGGCTCGACGAGGCGGAGTCGATCGCGGGTGCTGTCGCGCAGCGGATCCGGCAGTCGCTCGGCTTCGCGCCGGAGCGCGTGATCGCCGTCAGGCCGCGGTCCATTCCGATCACCGCGAACGGCAAGATCCGTCACGATGTGCTGCGAGGACAACTCGCCGACGGAACGTTCGCATCGGACAGCATCGTCTTCAACGCTGCATCAGATCGAGAATTCGCAGACTGATCTCCTCCGGACTTGCACGGAGATAGTCTTCGAGCCATCGCGCCGTCTCGGCGGCGAGCGCCTGCTCGCGCTCCGGTCCATCGGCTGCAGCAAGAGGCGTCCCCGCCACGAGCTCGACGCGCGTCCCGCGCCATCGGGCGACCATCGGCACGATCGGAGCCCCGGTGATGCGGGAGAGCGCAAATGCACCTCTTGCGATTGGCGCCGTTCCGCCGAAGAACGGTACCCGGAACGACGAAGCCACGAACGGATCCAGCGGCATGACGACCGACCCGCCGGCCCGAAGAAACCGGGCGGATTCGTAGAAAGTGCGCGTCCGCCTCCGTTCCCGGGTTGCGGCGCTGGCGCCGACCCGTCTCCTTTCGACGGAGGCGAACACCGGGCCGATGCTCGTCTCCAGAGCGGCGCCGAGCGCGGTGAGCGGCCCGAGATGGAAGGTCCCGACAATCAGCGGCGGCTTCGGAAGCGCGGGAACGTGGACCTCGCGAATGAGCTGCCGCAACCCTGGCCTGCCGCTGCGCACCCACCAGTAAATCAGGACGTTCTGTCGTACCTCGGAGCGCAGAATGCTTCCACTCACGGCCCGCGCCTCGGTGGGGCTCAGGTGGGGCAGCAGGGCGCGGAGCTCATCCGCGGATGGTATGCCCAGGCGTTGGCGGGATGTCGGTGCGAGCAGATCGGCTGCCCGTAACGTGAGTCCCGGCCAGCGTTGACCCGCCGCCGCCACTCCCCTGGCGAGGGAACGGAAGACGCGATATGTCCTTGACGGCTGCGTCACGTCGCCGAGCCCAGGTGGCGGACGAGCTTTGCGATCGTGAGCCCATCGCTCTCGAGGAGTTGCCCGCAGGACATGCCGAACCGTTCCTCGCATTCGAGCAGCACCTCGGCGATGGCGATGGAGTCGAGGCCCAGGCCGTCGGCGCCGAGCGGGAGCTCTTCGTCGAGGGTGCTGCCGGGAGCATGAGCCTGCACGATTGCGCGAACGACGTGACTGGGATCCACGAGGCGAATTCTACGTAAAACTGAGTACTACGCTGCGCCTGCCGCGGTGCGAGCGCCGCGAAGATACCTGCCCGTGATGCTGCTCGCGTTGCAGGCGATTTCCTCGGGCGTTCCCACTCCGATGACCTCCCCGCCCTGATCGCCGCCGTCCGGACCGAGGTCGATCACCCAGTCGGACTGCTCGATGAGCTGCGTGTTGTGCTCGATGACGACGACGGAGTTGCCGCGGTCGATCAGATCGCGAAACGTCCGGATCAGCACCTCGACGTCCGTCGCCGCCAGGCCGGTGGTCGGCTCGTCGAAGAGGAACAGGCGCGGCTTCTCGCTCTTTGCGGCCGTCTCCGCAAGGAACGAAGCGAGCTTGAGGCGTTGCGCTTCGCCGCCCGAGAGCGAATCGGTCGACTGTCCCAGTCGCAGATACCCGAGACCTACGGAGCGGAGCGCGTCGAGCCGCTTGAGGAGAGCCCGCTTCGCGACGAAGAACTTCGACGCTTCGTCGACGGTCATCTTCAGGATGTCGTTCACGTTCTTCCCCTTGAACGTCACCTTCATGACCTGGGGACCGAAACGGCGGCCGTCGCACTTCTCGCAGACGACTTCCACGTCTGCCAGGAACTGCATGTCGATCGTCACGACGCCCGCCCCCTGGCACGTCTCGCAGCGTCCGCCCTCGGTGTTGAACGAGAACATGCCCGCCGTCACGCCGTGGAGCTTCGCGCCCGTCGTCTCGGCGAGCAGCTTGCGGACCTCGTCCCAGGCCTTGATGTACGTCGCCGGATTCGAGCGCGAGGAGCGTCCGATCGGTGACTGATCGACGAGCTCCATGTCGTAGATGAGATTTGTTCCTTCGAGCGCGTCGACTTTGCCCGTCTCCAGTCCCGCGACGCCGCGCACGTCCCGCCGGTACCGATTGAAGAGACAGTTGCGGATGAGCGTCGATTTGCCCGATCCGGAGACTCCGGTGACCGCGACCATCCTCCCGAGCGGAATGTCCACCGTGACGTTGCGCAGGTTGTTCTGCCTCGCGTTCACGATGCGAATGAAGCCCGCGCTGTCATCCTGAGCCGCCGAGACGGCGAAGGACCCCGTGACCTCCTGCGCCGCTCGCGCAACCCCCGCGTACAGCACTTCTCCCCCGAGCTCGCCCGCCCCCGGCCCGAGCTCCACGCGATAGTCGGCGCCGGCGATGATCGTCGGATCGTGCTCGACGACGATCACAGTGTTCCCGGCGTTCTTCAGGCGCCGCAGTACGAGCAGCAATCGCTCCGAGTCGCGCGCGTGCAGGCCTACCGTGGGCTCGTCGATCACGTACATGGTCTCGGTCAGCGAAGAGCCGAGGGCCGCGGCGAGGTTGATGCGCTGGGACTCGCCGCCCGACAGAGTGCGGGTCTGGCGGTCGAGCGTGAGATACGACAGACCCACCTCGTCGAGGTACACGAGCCGGTTCACGATCTCGCGGCGCAGGTGCCCGGCGATCTTCTCCTCGCTCTTCGACATCGCGAGGTACTCCCAGAAGCGGCGCCCGCTCTTCACGTCCATCCCGAAGAGCTGACCGACAGTGAGGTCGCGGAACTTCACGTTCTCGACGACGTTCTTCAGGCGCGAGCCGCGGCACTGCGGGCAGGTCTCGTAGCTGCGGTACTTCGCCAGCTTCACGCGGACGTGGATCTTGTACTTCTTCGTCTCCAGCCATTCGAAGAAGCCCTTGATCCCGTACCACTTGCCGCGCCCGTTGTAGAGCACGTCCCACTCCGCCTCGGAGAGCTTCTCGATCGGAACATCGAGGCGCAGCCTGTACTTCGCCGCCGCCTTCTCGAGGTCGTCGTAGCAGTCTTCGTAGCCGGCCGAGTTCCACGGTGTGATCGGCTGCTCGTCCAGTCGAAGCGAGCGATTGGGGATCACCTTCTCCATGTCGATGCCGATGATCCGCCCGTAGCCCTGGCATTCCGTGCACGCCCCGAGGGGCGAGTTGAACGAGAACATGTGCGGGGTCGGCTCGAGGAACTCGGTTCCGCACTTGTTGCAGGCGAAGTGGGAGGTGAAGCGGTGTGAATGCCACTCGACGCCGTTCTCCGGGCTCGGGCCCGGATGCTCTTCGAGGACGTTCACCGTCCCCTTCGACAGCTCGAATGCCTGCTCGATCGCTTCCGTGATCTGCGTGCGACGCTCGGCATCGATGCGAAGACGGGTGATGACCATCTCGAACGACGTCGCGCCCGTGGTGTCGAGCTCGTTCAGGTCGCGCACCTCGCCGCCGATCCAGACGCGGTAGAACCCCGCCTTCACGAGCTGCTCGACGACGACGTCGCGGTGGCCGACGTCGAAGAAGATCGGCGCCAGGACCACCGCCCGCCGACCCCCGAGTGTGTCGAGGATCTGATCGGTGATCGACTCCGGATTCTCCTTGCGGACGGTGGCGGCGCAGTCCGGACACCACGTCTCGCCGCAGTAGGTCATGAAGAGGCGGATGTGATCCGCGAGCTCCGTGGCGGTCGCGACGGTCGAGCGAGCGTTCTTGACCGAGTTCTTCTGTTCGATGGCGATCGCCGGGAGGATCCCTTCGATGGAGTCGACGTCCGGCCGGTCGATCCGTTCGAGGAACTGCCGCACGTAGGTCGACATCGACTCGACGAATCGCCGCTGCCCCTCGGCGTAGAGGGTGTCGAAGGCCAGCGAAGACTTGCCGGATCCCGACGGACCGGTAATCACCGTCAACTGGCGCTGGGGGATGTCCACCGAGACGTTCTTCAGGTTGTGGGTCCGCGCCCCGCGGATGGAGATGGTGCGATCGGGCATTCAACGAGAGAACGCTTCACGACCGGAAATTCATCCTGAGGAGCGAAGCGACGAAGGATCAATGGAGCCCTCACGATGCACGCACATCGGTGCGCGAGGCGTGAGGGCTCCATTGATCCTTCGCTTCGCTCAGGATTTGGATCAGATCTTGATGCCGTGGCGGTGGTAGAAGTTGTAGCTCCCCAGCCGCGCCTGTAGCTTGTCGACGACTTCCTGGGGGATGCGCACTTCGTCGGCGGACGCATTCATCTCCACCTGCCGCACGTTTCTGGCACCGGGGATCGCCGTCGACACGAACTCGTTGGCGAGCACGAAGCGCAGCGAGCCCTCGGCCAGGGATCGCGCGGTGCCGCCGATGATCGACTTCGCCTCGTCCACGCGCGGCAACACTTCCTCGAGCCGCTTCGGGGTGAGGAAGTTCTGGCGCACGTCGTCCTTCGTGAAGACCGTATCGGGACGAAACTTTCCACTGAGCAGCCCCGACGCGAGCGGGACGCGCGCGATGATGCCGTAGCCCTTCTGGTGTGCGAGCGGGAACAGCTTCTCGGCAGGCGCTTGATTGAGGACGTTGTACAGGACCTGCAGCGCATAGCCCCAGCCCTCGTTGACGACCTCGATCCCCTCCTCCGGCGTCGTGACCGATACGCCCCAGAAGCGGATCTTCCCGACCTCCTGCAGGCGGTCCATCGCCTCGTGGATGTCGTCGCGCCGAAGCTCGTCGAGCGTCGGATTGTGGAGTTGCAGGAGGTCGATGTAGTCCGTGCGCAGGCGCTTCAGAGAGCCGTCGACGGCATGCGAGATGTGCGTGCGGGAGAAATCCTTGCGAAGCTTCCCTTCGTCATCGCGAGCGACACCGACCTTCGTGGCGATGACGACGTCCTGCCGCTGGCGCGAAAGCACGATGCCCAGGAGGGACTCGCTGCGACCGAAGCCGTAGGAGTCCGCGGTGTCGAAGAAGGTGACGCCGAGCTCGCGCGCCCGGCGGATGGCGGCGAGCGAGTCATCGTCGTTCGTCCGGCCCCAGCCGAGCGGCGTTCCCGAGGCCTCGGTCACGCCGCCAATGGCCCAGGCCCCGAAGCCGATCTCCGAGACGGTGATGCCGGTGTTGCCTAGCTTCCGGTAGTGCACGGCGCGTAGTTTATCGGCTAGAGCTTCAGTTGCCGGACTTGTTTGATCGCCGGCATCACTCGCAGGGCGGTCAGGGCATCGGGGCTCAGCGGCGAGTCGATGGTGATGATCGCCATCGCGGTGCCGCCGCTCTCGCTGCGCGCGAGGTTGTACTCGGCGATGTTGACCTCGTGATCGCCGAGCGTGGTCCCGACCCGGCCGACGACGCCGGGAACGTCCTTGTTGATGATGTAGAGGATGTGTCCATCGGGTTTGAACTCGACGCGATAGTCGTTGACCGAGACGATGCGCTGGTTCTGCTCGTGAAACACGGTCCCGGATACGCACATCTCCTCGGTGTCGGACGACGCGCGGAAGGTGAGGAGATTGGCGTAGTCGCGCGGCGTCGGATGGGTGGTCGAGCTGATGGAGATGCCTCGCGCCTGCGCGATCTGCTGCGCGTTCACGAAATTGACCGACTCCGCGAGGTGCGGCGCGAGGAGACCCTTGAGCGCGGCCACGGACAGGATCTTCGTGAACCGCTCCTCGAGTCCCCACAGCTCGACCTCAGCGCGGTTCACCGGTCTGTTCATGAGTTGTGCGGTGAAGTGGCCGAGCTTCTCCGCCAGCTTGATGAGCGGCGCGGCGTCCGCATCGGAGATGCCTTCGAACGGGAGGTTCACGGCGGAGACGAAGATCGAGCCCCGCAGCGCTTCCACGACCATCTCCGCGGTCTGCACGGCCACGCGATCCTGGGCTTCGATCGTGTTCGCACCGATATGCGGCGAGAGAATCACGTTTCGCGCGCTGACCAGCGGGTGCTCCTTCCCCGGCGGCTCTTCCTCGTAGACGTCGAGGGCGGCGCCGGAGATCTTCCCGCTGGCGAGAGCCTCCGCGAGCGCCGTCTCCTCGTAGATCCCTCCGCGGGCGATGTTGAGAACGACGACTCCATGCTTCATCCTCGCGATCTCCGCGGCCCCGATCATGCGGCGCGTTTCCTCCGTCAGAGGTGTGTGTACGGTGATGAAGTCGGACTGCTCGAGGAGCTCGTCGAGCGTGACCCGTTGCGCATTGAAGCGCTCGAAGACGGAGTCGGCGATGTACGGGTCGTACGCGAGGACGCGCATGTTGAACCCGCGCGCGCGAGTTGTGACGCGCGAGCCGATGCGTCCCAGTCCGATCACGCCGAGGGTCTTGCCATCGAGCTCGATGCCCATGAACTTCGAGCGCGTCCACTCCCCTCGCTTCACGCTCGCATGCGCCTCGGGGATGTTTCGGCAGAACGCGAGCAGCATGGCCATCGTGTGCTCGGTGGCCGACATGATGTTTCCGGTCGGCGCATTGATGACGAGGATTCCCCGAGCGGTGCTCGCGTGCACGTCGACGTTGTCGAGCCCCACGCCGGCGCGGCCGATGATGCGCAGCCGTGTGCCCGCGTTCACGAGCTCCGGTGTGACGGCCGTGCCGCTGCGCGTGATCAGCGCGTCGGACTCCGCGACCGCGGCCAGCAGTGCGTCGCCCTTGAGACCGGGACGGTAGTCCAACTCGACGTCCTTCGCGGCGCGAAGGATGTCCAGTCCGGACTCGGCGAGGGTGTCGGTGACGAGGACGCGGAACATGAGCGGAATACTACAATCGCCCGCGCATGCCACGCATCGCGCTCATGACGGTACTGCTGTTTGCCTCCGCCTGTGCAACATCGCGCTCTCAGGACGCCGCTGGTGCGATGCGTGACTGGATGGACGCGCTGAATTCCCTCGACGAGGTGCGGATCGTCGCGGCGTTTGCGGAGGATGCGACGGCGTTCTTTCCGACTGCGAAGGCCGAGCGCGTGGATGGGAAGGACGCCATCGCGGCGGTCATTCACGCTTACCTGAAGGCAAACACGAAGAAGACGAACATCGTGCCCGAGGATCTGCGCGTTCTGCAGAGCGGCGACGTCGCGGTGATCACGTTCAACGTACCCAACCCGAGTGCGGTCTCGCGGAGGACGTTCGTGTGGCGCCGCGACGCGCGCGGATGGCGCATCGTGCACATGCACGCGTCCAATACCACTATTCTGAAGCAGACCGACTACGGCCGCGTCACCTCTCCGAGAGCATCCAGCATCGCCTCGAGATCCGCGATGGTGATGTCGCCCATGTGGCCGATGCGGAACGTCGTGTCCTTCCAGATGCCGTAGCCGCCGCCGACGGTGTAGCCGCGTTTCTTCATCTCCGCGCGGATCGCGTCGGGTGGCAGGACGGGGGCCACCGCGGTCACAGTCGCGGAGGCGTACTCGGGATCGCTGGCGAGCTTCGCGTAGCGCGCGATGCGCTGGTGGGTGAGCTCGCGCATGCGCCGGTGACGCTCGAAACGCGCCCCCAGTCCTTCGCCGCGGAGGATGTGCTCGAGCTGCGCGTGGAGCGCGTAAAAGTGCGGAATCGACGGCGTCGACGGAACGCTGTCCTCGTCCGCTCGCTCCTTGTACGCGACGAAGTCGAAGTACGTCCCGCGATACGGGTGTTTCTTCGCGCGGACCAGAGCCTGATTCGAAGCGGCGACGACGGTGATGCCGGGCGGCAGGGCGATGCACTTCTGCACGCTCGCGAGGCAGACGTCGAGGCCCCAGCTGTCGAACTCCACCGGAATGCCGCCGAGAGACGACACCGCGTCGACGAGCACCAGCGCGTCCGGTGCTTCCGCGCGCACGACCGCGGCTAACGCCGCGACATCGTTGGTCACGCCCGTGGACGTCTCGTTGTGCGTGATCGTCACGGCGTCGTAGTGCGCACGATGGTGGCGCGCGAGATGATCGGAGAGGTCGGCGGGATCGATGGCCTTTCCCCATCCGGCGTCGAGGCGATCGACCTCGTAGCCGAGAGACTCGGCGATGTTGTACCAGCGCTCCGAGAACGCACCGCAGGTCGTGACGAGCACGCGCCGCGCCACGCAGTTCTGCAGCGCCGCCTCGAGGACGCCGGTGCCGGAGCAGGTCATGACGAACGTCGACTGCGCCGTCATGAAGAGCTCTTTGAGACCGAGGTTGATGCGCCCGAAGAGCTCCCTGAACTCGGTGCTGCGGTGGCCCATCATGGGCCGGGTCATCTCCCGCAGGATCTCGGGACGGACCCAGGTGGGACCGGGGACGAAGTACTTCGAGGTTTCAGTCATGGCTCCAGGAGGTAAGGTAGCACGGCCCGCAGCGACGGTTCCTTCACGAATGCGTCCGCTTCGTCGCGGACCCGGTCGCGAACCGCGACGCCGCCGAAACCGATGAAAAGGTCGACGGTCGGCTTCGTCTCCAGGTCGCTCACGCCGTCGCCGACGAAGGCCGCCCTCCCTTTCGCGCGGGCCAGGATTGCCCTCACGACGAGCTCCTTGCCGCCGGGCCGCGCCAGCAGCGAGCGGCGGTCGAAGTCGACGTAGCTTCCCGCGTCGTCGAAGCGGAGCGCAACCGCGTGTACCGCGCGCAAGGGGATGTGCAGCGATTCCGCGAGCGGCGCGATGGCCTGCGCGATTCCGGCCGTGACGAGATGCACATCGACGCCCGCGCTCTGCAGCGCCGCGATCGTCTCCGCCGCGCCATCGACGAGAGACGCGACGTAGCGCCGACCGAGTGCGTCGACGTCCTCGCGTGTCGGGCGAATGATCTCGAGACGCCTGGCATAGACCTGGTCGAGCGGGATCTCTCCGTTCATCGCCGCCGTCGTGAGACGGACGATCTCGGGATGGCCCTCCGCAAGGACGTCGATCCCCTCGATGGTGACGAGCGTGGAGTCGACGTCGAAGAAGACGAAGCGGTAGCGCGGGACGCTCACGCCGCCGCCCGCTCCACGATCCTGATCAGGTCGGAGAACCGCTCCAGGCTGGCAATCATGAGCGCCAGATTCTATCGAGATTCGTGGCGAGCTCGTCGACCGTCGGCCGCGCGTCGTCGCTGATCGAGATCTTCGGCCAGTCGCCGAGCTCTTTGAATCCCTCGACGAGCACGATGTCGTGCGCGAAATGCTCCAGCAGGTCGTGAGGCCGCTCGTAGCGAACGCGCGAGGTTCGGCTCGCCCGGAAGATCACTGCCTCGCCCGGACCCGCGAGAATGACCGGCTCCGCACCCGCCGCCCGCATGCGTGCAGTGTCGCCGCGATTCTCTTCGTTGAGGTGATGGTGCGTGTGTTTGATCGCGCCGACGCGCAGACCCTGGGCGACGTACCGCGCGATGAGCTGCGTGATCAGCGTCGTCTTTCCCGCGCCGGAGAATCCGGTGATTGCCGCGACCTTCATGGAGACGTTTTACCCGTTTTGCCACCGGAATCGGAATCCTGGCGTCGTATCCTCGTTCTCCACGCCATGCGAAAGCTCTCTGGGACGATGCTGCTGTTGCTGCTCGCCTTGGCCGTCTCCGCCATCGCGCAGCAGCCGGAGGAGCGCCTCGCTGTCACGCTCGACCCGCTTGGCGACAGCGACCTCGGCGTCGTCACGAGGGTCACCTTCCGCTTCGTGACTCCGATCGATGCGCATGCGGATTCACTGCTCGCCCTACAGGGCTCCTTCATGCAGAACGGCATCGTCATCCGCAACTTCCGCTATCCGATCCCCGAGGAGAGGCCGCGTCAGGTGACGGCGGTGCAGACGTTCGCGGAAGGGACGGCCGACGTCGAGGTGCGGCTCGTGCAGTCTTTCGAGGAGAACGACATGCCGCTGCTGCTGCTGAAGAGCGCGGCGTCGTTTCCGATCAACAGAACGGGGAAGCCCTACGTCGCGAGCGCCGCGGACGGCGCGGAGGCCGCGTTCGCGGAGGGCGTGGTGCCCGAGAGCGTCGGAGCGGTGCGCATCCGGCCGCCGCAGCGGGACGTTGCTCCGAACCTCTTCATCGTGAACGTCGACGTCCTCCCGCCGGTGACGCGAGTGGAGTTCTGGGTCGAAGGGAAGAGAGTCCTGGCCCGCAATGCTCCGCCGTACACGGCGGAGCTCGACCTCGGAAAGCTGCCCAAACGCGTCGAAGTGCGCGCGATCGGTTTCGACAAACAGGGCCGCTATGTCGACGCCGATGCGTTCGTCGTGAACGAGCGCGAGACGCCGCTGGAGGTGAAGATCACGCGCACACAGACGCCCGACGGGGTCTCACACTTCAAGCTCAGCGTACAGAATCCCAAAGGGACGAACATCCGGAGCGTCGTCCTCTACGCCGGCGACCGGAAGCTGCACGAGTGGAGCAGCCCGCCGTATGCGCTCGACCTGGTGACGGCGCGGCTCGCGGGCACGGAGTTCGTTCGTGCGTCGGTGATCGACGAGACCGGCTACGAGGCCGCGGATCTGCTGTTCCTCAGCGGCGACCGGTATATCGAGCAGATCGACGTGAACCTGGTCGAGTTGCCTGTCTCCGTCAGCGACGCGCAAGGCAATCCGATCGCGAACCTGGAGCAGAAGAACTTCGCCGTTCTCGAAAACGGGCGACCGCAGACGATCGCGAGCTTCAACTTCGCCGCGAACCTCCCCATCTCCGTCGGTGTGCTCCTCGATCACTCCGGGAGCATGGAGAGGCGAATGGAGTCGGCGAAGGCGGCGGCGATCCAATTCTTCCAGCGCATTCTGAAAAAGAACGACCGCGCGTTCATCGCGGCCTTCGCGGGCGACCCGGCGCGCAGCGCGCCGTTCGTGTCCGAGGTGGCGACGCTCGAGGCTCAGGTGAACGCCATCCCGAAGGCCGCCGGTGGCACGGCGCTCTACGACGCGATCATCACCGGTCTCTATCGCTTCCGGAACGTCCAGGGCCGCAAGGCGCTGATCGTCATCACCGATGGCGAGGACACCACCTCGCGCCTGTCCTACGACGAGATGCTGACGTATGCGCGCGCCTCGCGCGTGCCGCTCTACTTCATCGGCGTCGGCTTTGCCTTCGGCGACGCGAAGATGAAGTCGCTCGCGGCCGAGACGGGCGGCATCGCCTTCTTCGTCCGAAGGGTCGAACAGCTCGACGAGACGTACAGGAAACTCGAGGAAGATCTCCGGTCGCAGTATCTGATCAGCTATCAGACCGAGAGCACGAAGAAAGACACCGACTATCGAACCGTGGAAGTGAAGGTGGACCGCCCTGATGCGAAAGTGCGCACGATTCGCGGCTATATCCCTTAGCGTTCTCCTCGCGGCGCAGCTCGCGGCGGCCGATCTGCGCCCTGCGAAAACGCCCGCGGACATCGCCAAGGCTTTTCCCTCCGGTGCGAAGCTCCGGTTGTTGAACGTCTGGGCCACGTGGTGCGTGCCGTGTGTCGCGGAGATGCCGGACCTCCGCGCCATCGACGACGCGTTCGGCTCCGAGGTGGCCGTGGTCGGCGTGTCGATGGACCACATGATTCCGGGCACGAAACCCGAGAAGGTGATCGCCTTCCTCGATCGCCAACGGATCGCCTTCCCGAACATCTACTACACCGGGAATCTGGATGCCATCGGCGACCATCTCGATTTCAACGGGGAGCTCCCGCTGACGATCGTCTACGATCGCAAGGGGAAGGAGCTCTGGCGACACCAGGGGCGACTGGACCGCGACTCGACGATCGCGCGTCTGCGCGACATCTCGAGGAGGATGGAATGAAGAAGCTCGGATTCATTGCGTTGATCCTGACCGCCGGAATGGCCTGTGCGCAGGAACAGATCGCCCTCGGCTCGAAGGCGCCGGCGTTCTCGCTCGTGAATGCGATCGACGGCCAGACGGTGACGATGAAGCCGGACGACGGCAACGTCAAAGTGATCGTCTTCACGTGCAATCAGTGTCCGTTCGCAAAGGCGTTCGAGCCTCGAATCATCGAGCTTGCGAACCGGTTTGCGCAGAACGGCGTGAAGTTCTACGCCGTGAATCCGAACGACGACGCGAAGTTTGCCGAGGAGACGATGGCGAACATGAAGGCCCGGGCGGAGGAGATGGGCTACCGCTTCCCGTACCTCAAAGACGGCGACAGCAGCATCGCCAGGGCCTACGGGGCGCGCGTCACTCCGCATGTGTTCGTCGTCGATGGCCAGGGTCTGGTGCGATATCGCGGGTACGTCGACGACTCGGCGAAGCCGGCGGAGCGAAAAACGACCGGTCTCTCGGACGCCGTCGGCGCGCTGCTGAACGGACGGGACGTGGCCAACGCGGACACGCGCGCCTTCGGCTGCACGATCAAATGGAAATCGTAGTGAGCGGCAACGCCGCGAAGCGCACATTCCTTTAGGCGTCGAAATCGCCGACGGCGAGTTGAATCCATCCTCTTTCTACCGCGCAGACTCGTGCGCCGGTGCGCTCGAGGCACTCGCGGGCCGGCTACCGATCCACGCCACCACGAACGCGACCACCAGCGGGACGAGTCGCTCCGCGGCATCGCCCGGCGTGTCGGGCAGGAGATAGAAGACGACCGTCAGGCCGAACCCGGCGGCGATGGACGACAGCACCGAGCGGCTGGCGATCTCCCGCCCTGTGAGGCGGAGGATCAGGACCGGTCCGAATGCCGATCCCAGCGCGTGCCATGCGAACAGGACGCGACTGAAGATCGTCGCGGGCGCGAACATTGCCACCAGCATGGCAACGACGCTCACGCCCAGCACCACCGCGCGCGACTCGGCGATGCCATGGGGGCGACGCTCGCCGCCGGGTACGGCGCGCCGCCAGTCCCAGGTGATCGACGATGCCGCGACCAGGAGCTGGCTGTCGGCCGTCGACATGATCGCCGACAGCACGGCCGCCACCATGATCCCGGCCGCCACCGCCGGCAGCGTGCGCGTCGCCGTCTCGAAGAAGATCTCTTCCCGGTTGCCGATCGTCCACAGCACGCGGCCGCACCAGCCGACGAGGAGCATGCCGGTGTAGATCACGACTGCCCAGGTCACGGCGATGATGCGGCCCCGAACGAGCGCACTGCGATCGCGAAGGGCCATGAAGCGATTCACGACGTGCGGCTGCCCCGGATAGCCGAGGCCGATGCCGAGCGTGCCGAGGATGAACGCGAGGCCGAGGAACCCCGGGTAGTCTCGCGTCAGCGACACGCCGCCCGCCTCCGCCGCGATCAGTCCGTTCACGAGCGCGCCGAGGCCGCCGACGGACACCACGGCGGCGATCGGCAGCACGATCGCGGCCGCCGCCATCATCAGGCCCTGCAGCGAGTCGGTGACGCTCACCGCCCAGAAGCCGCCGAGAAGCGTGTAGGCGACGATGACGGCCACGCCGATGGCGATGCTGCTGTTCACCCCGAGACCGAAGGACGCGGAAAAGGCGTTTCCCGCCGCCTGGAATTGCGAGGCGATATAGAAAAGAAAGGAGAAGAGGATGGTGACCGACGACAGGCGAACGATGGCTGTGCGATGCGGCGCATCCCGGTCCCCGGCGAGGAACTCCGTCAGAGTCAGGCTGTCGCCGGCGCGGCTCATGCGCATCAGTCGCGGCGCGACCCACAGCCAGTTGATCAGAAACCCCGAGAGCGTCGCCGGGAACAGCCAGATCGCGGAGAGCCCCCAGGCGTACGCGGCGCCGCTGACGCCGAGGAGGGTCCAGGCGGACGAGGAGCTCGCGGAAGCACTCAGCGCGGCCACCCACGCACCGAGCCGGCGCCCGCCGAGAAAGAAATCGCTGTCGTCGCGGGTTCGCCGAGCGGCCCAGACGCCGATCAGGATCAGGGCCAGCTTGTAGACCAGTAGCGTGGCGAGAATGGCCTGGGCTCGGGTCATGCGAGCGGCAGTGATATCACGTCAGTCCCTTTTAGGGTGCGGCGGACTCGCCTCTTCCGGTGCCATTTTCGCGCTCACGACTGTTCGGCGTTCGACGTTGTGGCACCCTCTTGATCTCCGCGCGAACGTCACGTCAACGTTGTCCGAGGGGAAGAGAACCTATTGGACGAGTTAGCTCCGCCAATTGGTCCTATACGTCCTATGGGTCCTATAGGTCCTATTCGTTCCTATGCCAACGCCGCGAGCACCCTCTTCGGCGTCATCGGCAGCCGGTACAGCCGCACTCCCGTGAGATCGAACACGGCGTTCGCGATCGCTGCTCCCATCGGCACGATGGCCGGCTCGCCCCCGCCCTGGGGCGACAGCTCGTCGTTCTTCACCAGCACCGTCTCGATCTTCGGCACGTGGGAGAAGCGCGGGAGCTCGTACGTCGCGAAGTTCACGTCGAAGATCTCCCCGCCTTGGAACTGCAGCTCCTCGCTGAGGACGTAGCCGAGACCCATGTTGATGCAGCCTTCCATCTGCATCTTCGCGCCCTCGGGGTTGATGACGATGCCCATGTCCTGCGCGGCGACGACGCGCTTCACGCGGATCGCGCCGGTCTTGCGATCGACGTCGACCTCCGCGACGAGCGCGCAGAACGTGCCCGCATCCTCGGCGATCGCGAGCCCGCGCCCCTGCCCGGACGGTCCTGCCGCCGCTTTCCAGCCGGATGCCTCGGCGACCGTCTTCAGCACGCGGCGCACGCGCTCATCCGTGGCGTTCTTCAGACGGAGCTCGAGCGGATCGATCTTCGCCGCGGCGGCCATGATGTCGATGTGCGACTCGCGCGCGAAGACGTTCGTCCCCGCGCCAGGCGCCCGCCACGGGCCGATGCCGAAAGGATGCAGGTCCGCGCCCGGCGTACCTCGTCCCATGTACGGCGTCACCTTTGCGTCCGCCACGTCGTACGGCACCGCGGCCGAGCGCGTGCCCGCGGCCCAGACATCGTGGTTCCACTGCGTGATCTTCCCTTTGTCATCAAGCGACGACGTGACCTGCACCACCGCCGCCGGACCGAACGTGTCGTAGAAGAACTCCTCGGCGCGCGTCCACGCGACCATCACCGGCTTGCCGGTGATCTGCGCGAGACGCGCCGCCTCGACGGCCTGTCCCACCGGGCTCTTGCCGCCGAAGCCGCCGCCGATGAACGGCGTGATGACCCGGACGTTCTTCTCGTCGAGGCCGAGGGTCTGCGCGATTCTCGCGCGCGCACCGAAGGGACTCTGCGTGCCGATCCACGCCGTAAGCTTGCCGTCGCTGATCTCCGCGACGGCAGTGTGCGTCTCGATCGGCGCGTGCGCGACGTACGCGGTCTGGAACGTCGACTGGAACTGTCCCTTCACCTCCGGCGCCGGGACGTTCTTCACGAAATAGTCGTAGATCGTCTCCGAGTCGAACTTCGCCTCCGGGCGCTCCCACTCGGCCTGGATCGTTGCCAGCGCCTTCGCTGCGATCTCCGGATCCGCGTGCAGCACGGCGACGAGATCGTCCTTCTCGACGACCGTCACGCCGGCCATCGCCTTCGTCTTCGAGGTGTCGACCGACTTGCGCGTCGCGCCGTGCAGCGGCGGACGGAGGAGGCGCGCGTGGAGCATGCCGGGACGGCGGATGTCGCCCGCGTAGATCGCGCGGCCGGTGACCTTCTCCCGCCCGTCGACGCGCTTCGGCGATTTGCCGATGACGTTGAACTCT
The DNA here is from genome assembly GCA_964558905.1 of uncultured Thermoanaerobaculia bacterium. GTDB lineage: Bacteria > Acidobacteriota > Thermoanaerobaculia > Gp7-AA8 > Gp7-AA8 > QHVT01. Next base: position 8,250 of record CAZLGP010000322.1, on the reverse strand, counting down.
TTGACCGATCGGAGAATCGCCTTCTCATCGACGAGTCGCGCGATCGTCTTGCCTGCGGCGAGCTCGCCGTACGTGACTTTCTTCTCACCCGCGGAGACGACGCCGTTCGCGACCGTGAGCTGGTCGCGCGGCACGCCGAGCTTCTCCGCGGCGAGCTTCATCAACACCGTTCGTGCTTCTGCCGCGGCGGCGCGCACGGCGGGACCGAAGAAGCGTGTCGTGAGCGAGCCCCACGTGCCCTGGTCGTACGGAACGAGATCGGTGTCGCCCATGACGATCGTGATCGCGTCGAGCGACACGCCGAGCTCCTCGGCCGCCATCTGGCTCAGGGACGTGTTGATGCCCTGGCCCATCTCGACCTTGCCGGAGTAGAGCGTGACGAGTCCCTTCTCGTCGATGCGCAGATACGCGTTCGGATCCTCGGGGTACTGCGGCCCTCGACGTTGTTGCGCGAAGAGGTCCGCCGCCGGCGCCGTGATGAGGACGACGATGCCCCCGCCGAGGAGCTTGCAGAATTCGCGACGGTCGAACGAGGTGTTGGTGGTAGTCATTTCGCCACCTCATTCGTCGTCGATTGAATCGCCGCCACGATCCGTTGATGTGCGCCGCATCGACAGAGGTTGTCGTCCATGGTCTCGTTGATGGTCCCGCGCGACGGCTTCTTGTCTTTCAGCAGCATCGCGTACGCGCTCATGATCATGCCCGACGTGCAGAAGCCGCACTGCAAAGCGCCGTGATCGATGAACGCCTGCTGGAGCGGATGGAGCTTCCCGTCCTTCTCCAGCCCCTCGATCGTGACGAGGTTCTTTCCGTCGACGGCGGCCAGGGTCGTCTGACACGAGCGGACGGCTTCCCCGTCGATTGCGACCGTACACGAGCCGCAGATTCCCTCGCCGCAGCCGTATTTCGTTCCGGTCAGCTCGAGATCGCCGCGCAGCACCCAGAGCAACGTACGATCGTCTTCAGTATTCAAGGTGACGGGCTTGCCATTGAGACGGAAACGGATCGTGCGTTTCATATGGCCCGTATCGTACTCCAGCATGTGGAAGTGTGGAGATGCCAGGTGGTGTGCCGCGTCCAGCGGAACGGCGAGTAGGTACACGTCCGAGGGCGGACGGGAACACGCACGCCGTTCACAACGGCTGTCGCGGTGCTCGTGTATGTCCGGGCGACGAACAACCTTTGGGGGGCGCTGCCATTGATAGGATCGTGATGCCATCAGCGCCTTCAAACGATGGTCACGGTACCAGTATGACCAACAACACCTACGAAGTTTTCGCTCCGGAGCATGGCGCGCCGATCAAGGCCTGGACGCGCGGCGTTCCGGTCGAGGATGCGGCGAAGCAGCAACTCCTCAACATCGCCACGCTTCCGTTCATCTTCCGCTGGATCGCGGTGATGCCGGACGTCCATCTCGGCAAGGGAGCGACGGTCGGCAGCGTCATCCCGACGACGAAGGCGATCATCCCCGCCGCGGTCGGCGTCGACATCGGCTGCGGGATGATGGCCGTGCGCACGTCCATGAATGCTCGTGATCTGCCGGACGACCTGCATCCGCTGCGCTCCGCCATCGAGGCGGCGGTCCCGCACGGCCGCACCGACAACGGCGGCAGGAACGATCGCGGCGCCTGGCACGAGCCGCCGCCCCGCAACGCCGAGGCCTGGGCCGGGCTCCAGCCCCGGTATGCGGAGATCATCGCGAAGCATCCGCGCCTCGGCAGAGGCAACGACGCGAACCACCTCGGCACGCTCGGGACCGGGAACCACTTCATCGAGGTCTGCCTCGATGAGGCGAACAACGTGTGGATCGTGCTGCACAGCGGCTCCCGCGGCGTCGGGAACCGCATCGGCCAGTTCTTCATCGAGCTGGCCAAGCAGGATATGCGCAGGTACATGATCAACCTCCCGGATCTGGATCTTGCGTACCTGCCGGAGGGGACGGAGCACTTCAACGACTACGTGAAGGCGGTGCATTGGGCGCAGTCTTACGCGATGACCAATCGCGAGCTGATGATGGCTTCGATTCTTGATGCGCTGCGTGCGTCGAACCTGCTTCCGCCCTTCTCGGCCAACGCCGAGGTGGTGAACTGTCATCACAACTACGTTGCGGTCGAGCAGCATTACGGCGAGCGTGTGTTCGTCACGCGCAAGGGTGCGGTGCGCGCCGGCAAGGACGACTTCGGCATCATTCCCGGCAGCATGGGCGCGAAGTCGTTCATCGTGCGGGGGAAGGGAAATCCGGAGAGCTTCGAGAGCTGTAGCCACGGCGCGGGACGCGCGATGTCGAGAAACGAGGCGAAGCGTCGCTTCACCATCGAGGATCACGTGCGCGCGACGTCCGGAGTCGAGTGCCGTAAGGACGCCGACGTCATCGACGAGACGCCCGCGGCGTACAAGTCGATCGACGCGGTGATGCAGGCCCAGAGCGATCTCGTCGACGTGGTGCATACGCTGAAGCAGATCGTCTGCGTGAAGGGATGAACGGGTGTGCCCCTTCAAACAAATTTGAAGGGGCACTAGCATGGCTTTGATCGTCATCGATGGCTCGCAGGGCGAGGGGGGCGGGCAGGTCCTCGCAGAGCTGCGGCGCGGCCTGCACGCGGTGAGGGTGGGGCCGGCCAGACCGGCGGCGCTGCCTGTCGTCTGAGGCTTCGGGTTCGGTCTCCGAGATCGCCGGTGCGATAATGACGGAACCATGAAATTGAGAATCTTCGTCGGTTGGCCGTACGAAGTGACATGGGTCCGCGACCGCATCGTGCCCCTCATCGAGACCTACGGCGCGGAGGTGTTGACCGGAGAATCGCTGGAAGGGCAGAAACTGACCGAGGGCGTGAAGGACAAGATCCGGCGCGCAAACGCGGCCATCTTCTTCACGACGCGTCGCGACGAGATCGCCGGCGCGCCCGGAACGTTCGAGACGAGCGCCTGGGTCGTCGATGAGATCAAGCACACGCAGTCCGTGAACGAGCGCGCTCGCGTCTACGAAGTGCGCGAGCAGGGCGTGACGTGGGACAACAAGATCCACGATGAGCGGCAGCACACGCTCATTGGACCGGGCGACGTTGCGGTGGCGATGCTGCACGTCGCGAAGGTCGTCTCGCAATGGCGTGGCCTCAGTTACAAACTGCAACTCATGCCTGAGGACTTCATGAAGTCGCTCCGGCCGCGGCTGCTGGACCACAAATACCAATGCACCTACGCGTTGCGCGAAAGCGGTCAAACCGTGTACGGCCCCGAGGCCGTGGATATTGTCCGCGAGGGGCACGGTCTCTGCGTGTACCTGCACCAGCTTCCGGAGAACGACCGCTGCTACATCGAGATCAGCGTCCAAGCGGGCGACGATCTGTGGACCTGCGGCGGGATTCAGGTGGGAACGCGTGACGTGACGCTGGAGAAGCTATGAGCGACATCAGGATCAAACAGAACGCTCACTACACGGGCGAAAACTGGTGGGACTGGTCTGTCGAGCTCGAGGGCGATCGGGATGCGCTCGGGAAAGTGAAGTACGTCGAATACGAGCTGCACCCGACGTTTCCCAAGCCCATCCGGAAGATCGCTGACCGCGGAACGAACTTCCGTCTCGAGACCGCCGGTTGGGGCACGTTCCCCATCCACGCGCGGGTCGTGTTCGACGACGACACCGAGGAAACGATCGAGCACGACCTCCAGCTCTATTATCCGGACGGCACGCCGACCATGGAGTGAGCCTGCCGGGCCGCGCGGTCAGCACGACAGTCGTTTGCTACGATGTCGCCGTCCCGCCCATGCGCCGTGCTTCCCGATCGACGTGGATCATCTCCGGGCTGATCCTCCTCGCCGCGCTCGTTCTTGGAGCGATCTCGCTTCTCATCATTGGCCTCGGCGTCGGTGAGGGATTCTTCGCCGGCCTGCTGATGGCGGTGCTGCCTGTTCCGTTCTACGTGGCGTTCGCGTTGTGGATCGATCGCTTCGAGTCGGAGCCGCCGTGGCTGCTGCTTCTTGCGTTTGCGTGGGGGGCGGCCATCGCGGTCTTCTTCTCGCTGCTGTTCAACGTCGCGCATCAGGGGCTCGTGACGGTGCTCGCCGATGCGGCCTCGGCGTCGACGCTCACCGCGGTGCTCGCGGCGCCGTTCATCGAGGAGCTGACCAAGGGCGCGGCGCTGCTGCTGCTGTTCCTCTGGATGCGCGATCACTTCGACAACGTCACCGACGGCATCGTCTACGCGTCGATGGTCGGCCTCGGCTTCGCGATGACGGAAAACGTGCAGTACTACGGCGAAGCGGTCGTGCGTGACGGCGGGACCGACGCGGCGGTGGTCTTCTTTCTCCGGGGCATCCTCGGTCCGTTCGCGCATCCTCTGTTCACGTGCATGACCGGCATCGGCTTCGGTCTCGCGCGCGAGAGCCGGCGGACGTGGGTGAAGTGGCTCGCGCCGCCGCTCGGGCTGGCCACGGCGATGGTGCTGCACTCGCTCTGGAACCTGTCCGCGAGTTACGGCCTGGCGTTCTTCGCCACGTACTTCGTGGTGATGGTGCCGGCGTTCGTCGCCGTCATCGTGATCGCGATCTTCTCGTTGCGTCGCGAGGCGAACGTCATCCGCATGCACCTCGAGTGCGTCGTCGCGGAGGGAGTGCTGGGCCGCGACGACATCGTCATCCTCACCTCCGTCACCCACCGTCTTGGCGCGTCGACGAAGGCGCTCTTCGCGCGCGGCTTCGGACAATGGCGCGCGCGTCGCCGCTTCCACGCTCTCGCCACCGAGCTCGCGTTTCACTCGTGGCGCATGAGTCGCGAGGCCGCGGCCGACGCGCAGGCGATTCACGCGGAGCTGCGTGACGCCGTCCGCTCCGCGCGCGCCAGGCTGGGATTGCCCGCGCACGTCCAGCCGCCGGAGCCGGAGCTGGTTGAGCGACTCGCGCGCGAACCGCGCGAGCGCGGCGCGCACCCGAGGGCCGACACCGCGGTCGCTCGCACCGGCGCGATCACCCTCCCGTGACCACGATGATGTTGAGCAGCACCATGCACCGCATTGTAGGCGGCTGCTCGGCACTACAATGACCGCATGACTGAAACAGCCGTCGGCACCGCGGACCTCGAAGCCGAGCATGCGCTCCAGTACAAGCTCCTCACGGAAGCGGAGCGTCTTCTCGCGGAGCGTGACGTCGAGCGAGCGCGCGAAGTCGTACGTCAGCTGTACGAATACAGCGAGGCCCATTTCGGATCCGAGCAGGTGTTGATGCGTCTGCACGCGTACCCCGGCTACCAGGCGCACGAGCGCGAGCACGGCGATCTGCTCGGCGCACTGAAAACGTTGTCGAGCGGCATCGACGACGGCACCGCGACCACGTCGGCCAGTGCGCTGCGCCGCTGGCTCACGGCGCACATCCACCACGCGGACCAGGCGTTCCTCGACCATTTGAAGAGCGCGTAGCATGTGGAGTGCGGCAACGGCGAGTTGCCGCTTTCCTTGACGGCAGGACATGTGCGAATCGAAAGACAGCGGGGGACTAGGAGCTTGCGCGGCAAAAAGCGCTCCTCAGGCGATAGGCATGCCCAAGGCTTGGCCAACCAGCGCTGCCGGCCGTGCCGGCCACTCCACAGATGAGCAACAACGCGGAACGCGCACGCCTCGCCGACGCCTCACCGTGGCGCAACTGGGGTCCCTATCTCGCCGACCGCGCGTGGGCCACCGTCCGCGAGGACTACAGCGAGGACGCCGATCCCTGGCGTCACTTCCCGCACGATCACGCGCGCTCGCGCGCCTATCGCTGGGGTGAAGACGGCATCGCCGGATTCTGCGACCGCTACCAGATCCTCTGCTGGGCGATGGCCTTCTGGAACGAGCGAGATCCCATCCTCAAGGAGCGCTTCTTCGGACTCGTGCCGGCCGAAGGCAATCACGGCGAGGACGTGAAGGAGTGTTACTTCTACGTCGACGCGCTGCCGAGTCATGCGTATCAGCGCATGCTCTACAAATATCCGCAGCGTGCGTTTCCCTACCTGCGGCTCATCGAAGAGAACCGCCGAGGCACGCAAGAGCCCGAAGTCGAGTTGATCGACACCGGGATCTTCGACGACGACCGCTACTTCGACATCGAGATCGAGATCGCGAAAGAGGACCAGGAGACGCTCGTGTTCCGGGTCACCGCGCACAATCGCGGGCCCGAGCGCGCGCCGATCCACATCATCCCGAACCTATGGTTCCGCAACACATGGGCGTGGACCGGACGCGAAGTCATGCCGGACATTCGGGAGCATGACGGCGCGTTGCTCGCGGACGACTCGCACGCGCCGCCGCTTCACGGCCTCAGTCGCGAGACGCGCGTCGGCTCGCGCGTCTTCGAGGCGCCGGGCACGAAGCTCTTCACGAACAACGAGACCAACGCCGAGCGCATCTGGGGGTCGACGTCACGGACGAGGCACGTCAAGGACGCGTTCCATCGCCGGATCGTTCATGAGGAGCGCGATGCGACGACGGACCACGGGACGAAGGCGTGCGCGTGGATGCGCTACGACATCGATCCGGGAGCAAGCGCGACGATGCTCATGCGCCTGCGTCCGGATGACGGACGCGCGCACGCGAGCGACGCGGAGCTGAATGCGATCGTCGACCGGCGCCGCCGAGAAGCCGACGCGTTTTACGAGACGATCCATCCGCCGCACGCGTCGCGCGAGGAGAAGAACATCCAGCGCCAGGCCTTCGCGGGCATGCTCTGGACGCGGCAGAGCTATCTGTTCGACGTCGACGTCTGGCTCGACGGCGACGATCCCGCGCATCCGCCGCCCGCCCATCGCCATCGCGGCCGCAACCGCCACTGGCGCCACCTCAACTCCATGCGCATCCTCTCCATGCCGGACAAGTGGGAGTACCCGTGGTTCGCAGGGTGGGACCTCGCCTTTCACTCCGTCGTCTTCGCGCTGATCGATCCCGAGTTCGCGAAGGAGCAGCTCTGGCTGATGCTCTTCGAGCAGTTCCAGCATCCCAACGGCCAGATCCCGGCGTACGAGTGGGAGCTCTCCGATCTCAATCCGCCCGTGCTCGCGTGGGCGGTGTGGCGCGTCTACAACATGGATCGCATCCGCCACGAGACCGCGGACGTCGCGTTTCTCGAGAAGTGCTTCCACAAGCTCCTCCTCAATTTCACCTGGTGGGTGAACAAGGTCGACCGAGAAGGGAACAATGTCTTCGAAGGCGGTTTCTTGGGCCTCGACAACATCGCCGTGTTCGACCGGAGCAAGCCCCTGCCGGGCGGCGCGGTGCTCGAGCAGAGCGACGCCACGGGGTGGATGGGGATGTTCTCGCTGGTGATGATGCGCATCGCCCTGGAGCTGTCGAAGACGAACGCGACCTACGAGGGTCTGGCGACGAAGTTCTTCGAGCACTACGTCTACATCGGCGCGGCGATGAAGATGCTGCATGGCAACCGGCGGCTCTGGGACGAGGACGACGGCTTCTTCTACGACGTCCTCCGCTGGCCCGATGGCACGACCGTGCCCTTCCGCGTCCGCTCGCTCGTCGGACTCATTCCTCTCTATGCGGTGGAACGGCTGGAAGGGAAGTGGATCGAGCCGTTCTCGCTGTTCAAGACGAACCTGGACTGGTTCCTGCGCTTCCGGCAGGACCTCGTCGAGCACTGCGTGACGACGGTCGAGCGCGGCGACGACTTCACGCACGTGCTCGCGGTCGTCGATGAGGATCAGCTCCGCAAGCTCCTCGCGCGCGTCGTCGATCCCGACGAGTTCCTCTCGCCGTTCGGTCTCCGGTCGATGAGCCGTTTCCACGAGCGCCATCCGTTCGTCTTCGACGGCGCGTCCGTCGGCTACGAGCCTGCCGAGGCGCAGGGCTGGCTCAAAGGCGGCAACAGCAACTGGCGCGGACCGGTGTGGTTTCCCACCACATTCCTGATGATCGAGACGCTGCGCAAGCTCGAGAAGGGATTCGGCGATGCCGCGCTCCACGGCATCGCATCGACGCTCGCGGAGGGAATGATCGCCATCTTCACACCCGACGCCGACGGCTATCGCCCGCTGAGCGGCCCGCGCGGCACGCGCAAGGCCGAGCTCTTCGCGCACGACCCGCACTGGCGCGACCTGGTCCTGTTTCACGAGTACTTCCACGCCGAGACCGGCGAAGGCCTCGGCGCCTCGCATCAGACCGGATGGACCGGCCTCGTCACCAATCTCATCGACGAGTGGCGCCGCGTGGGGGGGGGCGGCCGGCGGGGCCGCGGCGGGCGGGGGGGGCGGGCGGGGGCGGGGGGGGGGGGGGG
>CAZLGP010000321.1:0-13047 GCA_964558905.1 uncultured Thermoanaerobaculia bacterium | reverse complement strand
GTCAACCGTCAACCGCCAACGGTTCCGCACCCCTTTCGCGCCGCACAGCGCCGCCTGCCTCTCGAGGGCCGCGTCGATGACGGCGCGATCGGTCTCCTCGTCTTCCAGCCAGAGCTTCTTCACGACGAGCGTCTCGCGCTCGATGCGCGCGTCGATGCGTCCGATGAGGCGGTCGCGGTGGAGCAGGGGACAGACATACCAGCCCCAGCGCCGCTGCGGTGCGGGCTTGTAGACCTCCCAGACATAGTCGAAGCCGAAGACGTGGCGGACGAGGTCCCGGTCCCACAGGAGCGGGTCGAGGGGGCCGAGGATCCGGACGCGGTCGTCGTAGCGCGCTTTCGCATCGAGGAATTCGGGCACCGCCAGATAGCGCCGCGTGGAGTCTTCGATCGCCACGTCGACCAGCTCGCCCGCTTCGACCATCTCGTCGACGAGCGGCGACGTCCGCACCCCGCCGAGCATCGACCAGATCGAGCCACCTGCACGTGTGAGCAGTCCCGCCGCGCGCGCCCGCTCACGCACCGCCCAGCGCCCGAACGGCAGTCGACGAGTCGACGAGTCTTCCAGTCGTCGAGGTCCGGCATCGCTCATCTCGACGACTCGACGACTGGACGACTCGGCGACCCGACGGCCCAACGACTCGGCGACTCGCAGGGCCCGCTCCGGCACGTCGTACAACTTCGCGCCCGTTTCCGTCCGGCCGGCGACGACGATGTCGCAGCGCGTCCAGAGGATCTCGAGGGCCATCGACGTCGTCTTCGCCGTCCCCTTCCACCCGCTCCAGTCGATCGGATCGACGGCGCCGTGGTCGGTGAGGTCGCGCGCGGACACCGGTCCGTGCTCGCGGATCTCGTCGAGCACCGCGGCCACGAGCCGCGGCGCGACGCGCCGCTCGCGCTCCCCGTGCCGCCACCATGGCGTCTGCGCCGCGTGTCCCTGCTCCCGGTAGTACGGGAACGCATCCGCCGGCAGGATGCAGCGCTCCTTCGCGAAGTGCTCGAAGGCATGCCGGGGGAAGAGATGCCGCCATACGTCGCCGCGCGCGACGTCGTCGACGCGGGCCATGACCACGAGATCCGCGTTCGTCCCGATGACGTCGAGCGGATCGAGCTGGATGCACCGCAGCCTCTCGAGTACGGCCCGGACGCCACGCGCGCCACGTCCGGCGCTGCGCGCGAGTCCGAGGTGCGCCACGAGCCTGCGCCGCGCCTCGGCGCCCGAAAGAGTGACCGGCATGAGGAGGGAGTATAAGGAGGGCCGGCCGCCGCGCTCGGTGCTGTTTCGATAGGACGAATAGGACGAATGGGACGAATAGGGAGAAGCGGGCTCGGTCTCCCTATTCGTCTTATTCGTCCTATTCGTCCTATCCGTCCGATCGCCTGGCGGTGCCCACGCCTTCAACGATAGCTGCCCTGGCCGTGCCCGGCGAGCCTCCGCCGCCCACCGGCGACGCGAACGTGAACGGGGTCAAAGCGCTACATGGCCGGTTTCCATCTCCTCCTCATTCGATTCCTGCTAGGCTAACCAGCGATGATTGGGAGTTGCGGGTTGCGAGTTGCGAGAGCTTTCTCGCGAGACGCCACTCGCTACTCGCAACCAAGCCAACCGCCCCCCCGAAACTTTGTGAGGTGTCCATGCGAGCACTCGCATTCCTCGTTTTCTTCATGACCGTCGCCGCGCGCGCGCAGAGCGGCATCGGCATCGAGCTCGACGAAGTCATCGACAACCGGCTCTCCGCCGGCGTTCTCACCGGGTCGCTCGAGCTGCGCGTGAAGCTCACCGGCAATGGTCTGGACGAGGCCAGCGCCGCGCGCGTGCTCGTCAGCGAGGCACGCGACGACAAGGGGAACGCCCTGTCGACCGAGCGTCTGCTGAACGACTTCCTGCCCCGCGACTACAACATGGGGACGCTCCAGTTCTCCGTCGGCTCGCCGGCGCGCGCCGCGAGCTCGGTCACGCTGAAGGGCACCGTCGAGCTGTTCGTCCCGTCGCGCGATCCGAATGCCGAGGTGACGATCGATCAAGCGCTGGCGAAGCTCGACGCGCCGCTGACGCACGCGAAGCTGAAAGCGGCGAAGCTCTCGATCACACCGCTATCGCGCGACGGCCATGCGGCGCGGATGAAGGAGCGCAAGCTCGACGAGGCGAAGATCGCAGAGATCCGCGCGGAAGGGAAGAAGCAGGGCGTGCCCGAGGCCGAGATCGAGCTGGCCATCGAGATGGCGAAGGCGTTCGAGGGCATGGACGAGTCGCTGCCCGAGGGGACGGTGATTCTCGCCGGCACGAAGGCCGACTTCGACCGCATCTTCCGCGTCGAGATCCTCGGCGGGGACGGCAAGCCGCTCGACACGGGCAGCCGCGGCACGTCCACACGCGGGGAGGACTCGACGATGACGTTGCAACCGTCGGGAGCCGTTCCTTCCGACGCCGCCCTGCAGCTCTACATCCTCACCGCGAAATCAACGATGTCGTTCCCATTCGAGCTGAAGGTGGATCTGCCATGACAAGCGCCGTGATCAGCATTCTCGCCGTCACTCTCGCCGCCACGAGCGTGGTCGATGTCGCCGTGCATCGCGTCAACGATCGCCGCACCGCCGGCCACTTCGCGCAGCTGGACATCGTGCTCGAGCTGCCGAAGATCAAGGCCGCCGACGTCGCCGCCTCGCGGGTCATCATCGCTGCCGCCACGGACGAGACGGGCCGCGATCTCGTCGACCGCGAGCGCCAGAGCTACCTTGACCCGAATCTGCGTCCGGGCGCCGATCCCTCCACCCCGGCGACGGTCTCGCTCACATTGAAGAATCCCGCCCGCACCGCGTCGAAGGTCGACGAGGTGCGCGGCGAGATCGAGCTGTACATGCCGTCCAAGGACCCCAACAGCGTCGCCGAGATCGCCAAGTTCCTCTCCTTCTCCGGCAAGCCGATCGCCCACAAGGTCCTCGAGGCCAACGGCGTCGAGATCGCCCTCGTCAGTCCCGAGCAGCTCGCCGCCGAGAAGAAACGCCTCGGCGACGCGAAGCGGAAGGAGTACGCCGACGACGGCTACGAGGGAGAGACCCTCGACAGCGTCGTCTCCTACTACGTCGAATCGCTCCTCACCCTCCAGCCCAGCGACGTCGTCGTTCGCATCAAAGACCCGAACCAGCGCATCCAGGAGATCGTCTACATCGACAGTGCCGGCGAGACCAAGCGCGCATCGAAGCGCGACGACGAAGGATTCACCCTCCTCTCCACCTGGGGCGAGGCACCCCAGCCGGACTGGAAAATGCGCGTCAGCATGCGCACGAACAAGAATCTGGTGAAGCATGGGTTTGTGTTGAAGGACGTACCGTTGCCGTAGGTGAGGGAAGCGCCCCTCCCCCCGATCTGGCCGGGATGTTCAGCCCATCCTCTGAGCGTTCCGCTGCAACCTCACAGCCTGTCCCCGACCCTGACCTTGCAGTGATCATCGAAGTCGTGCCGCGGTCATGGCCTGGTGGTCGGCGAGGCTATCGCGGGCCAAACAGATCAGCGGCACGTTTGGGCCGACCCAAGTCCAAGGTCTTATCATTCCGCTTCTACGCTCAGCGCCGGCCGAGACGGGCAACCGATGAAACATCTCGTGGAGTGGTTACACCGGATCCGACTATCCCGCGAGAGCGAGCGGAGCCCACATATCGCGCGCATGTTCCACGCTGGTCATCTGCGACCGGCGGCGTTCACGAAAAATCTCAGCATTCAGCCTTTAGGTCGCTTGCCGGTTCGGCCAGGCGACACCGGTCCCGAGTCGGTTGCGGTGCTGCAGTTTCCGGATGTGCTGCCCCTTTCAGAACGGACCTTAATGTTGGCCGAGGAAATCGGCGCGCTTTTCTGCCTCGTCACCCGACGCCGAACCGCCGTTCCGCTAGAGCTTCCGATCAGCGTCAAAGGCAGTAATACGATCAACTTCCTTCCGTACGGCGGCGGAATTGACCGCGAGTTGATCGGACCGTTGCCGGATGACGCGTTAATCCGTTTATCGCGCGCCCTCACTTCTGTAGGCGCGTTGACACCCGACGACACCGCCATGTTGGGCGCGGCAACGAAGCTTCACTACGGTGCATGCCTTCTTGTGGAACGGGATGTCCGCTCTGCGTACGTACTCTTGGTGGCTGCGCTCGAGGTCCTTTCGCGCAAGTACGGAGTCCCGCCGCGGGAGTGGTCCGCTTGGGAAGATAGCAGTGGATGGGACAGCGTCTTCTCTCAACTGACACTGAATCAGGATCAGCAAGAAGTGCTTCGGCAGAAGCTTTTGGACAACCGGCACCTCCGCCTCAAACGCACATTCTGCGAATACGCCGCGAACGCAATACCAACGACGTTTTGGGATCTGGCATGGGAGCAGTGGTCATACACGTATCACGTGAAAGAGGAATGCTGGAGTGAAGCGACGCCGGCTCCGATCCCTGTGGCGGAGATCATTCCTCGCGATAGGGCGGTTCTTAGGCGTGCGCTCGCGAAGAGCTACGACATTCGATCCCTCTACGTTCATCGTGGTGACGAGTTTGACGTCGCTGGTTCCCTACGTCAACTCGACATGCCGCTTACGGGTGATCAACCGTTGCCTTACCAGTTTCTGCGGCTGATTGTAGGTGAATTAATATTGCACGAGCTGCGTCGCGTCACATCTGAGGGTCCGAGCGAGTCGAAACAGTGATCGCTTGAGGGCTGACTGACGGCGGTTTAGCTCTAGCTGCCGTAATCTCAACCTTAACGCGTCATGCTATCTAACGTGTCACTCAGCTCATCCAGATGCTCTACGCGCCAGCCGTCGTCGAACCGTCGCAGCCTCGCACGGCGCTGACGAGTGTGACCTTTGTGCTTGTCAATGATGCCTTGCACGCCAACAAACATAGAAGCGCATTGTTTCTCAGAGTCGCTCATCTCGCCGGTCGCAGCTGGTTCCAGTGCGTAGCTGAACTCAACGAGCCCGCTACTCGCGTCAAAGCTGACGCCGGTCACGTCAAAGGCAGTAACGACCATTGCAGGGCGCTGGCACCAGCCGAATTTTAAGCCGGCCTCTGCATCCTGAAACGCGCGCGACTGTCGGACGATTCGGCCGGCTTCATCTCGCGACGGAGCTCGATTGCACGCCAGCAAACAGCCCACCAGTGCGACCATCACCCTAATCGCAACCGAACGCTGAGACGACAAGACCGGTGAGTCCACCTCAGGCTGAAGCACGCCAGCATGCTAGCAATAGCCGTCGCCTCATACAAGCGGCATGCGCTCTGTTGCGTGGAACTCGGGAAGTCGTTTCGGCAAGGGCAGCATACGAGCTTTACACCGGTACGCTCCGGCCGCGCCGCCGCTACACGACGGCGAGGAAATCGGGCAACGCGATTAGGTTCCGCCTGCGGAGTGGTTCCGGACTTGAGATCTTCGCGAGCGCGAACGACCGCGGCATCTGTTCAAGCCCAGGGTCGAGAACCACCATTTCGCGCGCGGGGCCGACGCCGTCGGTCCATGACGGCGGGCTTCCCCCGGCGCGCAGGGCGAGCAACTCGGTGATGCCCGCGGCAATCGCAAGCTCCCGATCGGTCAGCCCACGCGGTTCTTCGATTCGCTCCCACTGCAGATTCATGCGCTGCGCGTCAGCGACGAGCTGTCGAGCCGCGAGCAGGTCGCCGGCGAGAAGTGCGCGAACGAGCTCATGAATCTCCATGCGTCGTCTCCCACAAGTCTTCCAACGCGTACGACGCCTTGTCGCGTTCATGCGTCGGCAGAAATCGTTCCAGCGATCGCTCAATGTCGTTAGCGGAGAGCGGCATGGCCGTACGGTAGCCCTTAGTGCGCCGCGCACACCCCCTCGGAACGCCGCCGTCCCGCCGGCTGGCCGGGCGGCGTCCCCGCCGCCGGGGCGGGAGGGGGAACGCGGTGCGAGCGCCCGGCGGCGAGGACGCCGCCGGGCCAGCCGCCGAGACGCCGGCGTTCCGAGATCTCGGCTACGGATGACAGCGCGGCAGATGCCTCTTCCGCACGGAAGACGGCGGAGTAGGCGCAACGTCATCGCGGCGCGGCTTTCCTCGGGGCGCCTCACCGCGATACGCTGGGACCGGCATGAAACCAAGGGTGTACCTGGAAACCAGCGTGATCAGCTATCTCGTCGGCTGGTTGAATCAGAGTAGCATCTTAGTCGCGCATAATCAGGAGTTTACGCGCGAGTGGTGGTCGGGACGCCGGCATGAGTACGAGCTCTTCTCTTCCGCGGTTGCCATCAACGAGGCTGAGAGAGGTGAAGACACTGGCAACCGAGCGGCTCGGATTCTTAACCGAAACGACTCTGCTGGACATCACGGACGCTGCAACTGCTTTGGCTCTCGACCTTCTTCGTCGGACGCGCATCCCAACCAAGGCAGATGTCGATGCCCTCCATGTCGCGGTTGCCACTGTTCACGGCATGGATTATTTGCTTAGCTGGAACTGTAAGCACATCGTGAACGGAAACATCCTTCCGCAAGTGTATGCGGTCTGCCGCGCTTCAGGTTTTGAGCCACCGTTGATCTGCACGCCGTCGGAGCTCATGGAGCCATGACAATGACTGAAGATCCTATCGTTGAAGAGCTCCACAAGATTCGTGAAGAGATGTTGGCGGAGCATGGCGGTCTGGAAGGTTTAGTAAATCATCTTCGTAGGCTGCAGGCGGAAATGCCGGAGCGTATTGTTCGGCTCGACCCCAAACCTCCCATCGAAACGAAGCGGAAGACCTCGTAAGTCGAAGCGGCGTTTTCGCCGTCAGGTGTGCCGCGTTTCGAACCGCCCTTCCTCAATGAATTCGAACGCCTGACGGATCGCGTCCGGCGACCAGGGGAGGAACGTGTGCGTGCGGGGGAGGACGACGAAGTCGGTCATGCCGGCGAGCTTTGTCCGATCGACGGCCACTACGCCGTCGTTGGGTACGCTCTTCATCCAGCGGGCGAAGAGCGGGATGTGGCTTCGGGAGCCGGCGATGACGCCGACGGGAAACGATGCCGCGGGAAGCTCGAGCGGGACGCTTCCCGCGCCGGTACCGAGCTCGCGCAGGGGTTGGATGCGCGCGAGGAGTGTCGAGGCCTGCAGGACGTCGGCGACTTCGCTGCCGCGGTTCGGTGGCGCGAGCATCACTACGCGTCCGAGGTTGGGAAGGCGCTGGGTGGCCAGCACGCGACGCACGATGATCCCGCCGAGGGAGTGGGTGATGAAGTGGACGCGCGTGGCGTCGCGGAGTCGCGGTACGACGTCGCGGACGAACGCGTCCGCATTCCCGGCGATCGACAGCCGCTTCGACGCGTAAGGCCAGTTGATCACGCGGTAACCGCGCCGCCTCGCCGCCACGGCCATGGCCGTCATCGACAAGGGAGTCCGGCCGAGGCCGTGGAGGAGGACGACGGTCGCATTCATGAGCATGACTACGGCTCCGCCATGAAACAGTTTTGCTGCGGCGAAATGGCATAGAGTGGCGTCCATGGCGCTGAGCTTTTTCGACGACAAATCCGCGCCGCCCTCCGAGGGCGCACTGCAGACGGCGCTCGGCCCGTCTGCAGCGTTGTGGTTCGAGCTGATTCAGAGGATCTCCGAACGCTTTCCTCCGCTCGACGTGGTCTGGGGATTCTCGAGCAAGTCCACCGGCTGGAGCGTTCGCCTGAAGCATCGAGAGCGCACGGTCCTCTACATGACGCCGTGCAAGGACTACTTTCTGGCGTCGTTCGCGTTGGGCGAGAAGGCGGTGAGGGTCGCGCAGGAGAGCAAGCTGCCGCGCGCGGTGTTGAACGTCATCGACCGCGCTCCGCGGTACGCGGAGGGGCGCGGCGTACGGCTGGAGATCCGCAAGCCTCGCGAATTGTCCGCCGTCGAGACCCTTGCCGCGGCGAAAATGGCTACTTGACATGACCCAGCACGCCTCGTCGTCTTCTTCCCTGCCGCCGTCCGGACTCGAGCCGTCGCATGCGGAGCGCGTGCGCACGCTCCTCGTGACGGAGCGCATCGGCGCACTGGCCACACACTCCGTCCACCACTCCGGTTTTCCCTTCGCCTCGGTCATGCCGTACGCGCTGACCGCCGGCGGCGCGCCGCTTTTTCTCATCAGCAACATGGCCATCCACACGAAGAACGTCGTCGCCGATTCGCGCGCGAGCCTCCTCGTCGTGCAGAGCGGCAGCGAGTCCGATCCTCTCGGCTCGCCGCGCGCGACGCTCCTCGGCAACGCCGTGCGGATCGACGCGACGGACGAGATCCGCGCGGCCTATCTCGAGCGTCATCCGTCGTCGAAGTACTGGATCGACTTCTCCGACTTCGGGTTCTTCCGCCTCGACGTCGCCGAGGTCTACTACGTCGGCGGCTTCGGCGTCATGGGATGGGTGACCGCCGACGACTATCGGACCGCCGAGGCCGATCCGCTCGCCGAATCCGCCGCGGGAATCCTCGAGCACATGAACGCGGACCACGCGGACGCACTGCGCGCGATCACCCGCCACTTCGGCGGACTCGAGGCGGAGGAGGCGACGATGGTCTCGTGCGATCGACTGGGATTCGTCGTCCGCGCGCGAACGAAGGAGGGGATGAAGGGCGCCCGCATCCAGTTCCCCGAGCCGGTCGCGACGCGTGAAGACGCGCGGCGCGTGCTGGTGGCGATGACCCGTGCGGCGCGCGGTGATTGAATCCGATCGCGGTGACACGAGGGCGTTCTCGCAGCGCATCCACGATCTTGTCGTTCCACGACGATACGTGACGCGCAAGATTCGTGGAGGTCATGCGGTGAGGCGCGGAGCCTCGACCGATAGGGTAGCCGACGGGCGACGGTCATCACAGAGGCACGGAGAGCTCTCCGTGTCACCGTGGTAAACGGACTCCACGGTGGCAGTTGCGTAGGACGGCAAGAGGCGGAGTACTTAGCCCGCATTTCTCACAGCCTTTCGTCGCGAGACAGCCGAGAGTGGCCTGGATGCGAGTCACGGCGATTTCGCGACGAAAGCATAGTTGACACAATGTTGAGGAGCGAAATCGTCGTGCGGCGAAGCAGACAGGCCGCTATCGGCGGCTGTCGCAGCAGAGAGGCTGTGAGAAATGCGGGTTAGGACCAACCACTCGTGCTGCCGAAGCTACACGTGTTGATCGACCAGAATCGTGTTCCCGTCCGGATCGGCGATGATGAAGCTCGCCGGCCCGGTCGTGCTTTCGTCGGCTTCCGCGATCATCGTTACGCCGCGCTCTTTGAGCTGGCGCTGCAATTCTCGAACGTCCGTGAATTCTCCGACCGGCTGGGCGTCCTGATTCCACCCCGGGTTGAAGGTGAGAATGTTCTTGTCGAACATGCCCTGGAACAGCCCGATGACGTGGTCGCCGTTCTTCAGGATCAGCCAGTTTTTCGACTGATCTCCACCGAAAACCGTGAAGCCGAGCTTCTCGTAGAAGAGCTTCGACGCCTCGATGTCCTTCACGGCCAGGCTGACTGAGAAAGCCCCCAGTTTCATACTCTCCTCCTGCATTGCGTTCGGGTCAGTCGAATCTGCGGTTCAGCTCCGCGAACGGAATCGCGCGAGCGAGAGCGCTGAACGTGCCGTGCTCGGCGATCTCGCGCGCAGCGTCGAGAAATCCCGACCAGGCCGCGCGGGCGAGTGCGCCGCCCACGCTGATCCGGCGCGCGCCGAGCGACGCCACTTCCGCGACCGTCGTGAAGTCGCCTCCGACCAGCACGTTCACCGGTTTGGGCGCGACCGCTTCGATCACGCCGCGGATATCGGAGAGGTTGCGCAGGCCGGGCGCGTAGAGACAATCCGCGCCTGCTTCCGCGAAGGCCACGAGGCGGCGGATCGTCTCGTCGAGGTCCGGCTTTCCTACGATGAACCCTTCCGATCTCGCGGTGAGCAGAACGCCCGTTCCGGCCCGATCGAGCGCTTCGCGCGCGGCATGGATTCGGTCCACCGCCAGGGCGAAGTCGAACAGCGGACTCGCCGCGTCACCGGTCGAGTCTTCGATGGACAGCCCGGCCACGCCCGTCGTTGCGGCAGCGGCGACGTTCCGGCCCACGTCTTCCGGTGCGACCGCAAAGCCGCCTTCGAAGTCGCCATTCACCGGGACGTCGACGGCCGCGGCGATCGTGCCGAAGTGCGCGAGCGCTTCATCGAGCGTGATGCGATTGTCCGGCCGGCCGAGCGTCCAGGCGAATCCCGAGCTCGTGGTGGCCAGGGCTGGGAAACCGAGTTGCACCAGAAGACGCGCGCTTCCCACGTCCCACGGGTTGGGGACGACGAAGCATCCGGACTGGTGAAGCTCGCGAAAGCGATCGGTCTTCGCGCTCATCGGGCTCATACCTCGAAAGACATAGTAGTTCTCCGCGAAGTCGCAATGGAAGGAGTGCCACAGTCAGGGTCGCCAGTCACGGGTCACTGGTCACGACTCGTAGTTGTTCGTGGTCGATGCCTCGATTTGCGCTGCCGGCCGTGCCGGCGAGGCAGCGACGGCCGAGCGTTAGCGGGTATCCTCTCCAGGTGTCTCCGACCGAACGCCTCGCCCTGCGCATCGCCGTTTTCGCAGCCGGCGCCCTTCTCATGGCGCTCCAGGTGGCGGCGTTCCGGATCATCGGGAAGACGTTCGGCGCGGCGCTGCGGGAGACGACCACCGTCATCGCGGTCTTCATGGTGGCGATGAGCGTGGGATATTGGGCCGGAGGCCGGATGGCCGATCGATGGCCGCGGACGTCGACCCTCGCCGGCACGCTCGCCGCGGCGGCGGTCTCGCTCCTCTTCGTGCCTGCGATCGACGCGGCTCTCTCCACGCGCATCGCGGCCTCGAACCTGGCCCTGGCCACGCACGCATTCCTCGCCGCGTCGATCCTGTTTGCCGTGCCGACGTTCCTCCTCGCCACGACCTCACCCATCGCCGTTCGTCTCTTCACCACCTCGACTGGCCACAGCGGATCGACGGCCGGCGGGATCTCGGCGCTCTCCACGGCCGGGAGCATCGCCGGCACGATCGTGACTGCGTTCGTGCTCATCGACTGGCTGGCAAGCATCGCGCGCACGGTGATGTTCGTCGCCGCGGGAGCGTGCGCAGCGGCGTTGCTGCTGGTGCTGGCGGGAGCGTGCTCGGGCGGGTTCTCGCGGCGAAGGCTCGCCGCCGCCGGCTCGGCGGCGGCGCTGCTGGCGTTCGCGGCGTCGATGTTCGTCCGCCCGGCCATTCTCGATGCCGCGCTGCTCGCGCCACGCGCCGAGGAGGGTGTGGTCTTCCTCGGGGACAGTCCGTATCACCGCATCCTCGTGCGGGATCGAGGTCCGTTCCGGGAGATGAAGTTCAACATGGCCATGCAGACGCGGATGCTGCGCAGCGATCCGCTCGGGCCGGGCCTGGAGTACACCGACACGTTCCACATCGCGCCGCTGTTTCGACCGGGAATCCGGCGGGTGCTGATGATCGGCCTGGGCGGAGGGACGGCCGCGCGGCAATTCGCGCATCTCTATCCCGAGGCCGTCGTGGACATCGTCGAGGTCGACCCTCTGGTCGTCGACGTGGCGAAGCGCTACTTCGGCGTCACACCCGGCGAGCGCCTCCGCATTCACATCGCAGACGGCCGGACGTTTCTGGCGCGGTCACAGCAGCGGTGGGACCTCATCGTCATCGACGCCTACACCGTCAACCGTTATGGCGACACGATCCCGGCGCACCTGACGACGCGCGAGCTCTTCACCACGGTCGCGGCACGACTCGGCGACGGCGGGATCGTTCACTTTCACTGCGCGTTCTCGGATTCGAATCTGTCGGCGGCGATCCACGCCACGATGGCCAGCGTCTTCCCTTCCGTCATCCGCACCGGAGGCGAGTTTCTGGCGAGCAGCGTTCCTCTGATCGCCGATCCCGACGTACTGCTCGAGCGCGCGAAGGCTTCCCCCGCGGCGCACTTTCCGGGCCTGGCATCGTCCGTGGCGGCGCTGCGAAGCGATCCGCCGCCGCGTGGCGCCATCCGCCTGACGGATGACTACGCGCCGGTCGACACGCTTCTCGGGCGCCGGTGATCGTCGTTTGCGCAGCGTAGGACCAATAGGACGGATAGGACGAATAGGACGAATAGGGAGAACCACCGGACCTCCTGTCTGTCCTATCCGTCCTATCCGTCCTATTCGTCCTAGCGCCCTGGCTACGCCCGTGCCGTGACACGACACTAGAATGCGACCGTGCAGACCGTCCTCGAAGTCGCGGGCCGCGAGGTCGTCATCACGAATCCGGACAAGGTCTTCTTTCCCAAAGCCGGACTGACGAAGCTCGACCTCGCGAAGTACTACGCCGCGGTTGCGGACGGCGCGTTGCGCGGCGTGGCGAACCGGCCGATGGCGCTCAAGCGCTACGTGAACGGCGCGGACGCGGAGCCCTTTTTCCAGAAACGCGCGCCGGAAAAACGGCCCGACTGGATCGAGACGGTCGAGCTGAAGTTCCCGTCCGGCCGCACCGCGCACGAGATCGTCGTGAGCGACGCGGCGCAGCTCCTCTGGATCGTCAACCTCGGCTGCATCGACCTCAACCCGCATCCCGTCCGCGCCGACGATCTCGAGCACCCCGACGAGCTCCGCGTCGACCTCGATCCCGGCCCGGGCGTGAGCTTCGACGACGTGCGCCGCGTGGCCCTGATCGTCCGTGACGTGCTCGAGGAGCACGATCTCCGCGGCTGGCCGAAGACCTCCGGCTCGCGCGGCATTCACGTGAATGTGCGCATCGAGCCCCGCTGGACGTTCGATCAGGTGCGCCGCGCGGCGCTGGCCATCGCGCGAGAAGTGGAGCGCCGCGTGCCCGACCTCGCGACGAGCAAGTGGTGGAAGGAGGAGCGCCACGGCGTCTTCCTCGACTACAACCAGAACGCGAAGGACCGCACCGTGGCCTCGGCGTGGTCCGTCCGTCCGACACCCGACGCGCGCGTCTCGATGCCGCTCGACTGGGACGAAGTCGCGGACGTCGATCCCGCGGCGTTCACGATCGTCACCGCACCGGCGCGATTCGCGGCGCGCGGCGACGCATCCGAGGGGATCGACGAAGCCGCGGGATCGCTCGACAAGCTCCTCGCGC
>CAZLGP010000320.1:0-15396 GCA_964558905.1 uncultured Thermoanaerobaculia bacterium | reverse complement strand
GAGAAGCGCGCCATGCACGTGAATCGAGAGGGCTCCATTGACCCTTCGCTTTGCTCAGGGTTAGGACTCCCCCCCAAAATCCTGAGCCGCGTAGACGGCGAAGGATCAAGGGAGCCCTCACGATGAGCGCGCCATGCACGTGAATCGAGAGGGCTCCGTTGACCCTTCGCTTTGCTCAGGGTTTTTGGGGCGCTACGGTACGAACTTGTAGCCCACCCTGTGCACCGTGATCAGGTGGCGCGGCTCGCCGGGGGTGTTCTCGATCTTCTGCCGGAGCCGGGCCATGTGCGTATCGACCGTGCGCGTGAACGCGGAGCTGTCGTAACCCCAGACGTGATTGAGGAGCGCCTCGCGCGTGACCACTTCGTCCGCGTGGTCGATGAAGTAGCGCAGGATGCGGAACTCGCGCGGGGTGAGCTCGATGGGGAGGGTGGCCTTGGTGGCCTGGTAGGTGCGGAAGTCGAGGGTCACGTCGCCGAACGCGTATTCGTCGCCGGCGGCGTTGCGCGACATGCGCCGCAGCACGGCCTCCACGCGGGCCAGGAGCTCCATGAAGCTGAACGGCTTGGTCACGTAGTCGTCCGCGCCGAGCTTGAGGCCGACGATCTTGTCGATCTCCTGCCCGCGGGCGGTGAGCATGATGATCGGAGTGTGGCTGCCGTTGCGGCGCAGCTCCTTGCAGACATCGAGGCCGCTCTTCTTCGGCAGCATCACGTCCAGGATCATCAGGTCGTGATCGCCACGCTCCGCAATCCGCAGCCCTTCCTCGCCGTCGGTCGCCATCTCGACGGTGTACTTCTCGAACTCGAATCCGTCGCGCAGCGCGACGGACATGGCCGGGTCATCTTCCACGATCAGGATTCGGGTCATGCGGGCTCCTTGACGAAGTGCTGGGTGCTGAGTCCTGAGTCCTGAGTGCTGAGTGCTGGGTGCTGGAGTCACGCCGGGCGGGTGGGACTCAGCACTCAGCACTCCCTCAACTCAGGACTCAGGACTCAGGACTCAGGACTCAGGACTCAGGACTCAGGACTCAGGACTCAGGACTCAGCACTCAGGACTCTGACTTCGGTTCCATCGGTCGTGGGACGCAAGGGAAGAACGATCGTGAACGTGCTCCCCTCGCCCACTGCACTGTCGACCTCCACGTGTCCGCCGTGCGCCTTGGCCACGTGCTCCACGATCGACAGCCCGAGGCCGCTCCCTTTGACGTCGTGAACGAGGCCGCTGCCGACGCGGTAGAACTTCTCGAAGATCTTCTTGCGCTCCGAGGCCGGAATCCCGATGCCGTGATCGCGGACGGAGATCGAGACTTCGTCACTCGACCCGCGCACCGTCACCTCGATGCTCTTGTTTCCGTTGGAGTACTTCACGGCGTTGTCGAGCAGATTCATCAGCACCTGCGCGATCGCATCCTTGTCCAGTGGCAGGAGCGGCGGACGCGTCCCGTGCGACGCGAAGGCGATCGAGACGCCGGAGTCGCGGAGCGGCATCTCGAATCCCGCCACGGTCTGTTCCACGAGATCGACGACGTCGGTCGGGCAGAAGCGGTACTTTTTCTCCGCCGACTCGATCTTCGAGAAATCGAGGATGTTGTTGATGAGCTGCGTGAGTCGGCGGCTCTCCGCCTCGATGTACTCACCGTACTCCTGGATCTTCTCCGCCTTCGTCACGCGCCCGAGACGCATGTACTCGCCGAAGACGCGAATGGAAGACAGAGGCGTGCGCAGCTCATGAGACACGTTCGACACGAAGTCGCTCTTCATCTGCGAGAGGCGCATCTGCCGCGCAAGCGCTCCGCCGGCGAGGCCGATGGCACCTAGGAGAACCACGAACGCGCCGCCCGTCCACATCATGTTGTGCCGGAACTGATACGCGGCCAGCTCTTCGGGGCTCGCGCAGGCATCGCGGACGCCCACACGCCAGTCGGTAAAGACGAAACCCAGCGGCTGGGAGATGAAATCGCGACCGCGCGGCGTGCGCAGTGGCAGGCCGGGGCCGACGCGAACGTTCATCGAGCGCGACGGGTGGCGGTTCTGAAAGAGGTTGGCGGCGATGTGCGTGACCTTCGGCAAGGCCAGCTTCGCATCGAGCATCACCCCGGCGACCCCCACCACGCGCATCGAGGCGTCGACGACCGGGCGAAGGATGATCCGATGTCCGCGATCGCGCTCGTCGGTCTGCAGCTCCGGATGAACGACCCGCTCCCAACGGTAGGCCATGTGCCAGGGCATGGTGGCCAGCTTCACGGCCTCGCTCTCGCCCCAGTCGGACGTCACCTCGATCCCATTCGCGTCGAAGAGCTGGCCGGTGTAGTGATTGCCGTGGAACTCGACGGCGAAGTAGCGGCTCACGCCGGGAACGGGATGTTCGCGGAAGTGCTTTCCGAGGGTCGCGACGCTGACGAGCTGCACGTGCGTGAGCATGAGCGCGGACGTGGCGTCGCGGCGAAAGCGCTCATCGACGTCCGCGGCGATGGCCTCGATCGCATTGCGCTGCCAGTTCCGCTCCGCCGACACGCTCGTCTGCTCCAGCGCGCGCAGGAAGCGGTACTGCATGATCAGCAGTGCGCCCACGGGAAGGATCACCACGGGCAGAAACCAGATCATCGAGCGGCGGAAGAGACGGCGCATCGGCGTGTTCGAACGCAATGGTGGCATAGCGCCGTTTCCGTCGGCCTCGATTGTCACAAGATTTAACAAGTGCTGAGTGCTGAGTCCTGAGTCCTGAGTTCTGAGTCCTGAATGCTCATTGCCGGAGCCCGGTGCTGAGGCCGGGTGCTCGGTGCTGCGTGCTCGGTGCTGGAGATGTGGGCGGGCGGGACTCAGCACTCAGGACTCAGGACTCAGCACTCAGCACTCAGCACTCAGCACTTCACCCCCCAGGTCCTGACATTCGTCAACTGACAACCGGCCCCTATCCGGCCATAATGCGCGCCTTCAACTCATGGTCGACAAAGCAACGCTCGATGGTCTTCGCATTTCACGCCCGGCGGCGGACGCTCGCCGGCGCACGCCGTGGTGGGTGATCGCGCCGATCGCCCTCGTCCTCCTCGCGCTCGGCGCCTGGGCTCTCACGCGCGAAGGCGCGAAGGAAGTCACGGTGGCCTCGGCCAAGGCGGTCGCCTCTTCCAGCCGCGGTGCGGTCCTCAACGCCAGCGGCTACGTCACCGCGCGCCGCCAGGCGACGGTCTCGTCGAAAGTCACCGGCAAAGTCGTCGAGGTCTTCGTCGAGGAAGGGATGCAGGTCAAGGAAGGACAGGAGCTCGCGCGCCTCGATGCCGGGCATCCCTCGCGTGGACTCGCCCTCGCGCAGGCCGAGGCCACGGCTGCGGCAAGCGCGCTCGAGGAGACGCGCGTGCGCATCCGCGAGGCCCAGCTCGACTACGATCGGGCGGAACGCCTCGCGCGCAGCGAGATCTCCAGCCGCGCCGATCTCGATCGTGCGCGCGCCCAGCTCGACGCGGTCAAAGCCCGTCTCGCCGCGCAGTCCGATCAGCTCACGACCGCGCGGCGGCAGGTCGACGTCCAGCGCCAGACGGTCGAGGACACGATCATCCGCGCGCCGTTCGACGGCATCGTCGTCTCCAAGGACGCCCAGCCCGGCGAGATGATCTCGCCCGTCTCCGCCGGCGGAGGGTTCACCCGCACCGGCATCTGTACGATCGTCGACATGGCCTCGCTCGAGATCGAAGTCGACGTCAACGAGGCCTACATCAACCGCGTCCATCCGAACCAGCGCGTGGAGGCCGTCCTCGATGCCTATCCCGAGTGGCGCATCCCCGCGCACGTCATCACCGCCGTCCCCACCGCGGATCGCCAGAAGGCCACGGTGAGAGTGCGCATCGCATTCGATCAGCGCGACCAGCGCATCCTCCCCGACATGGGTGTGAAGGTCACGTTCATCACCGACGAGGCCGAGACCGCCACCACGGAGATGGTGGAAGTGCCGAAAGGTGCCATCCGCCGCGACGGCGAACAGGACGTGGTTTTCGTGGTGAAAGAGAACCGTCTCGAGCGCCGGGCGGTGAAAGTCAGCGGCACCGAGGGCGAGATCGCACGGGTGATCTCGGGACTCGCTGCCGGCGAGACGGTGGCCGTCACGGGAGAAGAGCTCGCGGACGGCGATCGAGTTTCAGTAGCCAGTAGCCAGTAGCCAGTAGCCAGTAGCCAGTAGCCAGTAGCCAGTAGCCAGTAGCCAGTTGCCAGTTGCCAGTGGCCAGTAGCCAGTAGCCAGTGGCCAGTTGTCGGTTATCAGTGATCAGTTGTCAGTTGCCCGGCGCCACTCGCCGGTGGTCAGTCGCCACTCGCCGGTCGCCACTTGCGCGCGACGCGTGAGTGATTAAAAACGCTCAACACACGCACGCAGTTGCCCGATGCTGTGGTTGGTGGTTCGTTCCAGCCGTCCGAGAGTCCTCGGCACTGGCAACTGGTTACTGGCTACTGGTTACTGGCTACTGGCTACTGGCTACTGGCTACTGGCAACCCGAGGAGAAACCATGACTCTCGTCCAGTTCCGCAACGTCGAAAAGACCTTCCACCGCGGCTCCGAGGAAATCCGTGTGCTGAGCAGTCTCGACCTCGATATCGCCAGCGGCGAATTCCTTGCGCTGATGGGACCGTCGGGATCGGGCAAGTCGACGCTGCTCAACCTCCTGGCGGGGCTCGACCGTCCCACCAGCGGGGTCATCGAAGTGGGCGGCGAGCGGATCGACAACCTCGGGCGTGCGCAGCTCGCGCACTGGCGCGCGCGCCACGTCGGATTCGTTTTCCAGTTCTACAACCTCCTGCCCGTGCTGTCCGCGGAGAGGAACGTCGAGCTGCCGCTCCTGCTGACGAACCTCTCGAGCTCCGAGCGCAAACGCCACGTGGCCACCGCGCTCGAGATCGTCGGCCTCACCCACCGCGCGAAACATACGCCGCGCACGCTGTCGGGCGGCGAGCAACAGCGGGTCGGCATTGCCCGCGCGATCGTCACCGATCCGACGCTCATCCTCGCCGACGAGCCCACCGGAGACCTCGACCGCAAGTCCGGCGATGGCATCCTCGACCTCATGCAGAGCCTGAACCGCGAGCAGGGCAAGACCATCATCATGGTCACCCACGATCCTCATGCGGCCCAGCGCGCGTCCCGGCGTCTGTACATGGTCGATGGGCAACTCTCCACCGAGATGGCCGCATGAGATACGCCGGACTGCTCCTCTCGAACTTCAAGCGCCACAAGACGCGCACGATCCTGACCATCCTCTCGATCATCGTCGCGTTCGTGCTGTTCGCGTATCTCGGCGCGATCCGGACCGCCTTCGCCGCCGGCGTCACCGTGGCCGGGGCCGATCGCCTCATCGTGCGCCACAAGGTCTCGATCATCCAGCTCCTGCCCGCCAGCTACGAGGCGGACATCGAGCGCATCGAAGGCGTCGCCGACGCCACCCATGCGACCTGGTTCGGCGCGATCTATCAGGACCCGAAGAACTTCTTCGGCCAGATGCCGGTCAAGCCGGAAGAGTTCCTGCGCATGTACCCCGAGTACGTTCTGCCGAAAGATCAGATGGAGACCTGGCTGAAGACGCGCACCGGCGCGATCGTCGGCCGCACCACGGCCGACCGATTCGGCTGGAAGGTCGGCGACAAGATTCCGCTCATGGCCACCTATTGGCGCTCGAAGGACGGCGACCGGCTGTGGACGTTCGATCTCGTCGGCATCTACGACGGAGCGGCGAAGGAGACCGACCTGTCGAACTTCTATTTCCGCTATGACTTCTTCGACGAGATGCGCAGCGGCGGACAGGGGCTGATCGGGTGGTACACCATCCGGGTGAAGGATCCGAAGCTCGCCGAGAATGTCGCGAAGGCCGTCGACGCGGAGTTCGCGAACTCGCCCGCGGAGACGAAGACGGAGACCGAGGGGGCGTTCGTGAAGGCCTTCGCGGAGCAGGCCGGGAACATCGCGGCGATCGTGATCTTCATCCTCACGGTCGTGTTCTTCACGATCCTCCTGGTCGCCGGCAACACGATGGCCCAGGCCGTGCGCGAGCGCACCAGCGAGCTCGGCGTGCTGAAGGCGATCGGCTTCACGGACGGGCAGGTCCTCGTGCTCGTCCTCGCGGAGGCGCTGCTGATCGCCGTCGTCGGCGGAGGGATCGGACTGGCCATCGGCACCCTCGCCGTCGGCGCGGGCGATCCGACCGGGGGCGCGCTCCCCGTCTTCATCCTGCGCGCGCCCGACATCATTTTCGGCGTCCTCTGCATCGTCCTTCTCGGCATCATCAGCGGTCTCCTGCCAGCGCTGCAGGCGATGCGCATGAACCCCGTCGAAGCGCTCAGGAGAGAATGAATGCGATTCTTCGCACAGACCGCGGCACTCATCGGATTCAACATGCGCACGCTGCCGGGGCGGAAAGGCTCGGCGGCGGCGGCCATCGTCGGCATCGCGGGCGTCGTCGCCGTATTCGTCGGCCTGCTGTCGATCGGTCAGGGCTTCCGCCGCACCATGACCATCGCCGGCTCGCCGGACACGGTGTTCGTGCTGCGCACCGGCGCCGACTCGGAGATGGCGAGCATCCTCAGCCGCGACGAGGCCCGCATCATCGCCGAGGCGCCGGGCGTCGCGCGCAAGAACGGGAAGGCGCTCGTGTCGCCGGAGCTGTTCGTCATCGTGAACCTGCCCAAGCGGACCACGGGGACTGATGCCAACGTCCCGCTGCGCGGCGTCGAGCAGACCGCGTTCGACGTTCGCGATGAGATCAAAATCGTGGAGGGACGCAATTTCGCGCCGGGGCGGAACGAAGTGATCGTCGGGCGCGGCGCGCAGCAGCAGTTCGCCGGTCTCGACATCGGCTCCGAGCTGGAGTTCGGACAGAACCGCTGGCGAGTAGTCGGCATTTTCGTGGCGGACGGCTCGATCTCGGAGTCGGAGATCTGGTCCGACGCCGCCGTGCTCGCGCCCGCGTACCGTCGCGGCTCGTCGTATCAGAACGCCGTCGTGCGGCTCGCCTCGCCCGGCAGCTTCAACACCTTCAAAGACGCGCTGACCTCGGACCCGCGTGTCAGCCTGAAGATCGTGCGGGAGACCGAGTACTACGCCGAGCAGTCCCAGATGCTGATGAAGATCGTGAACTTCCTCGCCGGCATCGTCACCACGCTCATGGGCCTCGCCGCCATCTTCGGCGCGCTGAACACCATGTACACCGCCGTGGCCGCGCGCGCTCGGGAGATCGCCACCCTCGAGGCCATCGGCTTCCGCGGTGCGCCCATCGTCGTGTCGGTCCTGATCGAGTCGGTGATCCTCGCCACCATCGGCGGCATCATCGGCGCACTCGGTGCCTGGCTCGTCTTCGACGGCTTCCGCACCGCGACCCTCAACTGGCAGACCTTCAGCCAGGTCGCGTTCGCATTCGACGTGAACACGCCGCTGCTCGTGCGGGGGATCGTGTCGGCGGTGGTGATCGGTGTGGTGGGAGGGCTGTTCCCCGCGATCCGCGCGGCGAGGTTGCCGGTGGCGGTGGCGCTGAGGGAGAGGTGACGTGGTCGCGTCCAACCGCCGTTGATCGCGCTCAGCTGCGCGCCGAAGGCGCGTCAGCTGCGGCGGTGCAGCAGCACTACGGGCGCTCGATGACGCTTGGTGATGGTTCGGGACAGAAAAGCGATCACCTTTCACCAACTGTCGCTAAGGCTAAGCGTCGCCAAGTGTCCGTCACCGGATAGAAGTGTCGCCCTAGTGCCGGCCAGTGGGGGCCAATGGAGTGCGGTGCCGCTAGCGGCCCGTCGGAAGATTACGTCTGGTGCCGTGATGCATTTCGCAACGCCGCTGTTCCAACCACTCGACAGATTCAAAACAGAGCCTCAATATATGTGGGGAAAAACCGATACACCTCTTCGTAAGCGCGAACGTCGCGTAGCGACACGCCTGCCTGATTCGTTTTCGGCGACGAGGTGAGAGGCATCCGCGCGTCAAGGTACAGCCTTTCCTTTCGCGTGAGACGCGGCACCGGAATTTCGTAGGGCGGATCGCTCACTTGACGTCGTAAGTAACGGACCGCGCCAAGACCGCACCCGTTCAGCCGGTGTCGCTCGGTGTCGCCACCGACGACTCCACCGAAGGTGTACATCGAATGTCCATCACGATAGACAAAGCTGAACAGCGGAAAGAAGGTCACGTTACGGCGAACGGCGAGCGAGTTGGAAATCGAGAGGTTGAATATGTCTCGGGCACGTTCAGCGAGTTGCGATGCAGCGAAGTCCGCAGCCGTCCACGTAGGATTCCACAAATCGCCGCACTGCTCTTTCAGGATCTCGAAAGAAATCTCGGGAGACGATTTCCGAACTGGCTCCCCTGCCTCGTCGGTTTCCTCCAGCTCCGGCGGCTCGGCATCAACTGTCACAAGCAGGATTGACCCGGGTGACAGCTGAAATGCGGCCTGTTGCACATCCTCCAGCACGCTCGCCTCAAGGGCAAAGTCGTAATCAAGCCACAGGATGTGCTGAACGTCGCGATCGAGGAATGGAATGGCGTCGAATGCTGACTTGATCTCGAGCCTAATGAGTTCGTAAGGTTTATTGAAGCGAGCGCGTTTCGCCGCGGTGGGATCGTGCTCCAGACTCAGAAGCTTCGTAATACCCAGGTATTTGTGAAACAGGACGAAATCTACAAAGTAGATCGAACCAAACCCGGTGTACTGGTAGTCCGCAATGCGGAAGCCGCCGTTCGCGAGCGTTTGAAACGTGTCGAGCAGCATCCGCCGCTCGATCTGTTTGCCTGGCCGGAGATCGTAGAACACCTTTTTATAGCTTCCGGCAACTGTCATCGTGGCGCCTCGCGGTCGAGAAAGTAATCGAGTGCGTACCGCCCGATCTTTGATGCACCCCAACTGGGCTTACGGAGCGCGCGCCGCGCTCGTTCGATCTCCGCTGGATCCGCGGGATATTGGACCTGCACAGTGTTCCTAATCTTGCGAGTAGGGGCTGGTCTCGCTTCGAACTTCGACGCCGGAGCACTCGTCAGCGTGCGCACATCTATCGGACGAACATCGTTCGCAAGCTCACGTTCCAAGATGTTCTCTTGATCTTCACCGGGGTACATTCGGTTCAAGAACGACGTGACTGGACGTGCCGCTTCAACCATGTGCCGCCGGGCGATCTGGTAAACCATCGATTCGACGTTCAACCCTCGTTTCGTGGTGGTCCACGGTAACGCGTCAGGATCATGTGAGAAGAAGAAGACAATCCCGACAAAGCCGCGGTATTTACTCACAAACTGCGCACGCGGTTTCGCCCAGCCCGTGAGCTCCGTCTTGTCCGCACTGACTACCACGCGCCCATTACATAGCACGTACCAGCCAGCGCGCTCTATGTTCCACTGATCGTTGACGCGGGTAGCCAGTCCCGTGTAGATCGTCACATTCACGGACTCTGCCGCGAACTCATCTTTACCGACAGCGACTTCACTCGATCCGGCAAAGGGTATCGGCCGAGCAGCGACGTGCTCACCATTCAGACGCAGTCTGACGTATCGGTCCAAGAAGAGCGAGTACGTGGTTCCGATCATTTCGGTGAGCTTGGAGGCGAGAGTCCCGTCTGCAATCCGCATCCGAATATCCGGACGCAGCCTACGAATCGTCACGGTTGTACCCGCCTTCGCAGCGGCAGGCGCGGGGGTGTCGCGCTTCATCGGTATTGTCCAGTTGTCTGCGTCTTCCTGCCACTTCTGAACGTCTAAGCGAACTGTGAAGCCATCTTGCATGGTGCGGGATGTGATCTCCAATTCCTCACCAAGCTTGAACATCGCTCGCTTCAATCCGATCCCGTAGACACCCAGAGTTCCGGAGTGACGAGCCTCCTGCCGCCCGAAGTTGAAGACCTCGTCCCTCGCTAACCTCAGAGGAATACCCCCGGAGCGATCAACGATCGTGATTTGGTCACCCGATATATCGAGATCTATCGTTGGAAGGCGGGATATATCGGTCCGCGACGTCGACGGTTGGAGGAGGTTAGCAGTGACATCGATGCCGCGAACGCGGATAAGGGAATCTATCGAATTGTCGATAAGGTCGAGTAGCGAATCCTCGAGCGTGATATCGCGGGTAATGAAATCAATGAAAAATCTCTTAGCGACCCGCGCGCTCGCTTGCATCACCATCGATCCTCCGCGCTGATTTTGTTTGCAGTACAGTCACCACACGTTCAACCATGAGTTCGCAGTTATCTTCAACGATGTCTCCGCCGATGAACCTCACTCCGGCATCAGCCGCGGATACCAGCACTGATCCGCTGCCGCCGAACGGATCGACGAGCGTCATACCGGAGCGACAACTCATTCGTACGATGCGATCTGTCATCTTCCGGGGAAGTTCATTCGCTACGCGTGTCTTCGTCGATCTGTGCCGCACCGGACTGAGGTCGGTCCAGACATCGCTGAGATTCACCCCGTTCTCCTCGATGATCGGGAGATATCCACCGTAATCTCGAACGTAGCCATCACAATGGCGGCAGGTTTCCGGAGCGATACGAGGTCGCTGGAAGAACGTAGGCGTGCCCTTCGTGTAATAGAGCAGTGCGTAGTGGGCCGGGTACAACCGGTCGCCGCGTGCGAAGCCGTTCTTCATCGCAACCGCAATCCAGTGCCGGAACTCCAACCGACCGTCGAGATGCCCCGCGAGGCGTATAGCTGAAGACGGGATGTGGTAGATGAATACCGCTCCTCCCACCTTCAAGACGCGGGTTGACTCGTCCAGGATGGATTTCAGCCAAGCGAAGTACTCATCAGCTGGGCGACGATCAAGCTCACGTGCTTCGTCGTATGACTTGCCTAGATTGAAAGGCGGGTCAAGAAAGATGCAGTCGGCCGACGCGGATGGTAGCGATGCTAGCAGCGTCCCAGCTTCCGCGAGATAAATCTCACCAACGACCGGTGTGGTACAGCTCCAGAATGCTTTCAGGAATCCCCTCCTAGCTAAGCTAGATGCCGACGACAAGGCCCCCATAGGGAGTGACGCTGGAACGTGTTTCCCTACCCGCCGCTAGCGTCCTTCCTGACACAGTCTAACGTACGATTGGACTCCTGCGCTCGGTAGAGTTCTCAGCCGCCGATGACTCACCAGTTGCCGAAGCTCTCAAAACGCGCCCAGGCGAGCTGGTTGTAAACGACGGTTGACTTGATACCTCGGTGGCCGAGATATGCCTGAATTGCACGGGTGTCCGACCCCACGCTGCGCAAGGTGATATCCCTTCGCGTGCCGCAGCATGTGCGGGCGTGAAGGATCTGAAGGACTACGCGAAAGTGCTTGAGAGTTGGAGCCGCTCGCGATCGCCGCTCGTGATACCGACTGCGGCATCATGGCCGTCCATCATTCAATGAAGGGATACACGATCGAAACGGCGTTTGCGCGGAAGGTGGCAAGCACCGAGTACGTGTTCACCACCGAGGATGTGGGGTCCCTCTCTCCGAGAGCACGCTTCGACGGTACTCGCGGTCGCCAAGAAACTCGCCGGATCACGCGCTCGGAGGCTCCCACACCCCGCGCCCCACCTCAAAGCTCGACGAGCTCGTAGATGGCCGCGAGGCTGGCGGTCACGGACAAGCCGGTCAGCGATAGGCGATCGTCGCGCGAATCGTGAGATCGGCTCGTCCACTCACGGCCATCGAGATAGCGGTGCTCGACCTCGACCGTGTACTGATCGATGAGCAGGTAGTCGCGGAGGGTGGGGATTGCGCGATAGAGCTCGAACTTCTGACCCGCGTCGTACTCACGCGTGGAGGTGGAAAGGACTTCCGCGATGACGACGGGGTTCGTCACGGTCTCGAGGCGATCGGACGTGAGCGATGCAGGCGCGCAGATCACCATGAGGTCGGGATAGGTGTACAGGCCCCCCGGAGTCTTGAGTCGGACATCGGAGAGATAGGTGCGGCAACCGCGAGCACGCACCCCGTCGAACGCTCGCGCGAGGTTCTGCGCGATCTGGTTGTGATTGCGAGAACCGCCCGCCATCGCGAAGATCTCGCCCCCGAGGTACTCGTGGCGGACCGGCGACATCTCCTCGATCCCGAAGTACTCCTCGAGGGTGTACCTCGCACTCATGAGGAACGCCCCCTGTACCGCAGCACCTTCACCTTCTCCATCGTCACCAACCCATCCCCCAGCATCTCGTCGAGGATGGGGGTGAGCTTCTCGATGTGCTCGGCGGTGTCGACCACTTCGATCACCACCGGCAGGTCGCTCGAGAGCTCGAGGAGGTGGGTCGTGTGGATGATGCTGTTCGCGCCGAAGCCGGCCACGCCGCGGAACACGGTCGCGCCGGCGAAGCCCTCGGCGCGGAGGCGCTCGAGGAGCGCGGTCTCCAGCGGACGGTGCCGCCACTTGTCCGACTCTCCGAAGAAGATGCGGACCATCACCTGCTCGCCTTCCAGTGCGCGCATCGTCACTTCCCCTTTGTCATCTTCCCTTTGTCATCGTCCCCTTTGTCATCGTCCGAAGATCAGCCGCGCCAGCGCGAAGCCGGCCAGCCCGGCCGCCAGACAACCGACCAGCGTCGCCGCGACGTTGAGCGTCCCCACACCCCACGCGCCCTGCCGGAAGTAGCCCATCGTCTCGTAGTTGAACGTCGAGTAGGTCGTGAAGCCGCCCATGACGCCGGTGGTCAGGAGCAGCCGCCATTCCGGCGTGAGGACTTCTCCGGTCATGCTCATCTGCATCACGAACGCGACCACGAACGATCCGGCGACGTTGACGATGAGCGTCCCGTACGGAAACCCGATGCCGAACGCGGCCGCCGCGCCGAGCGACACGAGGTACCGCGCGCCCGAGCCGAGCGCGCCGCCGAGGCAGACCAACAGAAAGCGTGTCACAGCGTAGAGTCCTGGGTGCTGGGTGCTGGGCAGCGAGTTAAGTAGGGTCAGACCTGGAAACTCTACTTAAGCCGACCACACAACCACCGCTTAAGTAGAGTTTCCAGGTCTGACCCTACTTAACTCCGGGCTATCATGCCCGAGGATCATGATCCACTTCTATCACGTGACGAAGCGCTTCGACCGCTACTCGACGGCTTTGCACGACGTCACGTTCCACATCGAGAAGGGCGAGTTCGTCTTCCTGACGGGCCCGAGCGGCGCGGGAAAGTCGACGCTGCTCAAGCTGATCCTCCGCCAGATCAACCCGACCGAGGGACAGATCGTCGTCAACGGGCGCAACCTGAATGCGATGAAGCGCTCCCAGCTCCCCTTCTTCCGCAGGGAGATCGGGATGGTCTTCCAGGACTTCAAGCTCATCGAGCGCATGACCGTGTTCGAGAACCTGTCGTTCATCCTCACGGTGCTCAACGTTCCGCCGAAGGAGCACAAGAAGAAGGCCTATCAGGCCCTGCGCATCGTCAACCTCCATCACAAACTGAACGCCTATCCGCCGCATCTCTCCGGCGGCGAGCAGCAGCGCGTAGCCATCGCCCGCGCGCTGATCAACGACCCTCTGGTCCTCGTCGCCGACGAGCCCACGGGCAACCTCGACCCCGAGCTCTCGCAGGAGATCATCCAGATCTTCGCCGAGGCCAACCTCCGCGGATCGACGGTCCTTCTCGCCACGCACGACCGCGAGTTGATCCGCTCGAGCGGACGCAGATTCATCACCCTCGAGCAGGGCCGCCTCGCCGACGAGAAGGCGCGCACGATCGAGCATCGCGAGCGGAGGGAAGGGTTGTTCGGCATCGGCGGATGAGCCCTTCGACTCGCCTCGTTTCCTGCTTCGCGAATCCCCGTCCTCGGCCACGAGTCTCAAAGTCTCAAAGTCTCAGAGTGGGCCACCACCCAACCCCGACCTCGTGGCGGGCGGCGGGCTTTGAGACTTTGAGACTTTGAGACTTTGAGACTTTGAGACTCCGAGCTCGTACGCAGCATTGGTCTCTCGCGCAAAGGTAAACTGCGCGGGTGCCCCGCGATTTCGTTGCCGCGCGCAAAGAGCCCGAGGTTCCCTCCAACACCTTCTCCTGGTTCTTTCGGGAGGCCGTGCGCCGGATCTGGGTCTCGAAGCGGACCTCGTTCGTGGCAGTCGCCATGATCGCGATCTCTCTGCTGATCGTCGGTACCTTTCTCCTGGTCGCCGAAAACCTCGGGCGCGCCGCCGCGCAGTGGCAGGGGCGCTCGCGCATCGTCATCTATCTCGAGCCGACCGCCACGCCGCAGGAGGCCCAGGCCGTCGACGCATTCCTGGCCGCGCGGCCGGAGCTGGCCCGACGCCGCTTCGTCTCGCGCGATGAAGCGCTGGCGCGGTTCAAGAGCTACTTCGCGAACCTCAGCGAGGTGGTCGGGCAGCTCGACGACAACCCGTTTCCGCCGTCGTACGAGGTCGAAGTCGATCCTCGCCTCGCGCAGTCGCGGGGACTGGTGAACAACATCGCCCTTCTCCGCGCGATGGCCGGCGTCGAGCAGGTGCAGTACGACTGGGAGTGGCTGACGCGCCTGCGGCGGCTCGTGAACGTCATCAACATCATCGGTCTCGTCACCGGAGGCATTCTCGGCATCGCCGCCTGTTTCACGATCGCCAACGTCATCCGCCTGACGATGCTCCTCTACCGCGAGGAGATCGAGATCATGCGCCTCGTGGGCGCAACCGAGCGGATCATCCGCGGCCCGTTCCTCCTCGAGGGCTTCCTGCAAGGGACCATCGGCGGCGTCCTGTCCGTGGCCCTGCTGTTCGTCCTGTACGAAGTCTCGCGACGCTCGCTCGCGCCGTCGAGCTCCATCCTCTGGAGCTTCCTGTTCCTCGGATTTCTACCGTGGCAGAAGATCGCCGCGCTCGTCGCCGGAGGGATGTTCGCGGGCTGGTTCGGTAGCTGGCTGTCGGTCCGGACGCGGGACGAGGAGTGATGTTTTCAAACCAGCGGACCGCCGCCGTCTCGGCGGCTGACGTGCACGCGTCCCGCGTGCACCTCGAGTTTGGACATTTCGCGGTGCCGCAGGAGTCGTCCCAGAGGGACATCAGAGGGTAGCCGGTGGCACGCGCGAAAGCGCGCAGCCACCGGAAAGAATCGCACGCAGATCAGACCGCCCCGGTAGGGGCGGAAGAGACGCCTGCCGCCCCGACCGGGGCGGAGATCGACAATTGCCGTGGGTCCGGTGGCGGCGCTCCGCGCTCGCCACCGGCTACCCTCTGAGCGCGCCTCCGGCGCAGCCAAGCGTGCACGTCAGCCGGCGGGACGCCGGCGGTCCGGGCGGAAGGCGGCCAGGCGCGCTGCGCCGCCCGAAGCCGCGACGGTTGAGGGCATCCGCGACGTGCCCTAAGTACAGCGCCCCGGAAGTTGGTGTCCGGTATTTGCGGCGGCGACCGGCCATCTGCTTCGTTGCCGCTCCTCTACGATGTCCCCGCATCGCCTCGTCGCGGCGCCTCGCATCTGGCCGGTCGGCGCTCGCAAGTAC
>CAZLGP010000319.1:0-28275 GCA_964558905.1 uncultured Thermoanaerobaculia bacterium | reverse complement strand
AGATTTTGGAGCTCATCGACAAGATCGCCGAGCGCGGTATCGCCTCGGTCGAGATCGAGCAATCCGGGACGAGAGTCAAAATCGAGGGCAAGTCCTCGGCGCCGCAGGTGGTCCACGGCGGCGAGACCAAGAGCGCGGCCTCGCCCGCGCCGGTCCTGGCGCCGCCGACCGCGGCCGAGATGAAGGCCGCGGAGAAGAAGGCGGAAGAGGAGAGCGAGGCCGGCCTGCACATCATCACCTCGCCGATCGTGGGGACGTTCTACCGCGCGCCGGGTCCGGAGTCCGGGCCGTTCGTCAACGCCGGCGATCGCATCTCGAAGGGCAAGGTTCTCTGCATCATCGAGGCGATGAAGCTGATGAATGAGATCGAGTCGGACATCGACGGCGTCATCGCAAAGATCTACCCTTCGAACGGCCAGCCCGTGGAGTACGGCGAGAAGCTGTTCGCGGTCAAGGTATAGTCCGCCCGCATGTTCTCGAAGATCCTGATCGCGAATCGCGGCGAGATCGCCCTGCGCATCATCGCCGCGTGCAAGGAACTGGGGCTGAAGACGGTGGCTGTCCATTCGGAGGCCGACCGCGACTCGCTCCATGTCCGCTACGCCGACGACGACGTCTGCATCGGTCCCGCCGCATCGAAGCAGAGCTACCTCTCCATCTCCAGCATCATCGCCGCCGCGGAGATCTCCGGCGCGGACGCGATTCATCCCGGCTACGGCTTTCTCTCCGAGAATCCGCACTTCGCGGAGATCGTCGGCGAGTGCCGCATGACCTTCATCGGACCGTCGGCCGAGGCCATTCGCCTCATGGGCGACAAGGCCCGCGCTCGCGAGACGGCGAAGAAGGCCGGCGTGCCGATCATTCCGGGCAGCGAAGGAGCGGTGACGAGCCCGGAGGAAGCGCTCGACATCGCGAAGACCATCGGTTTTCCGGTGATCCTCAAGGCCTCCGCCGGCGGCGGCGGACGGGGCATGCGCATCTGCTGGGAGGAAGACGAACTGGAGACGCAGTACGCGACGGCGCGCAATGAAGCGGAGCGCGCATTCGGGGTCGCCGACGTGTATCTCGAGAAGTACCTCGAGCGGCCACGCCACATCGAGATCCAGGTCTTCGGCGACACCCACGGCCGCATCGTCGCCCTCGGCGAGCGCGAATGCTCGATTCAGCGCCGGCATCAGAAGCTCATCGAGGAGTCGCCGTCGCCGGCGCTCACCGACGAGCTGCGCCGGCAGATGGGCGAGGCCGCGGTGCGCCTCTGCCAGTTCGTGGGCTATGTCAACGCCGGCACGATCGAGTTCCTCTTTCAGGACGGCGAGTTCTATTTCATGGAGATGAACACCCGCATCCAGGTCGAGCACCCGGTGACCGAGGAAGTGACGGGCATCGACCTGGTGAAGGAACAGATCCGCGTCGCGGCCGGCGAGCCACTGTCGGTTCCGCAGGGCGTGTTCCGCCTGCGCGGGCACGCCATGGAGTTTCGCGTCAACGCGGAGGATCCGGTGACGTTCGCACCGAACCCCGGCAAGATCCGGGAGCTGCACCTCCCCGGCGGTCCGGGCGTGCGTGTGGATACCCACATCTATCGCGACTACAACGTCCCGCCGCACTACGACTCGCTGCTGGCGAAGCTCATCGTGCGCGGGAAAGACCGGATGGAGACGATCGCCCGCGGGCGCCGGGCGCTCGAGCAGTTTGTGGTCGAAGGCGTGAAGACGACCATCCCCCTCCACCGCGCGATCCTCAACAACGAGCAGTTCATTCGAGGCGACATTTCGACGCGCTTCATGGACAAGTTCTCGCTTTAGATGGAGTTGCCGGTTGCCGTTTGGCGGTCGCAACCCACACCTCCGTGTCCAACGCCAACCGCCAACCGCCAACCGCCAACCGAATCGGGCGTGCTACCCTCGGCAGTCATTCGGCAATGAAGATCTACCTGGTGGGCTTCATGGGCTCCGGAAAGACGACCATCGGCCGTGCGCTCGCCGCGCGCATCGATGCGCCTTTCTTCGACCTCGACGAGCTGATCGAGTCGGCGGAGAAGATGTCGATCAAGGAAGTGTTCGCGCAGAAAGGGGAGCCGTACTTTCGCAAACGCGAGCGCGACCTGCTTCGCTCCACACGTCACCTCGACGCCGCCGTCATCGCCACCGGTGGGGGGACGTTCACGTTCGACGAGAACATCCAGTTCATCCAGTCCGAGGGGCTGAGCGTGTTCCTGTCGGCGCCGTACGCGCTGCTCCGGTCGCGCATCGGGACCAAGGACGACCGGCCGCTGTTCCGCGACGACCTCTCCACGCACGAGTTGTATGCGAACCGGATTCGATACTACCGGATGTCCGACCTGACCATCGACATCCGGGAGGAGGAGACGCCGGCGGAGATCGCCGAGCGCCTGGTGCTCGAGCTGCCTAAGAACGTGCTCGACGCGGCGCGGCGCTCGACGTGGTCAGGGAGGCGCGCGTGAGGGCTCTCGTCTTGAGCGACCTGCACGCGAACGCGGAGGCGCTCCGCGCCGTGATGAAGCGCGTCCACCGGAAGAAGTACGAGCTGGTCGTCTGCCTCGGTGACTTCGTCGGCTACGGTGCGCAGCCGAATCACGTGCTCGACGCGATGCGCACGCTGAAGGGTCGCAAGGTCTACATCCGTGGCAATCACGACCGCGTCGCCGCGGGGCTCGACGATGCCGAGGGTTTCAACCAGGCCGCGAAGGCCGCTGCGCTCTGGACGCGCGAGCACCTCAGTGCACCGAACCGCCGCTTTCTCCGCGACCTCACCGTCGGGCCGGTCGTGCATCGGGGCGTGATGCTCTGCCACGGCTCGCCATACGACGAAGACGAGTACGTCTTCAACGTGCATCACGCGGCGCAGATCCTCGCGCTCTTCGACCCTCCGATCATCCTGTACGGGCACACCCACCTGCCGGCCGTCTTCTCCATCGACGACGAACAAAACGTCCGCGGCTTCGCCGTCCGCGAAGAAGCGACGGTGAAGCTCGATCCGAAGCAGCGCTATCTGATCAACCCCGGCTCGGTCGGCCAGCCGCGCGACCGCAACCCCGCCGCGGCGTGTCTGATCCTGGACACCGACAAACGGACCGTGCAGTTCCTTCGCGTCGACTACGACGTGGCGAAGACGCAGGCGTCCATCGTCAAGGCCGGTCTGCCGGCCATCCTCGCGAGCCGTCTGGAGTACGGGACCTAGGTGGGACGAATGGGACGAATGGGACGGATGGGACGAATGGGTAGCTACCCATAGGTCCCATAGGTCCCATAGGTCCCATGGGTCCCATTCGTCCCATCGGTTCTCGCCTCCGCACTCCAAAGGGGACGCCCTCTCCCCTCATGAGGACACCGAACGGCCGTCTCATCCGTTAACTCATTCAGAACAAAGGCCGAATACTCATCCGAGCGTGGCATGTCGGCCGCAACCGGAGCGTTCCCGGATTGCAGGAGAGTCCTATGAAAAAAGCCGTTCTGCTCACCCTTCTCACCTTCGCTCTCGCGATTCCCGCGCTCGCGGACGACGACGATCGCCATCAGTCGTACCTCTCCTATGACGACGGCGGGACGATCGTTCGCTCCGGCGAGGATGGGCGCGAGATCGAAGCGCATCGCAACCTCCCGATCTATCCGGGCGATGAAGTCGTCACCGCGCGCCGGGGGCGCGCCGAGGTCCGGCTCTCCGACGGCAACATCATCGGCATCGACCGCGCGTCCGCGTTGCGGTTCCGTTCGATGCTCGACGCGTACGACGGCGACGGCAACGAGACGGTCATCGAGTTGAAATACGGCAAGGTCGCGGTGCATCGAACGGACATCGGACGCGATCACGTCCGGCTCGATACCGACAACGCCAGCTACATGGCCGAGCACGAGGGCGTGTACTCGGTCGAGACCGACGCGCGGGGCCGTGACCGGGTGACGGTGTTCGACGGCTCGCTCGAAGTGCGCACGCCCACGCGTGCCACGCGCCTCCGCCAGGGCGAGACCGCGAACGTCGACGACCGCGGCGTTTTCGACCTCATCGGTGATCAGCGACTCGCCTCCGATGACTTCGAGCGCTGGTTCCTCAAGCGGGCGGAGAGCTTCGGGACGTACAGCCACAAATACATGGATCGGCGCCAGGCGTACTGGTCGGACGATCTCGACGATCACGGCCGCTGGGTCTTCGTGACCGGTGTCGGCTGGTCGTGGCGGCCGTTCGTTGCGGTCGGCTGGCGCCCGTACTACAACGGCTACTGGTACAACCGCGGCGGAGCACTCACCTGGGTCTCGTACGATCCGTGGGGCTGGGGCACGTATCACTATGGCCGCTGGGCATTCGATCCGGGCTACGGTTGGGTATGGGTGCCCGGCTACGGCTACTCACCCGCCTGGGTGTACTGGATGTACGGCTCCGGCTACATCGGTTGGGCGCCTGCCGGCTGGTGGGATTGCTATCGGCCGTACTACAGCTGGGCGTACAACCCGTACCGTTACCAAGGTCATCGCTACGGTTTCGGTTTCTATGGCCGCGTTCGCGTCAACGATCTCGACCTGCGGCCATGGACGTTTGTCGATTCGCGCGGCATCGTCTCGAACCGAGTCGACCGCGCCGCTCTCACGGCCGATGCGGTCAAGCAGCGCCTCGGACGGAACCGCGATGGTTACGCGACCGTGGGTGGCGGCCCGTCGCGATTCACGCGTGAGGAGTGGAACGATCCGGCCGAGGCGGTTCGTCGCCGCGGACTCGACGGCCGTCACACGGGTGCAGAGACAGGCGCCGGCGGAGTGGGGACGGTGGATATGACGCCGTTCTTCCGCCGTGACGGCGATGTCGGCGGGGCGGTTCGCGATCGCGTCATCCGGGCGCGCGCCGGCTCGGGCTCAGGCTCAGGCTCGGTCACCGGTGGCGTGACCGTACGCCGCGGCGGCGGCACGGAATCCGTTGCCCCGATCGGCCGCGGCAACGTCGCCCCCGTTGGGCGTGGCAGCGTCGCGCCGATCGGTCGAGGGTCGGGGGATACGACCAGCGGCCGGGTGAACCGTGGCGGCACGCCGGCACCTCCGGCCTCGCAGCCGGCGGACTCCGGCTCCTCCTCCGGGTCCGTCGGCCGCGGTCGCGACCGCGATGTCTCGACGCCGAGCGAAAGCGAGACTCCACGCTCGTCCGGCCCGAGCTGGCGCGACCGCACCCGCGAGCGCGACACGCAGGCGACACCGCCGACGACCGGCACGAACCCTCCGAGCGGCGAGAGCTCCGGTGGCAGCAGCGCGTGGCGCAACCGGATCCCCGATCGGGGCGGCGAGCGCCGCGATCCCTCCGGCTCCGGCAGTAGCACGTCGAGCGGCAGCTCGAGCTCGCCTTCACGCCGTGTGATCGACAGCGTGGGCGGCGCGCGCATCCGACCGCGCGACGGCGGCAGCAGCTCGACGAGTGGCAAATCCTCGAGCAGCGGACGCAGCTCGGGCAGCGTCGATCGCGGTTCTCGCTCGTCCGGCGGCAGCAGCGGCGGATCCAGCACGCGCAGCTCGGGAGGGTCGAGCCGCAGCGGCAGCTCGGGAGGATCGAGCACGCGCAGCTCCGGAGGGTCGAGCAGAGGAGGAAGCTCCGGCGGCTCCAGCAGCACGCGCAGCTCCGATGGTGGTGGTGGGCGCAGCAGCCGCGGGGACAGCGGCGGAGGTCGCGTCAAACGCGACTGAGTGAAAGCGCCGGCGTCAGCCGGCGCTTTTGTTTGGAGTGCGGCGGTCCGCCCGCCGTACTCAAGATAGAATCCCCCCGAATGTCACTGCCCCTGTTCTTCGCCCTCTACTGTCTGGAGGCGGGGTTATTCTTCACAGTCGTTCCATGGACGCGGATGTGGACGATGAACTCGCTGCTGCACAGCAGCGCGGCGATCGCATTGTGGGCGGATAATCCGTTCGTGCGCGGTTTCGTCTCCGGGATCGGCGTGCTCCATCTCATCTTTGGCGCTCGTGAGCTCCTGCGGCTCTCCCGCGCACGCAGGAGCGGTATCCGGTGACGCGCGGCGCGCGCCTCCTCTGGCCGCTCCTGTTGGCCGTTCCGTGGAACCCGGGACCATGAAGCGCCTCCTGATCGTCGAGGACAAGGAATCGCTCGCGCACATGCTGCGGGAAGCCGTCACGGCCGACGGTTTCGAGCCGGACGTCGCCAAATCCGGCACGGAAGCGATGCGCTGGCTGGCCGAGGGTCGTCGCTACGCGGCCGTGCTCACCGACCTGCGCCTGCCCGGCGCGGATGGCATCGGCGTCCTGCGACAGGCGAAGGAGAGCGATCCGGAGCTCCCGGTGATCGTGATGACGGCGTACGGGACGATCGAGAACGCGGTCGAGGCGATGAAGCTCGGCGCGTTCGACTTCATTCAGAAGCCGATCGACGTCGATCACCTCTCTCTGTTGCTGCGCCGCTGCCGCGAGCATCGGGAGCTGCGTCACGAGAACCTGCTACTGAAGGAGGAGTTCCAGAAGCTCCACCACCTGCCGGCCATCGTCGGCGAGTCGCCGCGGATCGTGGAGGTTTCGCACGCCATCCAGCGTGTCGCGCCGACCGATGCGACGGTGCTCCTCCTCGGCGAGTCGGGGACGGGCAAGGAGCTCTTCGCGCGCGCGATTCACCAGCTCTCCCCCCGCCGCGACCGAGCCTTCGTGGCCATCAACTGCGCGGCCATCCCGGTCACGCTGATCGAGAACGAGCTCTTCGGACACGAGAAGGGCGCTTTCACCGGCGCGACCGGACGCCAGCTCGGCAAGTTCGAGCTCGCCGACAACGGCACCATCTTCCTCGACGAGATCGGCGAGCTCGACCTCGGCGTCCAGGGAAAGATCCTGCGCGTGCTGCAGGAGCGCCGCTTCGAGCGCATCGGCGGCACCGCCACGATCGACGTCGACGTGCGCATCATCTGCGCGACGAACCGCGATATCGAAGAAAACGTCCGCCGGGGCGCCTTCCGCGACGACCTCTTCTTCCGCATCAATGTCTTTCCCGTGACCGTTCCTCCGCTGCGCTCGCGCCGCGAGGACGTCGACGCCCTGGTCGACTTCTTCCTGCAGCGCTTCGCCCGGGAACTGCACCGCCCCGGACTGGAGATCAGCGATGGCGCCCGTGCGGTGCTGCGTGCCTACGACTGGCCGGGCAACATTCGCGAGCTGCAGAACGCCATGGAGCGCGCGGCGATCCTCTGCGACCGCAACACGATCGAGCCTCGCGATCTGAATCTCAATGCTGCCGGGGACGAAGCCGCGCGCGACGCCCTCGATCTCTCGGGGACACTCGAGGAAGCATCCGCGCGCGCGGCCCGGCTCGCGGAGCGGATCAAGATCACCGACGCGCTGCGCGGCGCACCGTCGCGCAACGATGTCGCCGAGGCTCTGGGCATGTCAGTACGCGCCTTGAACGCGAAGATCAGGGAGCTGGACTTAGAATGAGTGCTGGGTGCTGAGTGCTGGGTGCTGGGTGGCGGGACCCAGCACTCCAGGACTCAGGATTCAGGACTCAGGATTCAGGACTCAGGACTCAGGACTCAGGACTCAGGACTCAGCACCCAGGACTCAGCACTCAGCACTCGCATATGAGCTATCCGACATCACGCGACGTCGTCGCCTTCCTCAATGAGCGCTTCGCGTCGCGCGGCCTGCCCTACCGCATCGAGCACATCGCCGTGCTGCCGTACATGAATCCGATGTGGATGGCGAACTGGGACGTGCCCCAGATCGCGGACGCGATCGCCCGTGAGGGCGTGTCATCCGAGACACGGGAGATCATCGAGGAAGAGCTGCGCGAGGCTCGCTGGCAGTTCCCGCAGGTGCTGGAAGAGTTCTGAAGTCGATTCCCAGCAGGCCGGCCACGAATGGGGCGATACGCGTCTGCGAGACCTCGCCGAGACTCTCCCGCGGAACGCCGAAGCCGCTCGCAAAGAGGAGCGTGTGCAGCTCGCGATGCGAGCTCAGCGCGCCGTGGTGTCCGTACGCGTCGGG
The DNA here is from genome assembly GCA_964558905.1 of uncultured Thermoanaerobaculia bacterium. Taxonomy (GTDB): domain Bacteria; phylum Acidobacteriota; class Thermoanaerobaculia; order Gp7-AA8; family Gp7-AA8; genus QHVT01. Next base: position 20,302 of record CAZLGP010000319.1, on the reverse strand, counting down.
CTTCGTCTCCAGAGGAGGGTCAGCCGATGCCGTCACTCCGATCGGTGGGAACGACACCGCCACGACATCGCCGCTGTTTCGATGCAACTTCGCGGACTTCTTCTCGATCGACTGGAAGAATCCGCTCGCGGTCAGCGCGGCGACGAGGGCATCGGTGTCATCCGGCTCGCCGGACCGGTAGAAGTGCGCCACGTGATTTGCCGTGAACACGCGCCAGCGGCTCGCGAAGCCGTTCTGCGCGAGCAACACGCCCAGGCGGACCTCACGCTCGATCGGGACCAGACCGTGGTCGCCCATGACCAGAAAGGCGTCGCGATTCCCGTCGAGCTGTGAGCCGACCGCGGCCACCGCGCGATCCGCGGCGACGAACGCGCGGCGGACCACCGCGTCGTCGTGGCCGAGGAAGTGGTGCAGGGCCTGATCGACGACGGGCTGGTAGGCGAGGAGCAGATCGAACTCCATCCGCTGGACGGTCAGCGCCTGTGCCCGCGCGAGGAAGTCCGCGAGGCGCTCGATCTGTTCCGCGAAGGTCTGCGCGTCGATCTCAGCGTGCTCGTCGGGAGCCCCGGGCCAGATGCCGATCTCTTCGTCGAGCATCGTCCGGAACGTCTCCGGATAGGCGTTCGTGCGCGAGATCGCGCCCCAGTAGAGCGACACTTCGAGCGCGTCGGCCGCGAGGATCTTCGACCACGAGCCGTGACTCTGCTTCGTCACCGCGAACCACCCGCGATCGAGCGGGAGCTCGCGATCTGCGCTCTCGATGACGTACGCGTCGTAGTTCTCGACGCGGTCGTCAGTGGTATCGAGGGCGACGACGTCGACGTCCGCGCGCAGCTCGCGCGAGACGTACCATTCGATCCGCGCGCGCATGACCGGGCTGAAGGACCTGCGCCGCTGTGGAGGCGCGGTCCATCCCGGCGGCATCCACTCCCGCCGGAAGTCCCTTCGCGTCAGCTGCACCACGCGTCCCTCGGTCACAGAATTCGTCCACACCAGTCCGAAGTCCGCGCTGCGGCGCGCCGTGCGTGCGTCGACCGTCGGAAACGGCACGGCGCCGACGCGCCGGCCCTGTCTCCGGGCGGCTTCGACCAGCGTCTCGACGTCGAAGTCCGCGTCGAGCCCTCGCGTCACCTGATCCGCGGGTGTGTCCCGCCGGTGGAACCAGTTCGAGACGATTCCGTGTCTCTGTGGATCCACGCCGGTGAGGATCGACGCGTGCGTCGATGAAGTGAGGGTCGGATTGACGGGGATCACCCGCGCCATCATGCCCGTGCGCGCGAGATGATCGAACGTCGGAAGTCCCGACTGGCGCGCCAGCGCATCCGCGCCGAGACCGTCAAAGGACATCAGGACGACGCGATGCGGCGCCCCGTTGGCGGCGAGCCCGGAAGTGCCGGGCGAGACGCTCGGCGGAGGAGGCGTTACCGGCGCACAGGAAGCGACCAGGAAGAAGAAAGGGAAGAGGAATCTGCGCATGCGTTCAGGGGATGTAGTCGGGGTAACGGACCACGGGCAACGGGCAACTCATTTCTCGAGCGAGGCCAGGATCTTGTCCCGATACTCCGCGGCTTTCCGCATCGTTTCCGCCTCGTTCACGGTGAGAACCTCGCCGCGGCGCATGAGGATTCTCCCGTCACAGATCGTTGTCACGACGGAATTGCCTGACGCCGCGTACACGATCGCCGACTCGACGGAGTAGACCGGCTGCACCTTGACCTGCTGGAGGTCGATGATGGCGATGTCCGCGCGCTTGCCCCTCTCGAGCGTTCCGATCCTGTCGGCGAGTCCGAGGACCTGCGCGCCGCCGATGGTTGCGAGGCGGAGCACTTCGCGTGCGCTGATCGCCTTCGGGTCGTTGCGCGTGACCTTTTGCAGTCGGGCGGCGCTGGCCATCTCCTCGACCATGTCGAGGTTGTTGTTCGAGCCCGCCGGGCCGTCCGTGCCGAGGCCCACCTCCATGCCCGCCGCAATCATCTCGACGACCGGCGCGACGCCGGAGGCCAGCATCTGGTTGGACTCCGGGCAGTGCGCGACGCCGGTCTTCTTCGCCGCGAAGATGCGCAGCTCGTCGGGAGTCAGGTGCACGCCGTGCGCGGCGACGACGTCGTCGCCGAGGAAACCGATGGAGTCCAGGTAGGCGCCGGGCGTCATCCCGTTCTGCTTGTCCGCGACCTGCCGGAGCTCGTCCTTCGTTTCGGAGACGTGAATGAGGATTGGCAGGCCGAGCTCGGTCGCGAGCGCGCGGACCTCTTTCAGGTGCTCGGTCGAGACGGTGTAGGGCGCGTGCGGCGCGAGTGCGGGCGTGATGAGGCGATCGCCCTTCCATTGCTTCGCGAAGTCGCGCATGTAGGCGACCGCCGCCTCCCAGGTCTTGTTGTCGGGTGCGGGGAAGTCGATGAACGTATTGCCGAGGACGCCGCGCAGGCCGGCAGCCTTCGCTTCCCGGGCGATGTCGGACTCGAAGTAGTACATGTCCGCGAAGGTGGTCGTGCCGGAGCGGATCATCTCCGCCGCGGCAAGGCGTGTCCCCCACTTCACGAACTCCCGATCGACGTTCTTCGCTTCGGCCGGGAAGATGTAGTTCGTCAGCCAGTCCATCAGATCGCGGTCATCCGCGATGCCGCGGAACAGCACCATCGGCGCATGCGTGTGGGCGTTGACGAAGCCGGGCGTGACCGCGTGCCCGCCGGCGCGAATGGTCTGCTTGGCGGAGTACTTCCGATCGATCTCGCTCGACGGCCCGACGTCGACGATCTCGCCGTCGCGGACGGCGATCGAGCCTCGCTCGATGTTCGGCCCGGCCATCGTGAGGACTGTGCCTCCGGTGATGAGGAGGTCGACGTTCTCCGCGGCGAGCGCGGGAAGGGCGAGTGCGAGTACGAGTGCCAGTCGCTTCATGGCCGGGAACTATAATTGAGGCATGGCCGCACCCGTGCGCAAACAGGCGACTTATGAGGATCTGCTGAAGGTCCCGGACACCATGGTCGCGGAGCTCATCGAGGGAGAGTTGTACGCATCGCCCCGTCCGGCAGGACCACACACGAATGCGGCGTCCGCCCTCGGGTTTTTCCTCGGTCCGGCGTTTCAATTTGGCCGCGGCGGACCGGGGGGTTGGTGGATCTTCGACGAGCCGGAGCTGCACTTCGGCCGCAACGTGCTCGTCCCGGACCTGGGAGGTTGGCGCCGTGAACGGATGCCGCACTTTCCGACGAACCATATTTTCGACATCGTGCCGGACTGGGTCTGCGAAGTGATCTCGCCGTCCAGCGGCCGCCTCGACCGCCTGAAGAAGATGCCGATCTATGCGCGCGAAGGCGTTGGTCACGCCTGGCTCATCGACCCGGATCTGCAGACGCTCGAAGTCTTTCGTGGCGAAGGCGATGGATGGCATCTGATGGCCACGCATGGCGAGAACGAGGTCGTTCGCGTCGCGCCGTTCGAGGAGATCGAGATCGATCTCGCCCTCTTGTGGGGACCGCCCGCGCAGTCTTAGAACGATGGGACCCATGGGACGAATGGGACGAATGGGACTCATGGGACGTATGGATGGGACGAGCTACCCATTCGTCCCATGGGTCCCATGGGTCCCATGGGGTCCCATCGGTCCCATTGGTCCCATTCGCTCTCGTTAGCGTGCCCGCTTCTCCAGCTCCGCGTTCACGTCCTCCCACCCGATCCCTTCGTCCACCAGCAGTACCGACAGGTGATAGACGAGGTCGGCGATCTCGCTGACGAGCCGTTCGCGCCCCTGTCCTTTCGCCGCGATCACCACCTCGGTGGCCTCTTCGCCGATCTTCTTGAGGATCTTGTCGCGGCCCTCGTTGAAGAGGTACGACGAATACGAATGGGTCGGACGCTCCTCGTGGCGCGAGCGGAGCACGGCCATGAGGCGGTCGAGAGGCAGCGGCGGCACGTCGCGGAAGCACGACGTGGCGCCGGTGTGGCACGCGGGTCCATTCGGTTCGACGGTCACGACGAGTGCGTCGCCGTCGCAGTCTTCGGCGATATGGAGGACGCGCTGCGTGTTGCCGCTCGTCGCCCCCTTGTGCCAGAGCTCCTGCCGGCTGCGGCTCCAGAACCAGGTCTGGCCGGTCTCGCGCGTCTTCGCGAGCGATTCTTCGTTCATGTACGCGAGCGTGAGCACCGCGCCCGTGCGCGCGTCGCGGACGATGGCGGGGATGAGGTTCATCGGATGGGAATCCCTTCTGCCTCGAGGTGGCGTTTGACGTCGCGCACGGTGAGCACGCGATCGTGAAAGAGCGACGCGCCGAGCACCGCGCGGGCGCCGCCGGCTTCGATCGCGTCGCGAAAGTCTTCGAGACGTCCCGCACCGCCGGAGGCGATGACACCGATCTTCAGGACGCTCGTCACCGCGCGCAGCAGCTCGATGTCGAAGCCGCTGTTGGTTCCGTCGCGATCGACGGAGGTCAGCAGGATCTCGCCCGCCCCCAGCTCCTCGGCGCGAAGGCACCACTCGACAGCGTTCACATCCGTGACCTCCCGGCCACTCTGGATGGTCGCGAACCAGCATGGCGCGCCGGCCGCTGGCCGGCCGGTCCACCGGCCGCTGGCCGGTCCGGCGGGCCGCCGGAGGACCTGCCGGCTGGCAGCCGGCGCGCCGACGGCGTCGCAGGACAGAACGACGGCCTGCACGCCGAACTCCTCGGCGCATTCGCGAATGAGCTCCGGCCTTCGCAGCGCCGCGGTGTTGATGGCAACGCGGTCCGCGCCGGCGCGCAGCATGGCGCGGAAGTCGTCGATCGTCCGGATGCCGCCGCCAACCGTGAGGGGGATGAAGATCGCCTCGGCGACCCGACGAATCGTGTCGCGATCCGACCCTCGATCGATGTCGAGGATCACCAGTTCGTCCGCCCCCTCTTCCTCATAGCGCATCGCACACTCGACCGGATCGCCGGCATCGCGGATGTTCGTGAACGCGACCCCCTTCACCACACGGCCTCCCCGCACATCGAGACAGGGGATCACACGCTCGGGGATCGCATTCGCGGCCGGCACATCGGACAGGCGAATATGCCCCTCGAGCAGGGCCTTGCCGATGACGCAACCGTTGACGTTGGCGAGACGCCCGAGCGAGACGATGTCGCTGGCGGTGGATACGCCGCCGGAGGCGATGAGCTGGACACGGGTCATGGCGCGCAGCGACCGGTAGAGCGCGAACGACGGACCGCGAAGCGCGCCGTCCTTGGCGATGTCGGTCACGAGCGCCTCGGGGATGCCGAGCGCTTCGATGCGTGCGAACACGTCTTCGATCGAGGCCGATGACGCGCGCTTCCATCCGTCCACGCGAACGACGCCGTCGCGCACGTCGACGGCGGGGACGATGCGCTCCGGGCCGAACGTGTCGGCGAGCGACGCGAGCAGCGCGGGAGTATTCGCGGCGACCGTTCCGACCACGATGCGCTCCGCGCCACAATCGAGCCAGCGCCGGGCGTCCTCGAGAGAGCGGATCCCTCCGCCGACCTGCACGATGAGATCGCGCCTGGCGAGACGCCGCACGACCTCCGTCTCGACGGGCCGCCCATCGCGAGATGCGGCGAGATCGACGACGTGCAATCGCGCACCGCGCGGCACGTCCAGTCCGTCGAGTACGGCCTCCGGGTCGCCGTAAAACTTTGGCGTCGCGAAGTCGCCGTGCGTCAGTCGCACGACCTGGCCATCGAGCAGATCCAGAGACGGGATCAGTTGCATGTGACGAAGTTCCTCAGCATGCGCAGCCCCGCGGTCGACGACTTCTCGGGATGAAACTGCACGCCGAATACGCGCCCCTGCTGCACGGCGGCCGTGAAGGGTCCGTCGTACTCGGCCGATGCGATCTCGCTCTCGGCAGCGCGAGCGGCGTAAGAATTCACGAAGTAGAACGCCTCGGACTCGACGCCATCGAAGAGCGGGCCGCGCGCCCGGACGCGGTTCCAGCCGATCTGGGGGACCGGCAGCGCGCCTTCGAATTTGCGTACCGCTCCGCGGACGAGTCCCAGTCCGCGCGTCACGCCCTGCTCGTCCGACGTTTCGAAGAGGAGCTGATGTCCGACGCAGATGCCGAGAAGCGACGCGCCGTTCGCGAGCGCATCCCGCAGTGCGACGTCGATCTGCGTTTCGCGCAGCCAGGACATCGCCGCGGCAAAGGAGCCGACGCCGGGAAGGACGAGTCTCGACGCGCCCGCGATCATGGACGCATCGCGCGTAACTTCGAGCGTCGCGTTCACGGCGCGCAGGGCGCGCGCGATGTTGGCGATGTTGGCGAGTGGTGAGTCGATGAGGATCAAATGACCCCCTTCGTGCTCGGCACGTCCGCTCCGACGACTTCCTTGGCCGCCCGCACCGCCACCGCGAATGCTTTGAAGATCGCCTCGGCCGCGTGATGGCCATTGCGACCGCGGATGAGGTCGACGTGGATGTTGCACGCGCACTTATTCGCGAACGACTTGAAGAACTCTTCCACGAGGGCAAACGGAAAGTCTTTGTGGATGAGCAGCATCTCGCGGTCGATTGGGGCCTCGAAAACGAGATAGGGGCGGCCGGAGAAGTCGATGACCACGCGCGCGAGCGCTTCGTCGAGCGGCACGTACGCCGAGCCGAAGCGGCGGATCCCACGCTTGTCGCCGAGTGCGTTCGCGAAGGCTTCGCCCAGCGTGAGGCCGGTGTCTTCGACGGTGTGGTGGTAGTCGATGAATGTATCGCCCGTGGCGACGACGTCGAGGTCCACCTGCCCGTGGCGCGCGATGACGTCGAGCATGTGCGAGAGGAAGCCGACCGGAGTGTCGATCTTCGCGCGGCCGGTGCCGTCGAGATCGAGGGTGACGGCGACCGAGGTCTCCTTCGTGGCGCGAGTGACGGTGGACGTTCTCATGCGAGGGCCTCCCGAATTGCACGGGGTCCTTCGCCGTCTAGGCGGCTCAGGATGACAGACAGAAACCAGTCGTTCTCTTCCCGCGTGCCGATCGACACGCGGAGGAAGTCGGCGTACTTGCGAACGAGGATGCCGCGCGCGAGAAAGTCCTCGAAGCGGACGGGCGCGCGGAAGGCGATGAAGTTCGCCGCGCTCGGATACGCCGTCACGCCCGGCATGGCGCGCATCGCGGAGAGGACGCGCTCTCGTTCGTCGATCGTGCGGGCTACGTTGGCGTCGCGGATGTCGCGGCGCTCGAGCGCGAGCTCGGCGATCGCCTCGCTGACGATGTTCAGCGAGTAGGGGAGCTTCACCTTGCGGATCTCACGGCAGGTGGCGGCGGTCGAGGCCAGCCAACCGACGCGCAGCGCGGCGAGGCCCCACGCCTTCGAGAACGTCGAGAACGTGACCAGGCTGTCGCGCAGCGCCGGCAGCGTGTCTTCGGCGAAGTCGCCATACGCGCGATCGAACAGCACCGTCGCACCGGACGCGAGGAGCTCGTTGATGCCGTTCTCCGGCAGCACACCGCCGGTGGGGTTGTTGGGGGAGCAGACGATCGCCACCGCGCCCCGCAGAGTCGCGAGCGCGCGCAGCATCGCGTCGAGAGGGAGGAGCCCGGTCGTCGGATCGACGTCGATCGGCACCGGAAGTCCGCCGGCGATCGTGACGAGCTTCTCGTAGAGAGCGAACGTCGGACGGGCGAAGACGACCGGCGTGCCGGGGCCGACGAACGCGCCGATCGCGGCGGCCAGGAGCTCGTTCGATCCGTTGCCGACGAGGATGTTCTCGGGCCCGAAGCCGTACGCAGTGGCGAGTGCGGTGCGCAGCGACGTGGACTCGAAGTCGGGGTAGAGGTTCCAGGCGCGGTCTGCCACCCGCGCGAGCGCCTCTTTTTTGAGCGGGAAGTCGTAGGGCGACTCGTTCTGATTGAGCTTGATGTCCGCCTCGCGCAGCTCGAGCGTGTAGGCGGTCATCGCGGCGATGGTGGCGCGGGCGCTCATCGGAGACCTCCCAGGCGCGGGCTGGAAGCGCGCGCCCCGACGGACTCCGCGTGTCTCGGGAGGCCTTCGAAGTTGGCGATGGCTTCCGCGAGCGGCGCGATCGACGCGAGCGACTCTTCTGTCAGCGTGATGACGTTCGTTCGCTTCACGAAGTCGTAGACGCCAAGCGGGGAGAAGAAACGCGCGCTGCCCGCGGTGGGAAGGACGTGATTCGAGCCGACGACGTAGTCGCCGGCCGCGGGCGGCGAGAACGGGCCGACGTAGATCGCGCCGGCGTTCCGCGCGTTCTTCGCGATCCGCTCCGCGTCGCGCGCCTGGATCGAGAGATGCTCGGGGGCGATGCGATCGGCGATGGCGACGGCCTCGTCGACCGAATCGGCGACGAGCGTCAGCGTCGCGCGGATATCGAACATGATGGGGAGAGGCTTGCCGATGCAGATGCAGATCACCGCGGAGTCGGGGCCGTGCTCCTGTTGCGCGTCGAGGTCGGCTTGCACGAAGTCCACGTTCGCGGTGTCGTCGGCGATGACGACCAGCTCTGTCGGTCCTGCGGTCATGTCGATGCCGACCTCCCCGACCAGGCGTGCCTTCGCCGCGTTCACGTACGCGTTGCCCGGGCCGACGATCTTGTCGACGCGGGCCATCGACTCCGTGCCGAGGGCGAGGGCGGCGATGCCGGCGGCGCCGCCGCACTGATAAATCTCACGAATGCCGAGCCGGTTGCAGACGTAGTGCAGCTCGTCCTTCGATGCGGCGGCAGGGGTGGTCGCCACGACGATGTCCGGCACCGCCGCGATCCGCGCCGGTACGGCGCACATGATCAGCGTCGACACGTACACGGCCCGGCCCCCGGGAACGTACACCCCGACGCGACGCAAGGGCCGCACGCGGTGAACGACGTTTTCCCACCTGTATGAAGAGGGGAGTTGTTTGAGGTGGAACGCTTCGACGCGGTCGATGGCCGTGTCCAGCGCTCGCGCGAGTCCCGGGCTGACCGTCACGTCACGCGGCTCGATCCGGATCGGCGAGACGCGCACGCCGTCGAACCGCTCGATCTGTTCCGCGACGTAGGTGTCCCCCCGCGCGCGCACGCCGGCGATCATCTCGTCGGCGACGCGGAAGGCGATGTCGTTCGCGCTCCGGCGGCGCGCTTCCAGCTCGCGGAGGGCGGCTTCGGCTTCAGGCGACGATGCTTTGAGCCAGTTCATTCTTCGCTTCCTCGATACGCGCGATGAGCTCGCGCATTTGCTGATTTCGGGTCCGATAAATGTTCTTGGCGACGATGAGTCGCGGGGTGATCTCGGCGACGAAGTCCTGCATGTCGAGCCTGTGTACCCGTATGGTCTCGCCGGTCTCCACGAGGTCGATGACGTGCGACGTGAGGCTGAGGACGGCGGCGAGCTCGACGGAACCGCCCAGGGGGATGACCTCGGAGCGGAGCGCGCGGGAGTCGAGATACTGCCGCGCGATCCGAGGGTACTTCGTGGCGATGCGCGACGAGTCGGTGAGCCGTGGCGCGTCCGGCGCGCCGATGAGCATCATCCGGCAGCGGCCGTACGGCAGCTCGACCGCCTGATACGCGGTGCATTCGTGCTCGAGGATCTGATCGAGTCCGGCGACACCGGCATCCGCGGCCGCGTGCTCGACGTAGACGGGAACGTCACAATCCTTGACGAAGATCCATTCGATGCCGCCGCGAATGAACACGAGCCTGCGAGTCCGAAGATCGGCGGCCGTGGGGACGTCGTAGCCGGCCGCGGCAAACGTGGCGAGAACGGGCTCCTGGAGTCGGCCTTTGGGAATGGCGATGCGCATCAGTCCTCCGTTGGCGGTTGGCGGTTGGCGGTTGGGGGGAGTGACGGGAGATCGTCGATCGTGAACGTGAAGCCGATCGCGGGCGTGTCGGTGCCGAAGCGCCCGTACAGCGCGTCGTAGCGTCCACCTTGCGCGATCGGTTTGCGGCGATCGTCGCCGTAGACCCAGAAGCGCAAGCCGGTATAGTAGCCGTGGGTCCCATCCTCGTCATGGCGCACGAAGCACGGGTCATCGAGCTCGGGGCCGTCCGTGTAAACGACGAGCGGCGCGTGGCTGAACTGCGATGCGATCGCCGCCGCGAGACGCAACATCTCTAGATCCGCGTCGACGCTGCCGTCGCCGACGAACTCCGCGCCGATCTGGAAGAGCTCGCGGTTCGATCCGAGTCGCGTGGCCTCGCAGCGGATCACGTCGCCGCGGTAGTAGACCCGCAGCGGGAGATTCCCGTTGCCATGCCCGTCGCTCAACATCGGGGCCAGCGCGCGCGCGACCATCGGTGTGAAGTCCGAGCGGATCGCGACCAGCTCGCCGTCACGGTCGGTGAACCGATAGCTCTGCTTCGCCGCGTCGCGGGCCATGACCTCGGCGTACGGCTCCGCGAAGTCGATGATCGGCAGCACGACTTCGGCGAAGCCGGCCTCCTCGAGCAGCGCCACGAAGCACGACTCGATGCGTCTTCGCCGTGCCGTCTCCTCGATCAGCAGCGGCCTTGCTCCGGTTGGGTATCTGAATCTGGTTGCCATGAAAGCCGAAAACCTCTTGCCTGGGTTGCCAGGAAGAGGTTTTCGACTTGCGCGCGCGGATCATCGGGCGCCCCTTCCTGTTCGGAGGGGCACACGCCGATGCACCCCTACCGTCTGTGGTGGTGGTGATGATGGCGATGCGCGCGGTTGATGTTCACGGGCGGCAGTGTGGGGCAGGCATCGGCATCCTGTCAACCACGGCGTGATTCTTCTCACAACGACATGGTCGAGGGCAGAATGACGCCCATGGAAACCGTAGCGACTTCCCCCAGGCGCTCCAATGTCGTTCGGTACGGCGCGGGAGTCACGCTCGCGATGCTCCTGGCGCTGGCGTTCGTCCCCGCTTTCCGCGGGACGGGCAACTTTCTGCCTCACACGTTCTGCTACCTCCGGCAGACGTCGCTGGTGTGGACGCACGCGGTGACGGACACACTCATCGGCCTGGCCTACGTCGCCATCTCGGCCATGCTCACGCTGCTCGTTCACCGCACCCGGCGCGACATTCCGTTCAGTTGGGTCTTCCTGGCCTTCGGGATGTTCATCATCGCCTGCGGAGCGACGCACTTCATGGAGGTGGTCGTTCTCTGGAAGGCGGTCTATTGGCTTTCCGCGAGCGTGAAGATCGTCACGGCCGTGGCGTCGGTGGCGACGGCGCTGGTCCTGCCGCCGCTGATCCCGAAAGCGATCGCCATGGTGCGCGAGGCGAAGCGGTCGGAGGAGCGACGCCGGGAACTGCAGGAGCGCGTGGAGGCGCTGCAGCTCGAGCGCGTCGCCCGGGCCGAGGCGGAGGAGGCCAGTCGCACCAAGGACAACTTTCTGGCGACGCTCTCGCACGAGCTGCGCACGCCCATGACGGCAATCCTCGGCTGGACGTCGATGATTCGAGCCGGCGGTCTCGATCAGAGGGCGGTCGAGACGGGCATGGCCGCGATCGAGCAGAGCGCACGTGCGCAGGCTCAGCTCATCGACGATCTCCTGGACGTCTCGCGCATCGTCGCCGGCAAGCTCGCTCTCGAACCGCGGCGCACGGATCTGGCGGACGTCCTCCGCGCGGGTGTGGGGACGATCGCCCTCGCCGCGGAGAAGAAGAGCGTGCACCTCGAGGTCGTCCTTCCGCCCACTCCCGTGACCCTGATCGCGGACGCCGCGCGCCTGCACCAGGTCGTGACGAACCTGCTCGCGAATGCTGTGAAGTTCACGCCGAAGGACGGTACCGTACGGATGGAGCTCAGCCGCGAAGGGGACGACGCGGTGATGGCGGTGACCGACAGCGGGATCGGCATCGAGCCGGAGTTCCTCCCGTTCGTCTTCGACCGCTTCACACAGGCGGATACCACGTTCACACGCGGCTATTCCGGCCTCGGCCTCGGCCTCGCGATCGCTCGGCATCTCGTGGAGTTGCACGGCGGAACGATCTCCGCCACGAGCGAGGGCACCGGCAAGGGAAGTACGTTCACGGTGCGCCTGCCGATGCGCCTGGAGATCGCGCTTCGCGCATCCGGCGCGGACCTGGAACCGAGTTAAGTAGGGTCAGACCCGTAAACTCTACTGAAGCCGCCCCCACAGCCTCCGCTTCAGTAGAGTTTCCGGGTCTGACCCTACTTAACTCGCCGGTACAATCCCGCGACCATGACTCTCGAAGAACAACTGCAGTACCTCGCGAAAGGCTCGGTCGATCTGATCGAGAAGGCTGATCTGAAGGCGAAGATCGCCCGCGGAAAGCCGCTGACGATCAAGGTCGGCTTCGATCCGACCGCACCCGACATCCACCTCGGGCACACGGTCGTGATCCGCAAGATGCGCCACTTCCAGCAGCTCGGCCATCGGGTGATCTTTCTGATCGGCGATTTCACGGGGATGATCGGCGACCCGGCCGGGAAGAAGGCCACGCGTCCCGCGTTGACCCGCGAGGAGATCGAGGCGAACGCGGAGACGTACCGGCGGCAGGTGTTCAAGATCCTCGATCCTGCGACGACCGAGGTGCGCTTCAACTCCGAGTGGCTCGGGCAACTCGGCGCCGAGGGGATGGTCAAGCTCGCGGCGAAGTACACGCTCGCGCGCATCCTCGAGCGCGACGACTTCCGGAAACGCTTCGAGGCCCACCAGCCGATCGCCATTCACGAGTTGCTCTACCCGCTCGCGCAGGGCTACGACTCCGTGGCCCTGCAGTGCGACGTGGAGATGGGCGGCACCGATCAGCTCTTCAACCTCCTCGTGGGACGCGACCTGATGCGCGAGTACAAGCTCGAACCGCAGGTCGTCCTGACCATGCCTCTGCTCGAAGGTCTCGACGGCGTCGAGAAGATGTCCAAATCCCTCGGCAACTACATCGGCATCGACGAGCCACCGGGACAGATCTTCGGCAAGGTCATGTCGATCTCCGACGCGCTGATGTGGAAGTACTACATCCTCTGTACCGATCTCGCTCCGGCGCAGATCGAAGGCTTGAAAGAGACCGCGCATCCGATGGACGCGAAGCGAAACCTGGCGAAGCACATCATTCGCGACTTCCATTCGGAGGAGGCGGCCGAGGCCGCGGAGGCCGAGTTCCGCCGCATCTTCAGTGAAGGGCAGACCCCGGACGAGATCCCGGAGGTTGCGCTCCCCTCCAGCGCCGAGCCACAGCTTCTGGCGAAGGTCATCACGCTCGCGGGTCTCGCGGACAGCAACAAGGACGCACAGAGGCTGATCGCGCAGGGCGGAGTGATGGTGGACGACGTGAAGGTGGATACGACGCGGCATGCGCTCGACGCGAGCGCCGGGCGGGAGTATCTGCTCAAGGTAGGGAAGAGAAGGTTCGCAAAGGTGAGGTTCGGGTAGGGAAGGATGAAGGATTTGAAGGATGAAGGATTGACCGCCGCCGTCCTGGCGGCTGACGCGCACGCGTCTCGTGTGCGCGGGTGCGGGCGAGACGCCCGCACGTCAGCCGGCGGGGACGCCGGCGGTCCGGGGTTGAACGTCAGGCGCGTTGCGCCACCCGAAGCGCGAGAGGCACTGTCATCCTGAGGCGGCGAAGCGCGGCGAAGGACCCCCTGCCACTTGCGCGAGCGTCCGCAATCGCAGGGGGTCCTTCGCTGTCTCCGCACTCAGGATGACAGCTGTTTTAGGTTTAGGCGCGCTGCGCCGCCCGAAGCCGCGAACGTCGAATCCATCCGTGAACGTGCCGCAAAGGCGGAGCAACCAGCGCCGCCGGCCGTGCCGGCTGCCGGCCTAGCGGAAGTTGACCGGGATCGTCACGAGTGTGGACGCGTTCCCCACCGTGACCTTCACCACGATCTCGCCGGTGGTGTTCTTCCTGTCGCCCGAGGCGACGACGCGCATGGTGCCCTGCGTGTCGAGCAGGTCGGCTCTCGCCGGCGAAGAGACGATCTCGTACGAAACAGTCTCGCCGAACTCGCCCTCGGCGACGATGCGGAAGTAGGCAGGGAAGAGTGACGTGAAGATGTCGACCGGCGCGTCGAGGACGCCGTCGCCGTTCGCGTCGGCGACGTCGATCGTGCCGTTCTCGTCGAGGTCCACACCGGTGAAGTGGATGATGATGTCGTCGCGCGTGCGGACCCCCGGCACGAACGTCGGGTCACCGGTGGCGTTGACGATGCTCCCGAAGAAGATGGCTTTCCCCGAGTGGACGCGCGCCCGGACGGTGTCGTTCCCCGCCGGAGTGGCGCCGAGGAAGGTCTCGATTCCGCTGCCGTACTGCGCGTGCTGGCCGGCGACGTACGCGGCTTCCTTCGTCGTCGCCACACTGCCGCCGGCGCGCAGGACTTCCCAGGTCACGTTCGTGGCGTCGATCGCGTAGAGACCGAAGTTGAAGCGATTCGCCTCCGTGGACGACGGTCCGTTCAGCACCGCCAGATCGCCGGGACGGGCGGCATTCACGACGTCGACGGCGGGGATGTCCTGACCGAATTCACCCTCGCTCGACGTGTTGAACGTGCGTGACGTGACGGCGATCGCGCGTGCGTCGCGGTCGGCCGCCTCGATGACGATCGCGCCCGAGCCGCCGGTCGCGCCCAGCACGCGGGCCACGTCCGCCTGAGAGATGGTCTGCTTCGCCTCGAGCGTCAGCTCGACCGGTGCGAAGACGGTCTTGCCCTGATGGAACGTGACCGTGAGCGTGGCCGCGCGTGGCGCCGCGTTGTGGATGGTCAGCTCACTCTGCCACTGGCTGCCGTTGGCGCCGGGGCCGGTCCCCGCGGCGGGAACGACGAGGGTTGCTGCGCTGCCCACGATGGGCAGAAGAGCCATTGCTGCGGTGGTGATGACATTGCGGAACTTCATGTTGCCTCCTGGTTTCGTACTGACCGTGTGGTCGGCGAGTGATACGGAGACGCGAAAATATGCGTCTATATCTAGTTTTGATAATTGGGTGTGAAAAAAAGTCTCAAAGTCGCAAAGTCGCAAAGTCGCAAAGAAGGTGCGACCGACTCTCTTTGAGACTTTGAGACTTTGAGACTTTGAGACTCTGAGACTGTGAGACTGTGAGACTGTGAGACTGTGAGACTCGGTCCTGGCGAGTAATACGCGTCACATCGAAATACCGTCCATTTGCTAGGATGCGCGCCGCAATGCCGATCCCTCTGCTCGACCTCAAACTGCAGTACGCCACCATTCGCGACGAAGCGCTTCGCGTCACCGCCGAGGTTTACGAGTCGCAGATGTTCATCCTGGGCAAGCGTGTCGACGACTTCGAGCGCGACTTCGCCGCGTACTGCCACACCAAGCATGCGATCGGCGTCTCGTCGGGCACGGATGCGCTGCTCGAGGCGCTGATGGTCCTTGGCGTGGGACCCGGCGACGAGGTGATCGTGCCGGCGTACTCGTTCTTCGCGACCGCGGGCGTCGTGTCGCGCCTCGGTGCCGTCCCGGTGTTCGTCGACATCGATCTCGTCGACTACAACATCGATCCGCGTCTGATCGAAGAGCGCATCACCCCGCGCACGAAAGCCATCATGCCGGTGCACCTCTACGGGCAGTGCGCGCCGATGGACGAGATCCTGGCGATCGCGAAGAAGCACGGCCTCGCCGTCGTCGAGGACGCGGCGCAGGCCGTGGGTAGTGACTACACCGGCAACGACGGCAAGGGCCGCCGCGCCGGCTCGATGGGGACGATGGGCGCATTTTCTTTCTTCCCGTCGAAGAACCTCGGAGCGTTCGGTGACGCGGGCGCGATCACGACGGACGACGACGCGCTCGCGGCCAAGCTCATCGACTTCCGCGTGCACGGTATGCGTCCGAAGTACTTTCATCACTACGTGGGAGGCAACTTCCGCATCGACGCCCTGCAGGCCGCGATGCTGCACATCAAGCTGCCGCACCTCGAGGCGTGGCACGCGGGACGGCGCCGCAACGCGGAGCTGTATCGAGAGCACTTCACGGAGGCGGGGACAGGGGAGCGCGTGATCCTCCCCGAGGAGCTTCCCGGCCGGCGGCACATCTACAACCAGTTCGTCGTGCGCTTCCCCGAGGGAGCGGAGACGCGCGACCGGGTCATGAATCACCTCCGGAGCGTGCAGATCGGCTGCGAGGTGTACTACCCGCTCACACTGCCCCAGCAGATGTGCTTCGCCGACCTGCCGTGCGTGAAGGACAGCTTCCCCAATTCCGAGGCCGCCGCGCAGCAGACGCTGGCGATTCCGGTGTTCCCGGAGTTGAGGGAGGAGCAGATCGCGGAGGTGGTGAGGGAGATCGCCGCTTCCCTGTCGTTACCGTAGCCCCGAGCGAAGTCGAGGGGCCACGTTAGCAGCAACGCGGAGTGATCCCACAGGCGCCCGCACGTGCAGCGCCTCGGGAACGCTTGGCGTTGGTGCTAAGTTGGCCCCTCGACTTCGCTCGGGGCTGCAGAGTAGAACGACGATGATCCCCCTCCGCCACACCCACCCGCCCACGCGGCGGCCTGTCGTCAACCGCGCGCTCGTCGCGGCGAACGTCCTGGTCTTTGCCGCACAGCTCTTCCTCGGATCGATGACGGAGCGGGTCATTCAGACCTTCGGGTACATGCCCGCGCGTCTGCTCGACCCGGCGGCGTTCGGGTTTGCGCCGTGGGAGGTCGGGATCACGCTCGTCTCCTCTCTCTTCCTGCACGGCGGCTTCGTGCATCTGATCGGCAATCTGATCTACCTGTGGGTCTTCGGCGGCGCGGTCGAGGACGAGCTGGGACACGTCCGGTTCTTCTTCTTCTATCTCGCGTGCGGCGCGGCGGGGAGCCTCGCGCACACCCTGCTCTTTTCCGCGTCGACCGTGCCGTCGATCGGCGCGTCGGGGAGCATCGCCGGCCTGCTCGGCGCGTTCCTCATCCTGCGGCCGAGTGCACGGATCGTCACGCTCTTCCCGCTGGTCGTCTACTGGGCCATGGCCGAGATTCCGGCGCTGCTGTTTCTGCCGGTCTGGTTCGGGATGCAGTTCTTCAGCGGCTTCCTCTCGCTGCAGGCGGCGCGGGGGACGCAGGAAGTCGCCGGGGTGGCGTGGTGGGCGCACGTTGGGGGATTTCTGTTTGGGATGATCGTGGCGGCGATCTGGAAGGCGGTTCAGCGGCGTCGATCCAGCGTTTCCGCGTGAGCGTGCGGCATTCGCGGGTCGTGGTATATCTCCAGCGATGCACGAGCGAGATGGGACCGCGAGCGACCGCGCCTCGCGAGAGCAGCTGCTGCGGCAGAGGGGATGCGTTGTGTGGTTGACGGGGCTTTCCGGAGCCGGGAAGTCGACCATTGCCAGGGCCCTTCAAGAACGCCTTCATGCAGAGGGAAAGCTGGCTACCGTCCTGGACGGCGACGATCTCCGCCACGGTCTCAACGGCGACCTTGGGTTCTCCGACGAGGACCGGCGCGAGAACATCCGCAGGGTCGGAGAAGTGGCCGCGCTGTTCGCGGACGCCGGACTCATTACCGTGGCGGCGCTCATCTCGCCCTTCCGCGAGAGCCGCGAGCGGGTACGTGCCATCGTCGGAGCCGACCGTTTCGTCGAGGTGTTTCTCGACGTCCCGATCGCGATTTGCGAGCAGCGCGATCCGAAAGGTCTCTATCGCAAGGCTCGCGCGGGCGAGATCTCGGACTTCACCGGCATCGGCTCTCCGTACGAGCCGCCGCCAGACCCGGCATTGACGATCCGCAATGTGGGCGCGCGTGTGGACGATTGCGTGGAGATGATCTTCGGCGAGCTCGAACGGCGTCGAATCTTCGACCCGACTGATTCTCGATGAACTACAACCTCGGACATTTGCGGCAGCTCGAGGCCGAGAGCGTGTACATCCTCCGCGAAGTCGTCGCCGAGTGTGCACATCCGGTCATGCTGTATTCGATCGGCAAGGACTCTTCCGTGATGCTGAGGCTCGCGGAGAAGGCGTTTCGCCCGGGGCGCATTCCGTTCCCTCTGCTGCACATCGACACGACATGGAAGTTCCGGGAGATGATCGCCTTTCGCGATCAGGCCGTCCGCGAGGCCGGCGTCGAACTGCTGGTCTGGACCAACCCCGAAGGACTGCGCCTCGGCGTGAACCCGTTCGACCACGGAACGCAGCGCTATACGCACGTGATGAAGACAGAGGCCCTCAAGCAGGCGCTCGAGCGCGGCGGCTTCGATTCCGCGCTCGGCGGCGCAAGACGTGACGAAGAACGGAGCCGCGCCAAAGAGCGCGTCTTTTCCTTTCGGGACCGGTTTCATCAATGGGATCCCCGAAATCAGAGGCCCGAGCTCTGGAATCTGTACAACAGCCGCGTCCGAAAACACGAGTCGATCCGCGTGTTTCCTTTATCGAATTGGACGGAGATGGACGTCTGGTCGTACATTCACCTGGAGCAGATCCCGATCGTCCCGCTGTACCTTGCGGCCGAGCGTCCGGTCGTGCGTCGCGACGGCGCTTTGATCATGGTCGACGACGACCGCTTCCCGCTCGCCCCCGCCGAACATCCGGAGATGCGCCGCATCCGCTTCCGGACGCTCGGCTGTTACCCGCTCACGGCTGCCATCGAGTCGGATGCCGCCAGCGTTCCGGCAATCATCGACGAGATGTTCCGGACGCGTACGTCCGAGCGGCAGGGGCGGATCATCGATTTCGACGAGGCAGGCTCGATGGAGCAGAAGAAGCGGGAAGGATACTTCTGATGGACGTTCCTGCCCCGACGTCCGACGGCGTGGAGACGTTCATCGGGCAATACCGGCGACGGGACATGCTCCGCTTTCTCACCTGTGGAAGCGTGGACGACGGGAAGTCGACGCTCATCGGACGCCTGCTGCACGACTCGAACATGATCTACGACGATCAGTTGCAGGCTGTGCGGCGAGACTCGCGTCGGCGCGGCCCGACCGGGAAGGAGATCGATCTGGCGTTGCTCGTGGACGGCCTCGAGGCCGAGCGGGAGCAGGGCATCACGATCGACGTCGCCTACCGCTACTTCTCGACGTCGCGGCGTCAGTTCATCATCGCCGACACTCCGGGCCACGAGCAGTACACCCGCAACATGGCCACCGGCGCCTCGAGGTGCGATCTGGCCGTGATCCTCGTGGATGCAACGCGGGGCGTGTCGGATCAGACCAGGCGTCATGCCTTCATCGCCTCGCTCCTCGGCATCAGGCACTTGGTCGTGGCGGTCAACAAGATGGATCTCGTCGACTGGTCGGAAGCACGCTTCGACGAGGTGCGGCACGACTTCACCTCGTTCGCGGCCAAGCTGCAGGTCAGCGACGTCCATTTCCTCCCGCTCTGCGCGCTCCACGGAGACAACGTCGTGCTCGAGAGCGAGCGGATGCCGTGGTACTCCGGCGGGCCTCTCCTGGCGTATCTCGAAAGCGTGTATGTCGCGAGCGACAGGAATCTGATCGATCTCCGTTTCCCCGTGCAACTGGTCCTGCGGGACGACAGGGGCTCTCGCGGTTACGCCGGGACGCTCGTTTCCGGCATTCTTCGAAAAGGCGACGAGGTCGTGCTCCTTCCCTCGGGCAAACGGACGCGCGTACGGTCCGTGATCACCCTCGAAGGGGAGGACGAGCAGGCATTCGCGCCGATGCCGGTCACCGTTACCCTTGCCGACGAAGTCGACTTCGGTCGCGGCGACATGCTCGTCCATCCCAACAATGCTCCGCGCCTCGACCAGGAGATCGAGGCAATGGTGGTCTGGATGGGCGAGGACGCTGTGCCAGAGGGGCGCGAGTTCATTCTCAAGCAGACCACGGTCGTCGTGCAGGCGGTAGTGACCGAGGTGCGTTACCGCATCAACGTCAATACGCTGCACCGCGAGCCGTGCGAAAGCCTCGGCCTCAACGAGATCGGACGTGTACGGATCGAGACGTCACGGCCACTCGCATTCGACGCGTACGTCAGAAACCGCGCGACAGGGGCGTTCATCCTCATTGACCGGCTGACGAACGTGACTGTGGGGGCCGGGATGATCCTCGATCGTGATCCCGCCGATACGGTGCTGCCGCGCGCGAGCATCGCGGCGCGCGATGAGCC
The DNA here is from genome assembly GCA_964558905.1 of uncultured Thermoanaerobaculia bacterium. Classification (GTDB taxonomy): domain Bacteria; phylum Acidobacteriota; class Thermoanaerobaculia; order Gp7-AA8; family Gp7-AA8; genus QHVT01. The sequence continues at coordinate 388 of CAZLGP010000319.1, read as the reverse complement.
CACGCCGGGAGAGTGGGCGTCACGCCTGGGGCAGGCGCCGCTTTCCATCCGCATCACCGGACCGGAGGCCGCCCTCGTGGGAGCGCACCTTCGGACGAGATTCTTCCGGCGCGGATTCGTGTTCGAGATCCTCGACGCCGCTGCTCTCCGCCGCTCTCTGAACGCGGACCTGGAACGGCTGGACGTCGCCTCGGCCGCAGAGGAAGAGAGCAGGCGTATGGGCGAGTTGTGCGCGTTGTTCGAGGGAGTGGCGATCGGGACGATCGTCACGAGTGAAAACGCGGAGGTTGCGACCGCCGTCACTCTTCGGACGGGCGCTCTCGAGCGGCCCCTTCACGTCGAGCCTGCGGACGCGGAGGAGATGGCGGAAGCGATCGATCGGATGCTG
>CAZLGP010000318.1:0-5332 GCA_964558905.1 uncultured Thermoanaerobaculia bacterium | reverse complement strand
GCGCCGTCAAGCTCGTCCGACAGCCCTGAACAAGATCACCAACTGGAGAGCCGGATGCGGGAGATCCGCCCGTCCGGTTCGGAGGGAGGGGGAGGCCGAATGGGCCTCTCCCTACCCCTATCTCCCTGTAGCCCGCTACGCAGGCATTGGCCAACAGACCCTAATCCTGATCGGCGGGGTTCTGTCCTATTGCCGACAGAAAGACAAGGACTCCAGAGGCGGCAGCGAAACTGCCGCCTCTTGCCTGGAGCTCGCCCTTCCGAGGTCTGCGCCGTACGGTCTAAGACGACGTGAAGCGGCACGGATGCTTGCCGCGGAGCGGCAGCCGGATGGTGCCGCGGGTGCGAGCGGGGAAGCGAGCAACCCCCGGGAAAGATGCTTGCGTACTCGAAGCGATGGGGCGGTGCGTCACCCGGTCATCGACACCAGGATCTTCCGCGGCGGTTTGAACGGCCGGCGGCCGTGGGCGACGAGCATGTTGTCGATCAGCAGGAGATCGCCCTGCTGCCAGGCGAAGAGGTGCATCTCCTCCGCGGCGGCGCGGCGAACCTCGTCGAGCATGGCCACGTCGATGGGCGTGCCGTCGCCGAAGAACGCCGTTTGGGGGATCTGCTCCTCGCGTCCTTCATAGAGCGCAACGAGCGATTCGTAGATCTTCTTCGGATGAGTGGAGGGATGGAACTGGTCCGCCTGATTGAACCAGACCGCCTCTCCCGTCACCGGATGGGTGGCGGTCGCCGGGCGGATTTGCGTGACCGTGAGGCTGCCGTCGTCGTTCCAGCGGACGCCGGTCTCCGTGTCGCGGAAGAACGCTTCGACGTCCGCGCGGTCGTCGGTCTCGAACGTCTGCTGCCACGACGGGCCGAACCCGTTCCCGCCGTGCAGGTTGCGCACGTACTTCACGTTCCTGGTCACGAATGCCTCGCGCACCGAGTCCGGCAGCCGCCGGAGAATGGCCCTGCTGTCGGCCAGCGGTGTCTCGCCTCCCTCGGCGGGGGCTGTGACACAGCAGAAGAAGAGCCGCGCCGGCCAGCGCGTCGAGTACGAAAGCTCGTTGTGAAGGGAGATGAAGAACTCGGGCGGGTAGTCGGTCGACGTGTACGTGCCCGAGCCCAGCTTCCGCCGGGGGGAGTTGCCGTCGACATAGTCGAGCGCCGGACCGCCAATACCCTCGACGACGCTGCCCAGAGCCTCCTCCGATTCGATCCCGAACCCGCGAAAGAGAAGCGCGCCGTGTCGCAGTAGCCACTGATCGAGCTGCTGCCGACGACCGCCATACCAGGCGGCGAGCTCCTCGCCGGAGCCGGGCGTGACGCGCGGATGCGGGTTGGGCACGACGAGCGGCAGGATTCCTTCTGATTTTGACATCGCCGGACCGGCGAATTATATTCACGGCCGTCCGCAAGTCAGTCTCGAAAGTGTGAGCGATGTCCGTCGCTGGTCGAAGAATTCGTGCGCCGAGGAACCGGAATGCTGGAGAAGCGGTCGATCGTCAAGCTGTCCCACCCTCGCAAGACCTATGGTCATGACAACTCCGGCGCATTGGGACAGAGTCCCGGAAACAGCGGCATCTGGGGCAATTACCAGTTCGAGGTCAATAGCGACGTCGAGGAGTGCGATTACTGGATCGTCCTCGAGTCCGTCCCGGAGCGGGAGTCGGTGTCGATGCCGGAGGGCAACACCATCATCGTCCTCAGCGAGCCGGAATATGTGCGCTCTTACGCCCCGGCCTACCTCAGCCAGTACGACTGGATACTCACCTGGCGTGCCGACATTCCCGGCACGAACATCATCCGCTCCCACTGCGTCGATGGTTGGTGGATCAAACGGACGTACGACCAGCTGAAGAAGGACGAGCCGCGGAAGACCGGCGTGCTCGCGGTGGTCGCCTCGGACAAGACCGCTTTGGAGCTCCACCGCCAGCGCTTCGCCTTCATCAACCGCCTGATCGGCCACTTCAAGGACAGGATCGACGTCTACGGCAGCATCCAGGGCTCCGGCCATTATTGCGACGACAAATATCGGGCGCTCGCGCCGTACAAGTACTCTCTGGCCATCGAGGCGGATCGATTCCCCGACTATTGGACGGAGAAGATCGCCGACTGCTACCTATGCGAGACCATGCCGCTGTATTACGGCTGCCCGAACATCGGCGACTATTTCCCCTCCGGGAGCTTCGTTCCCATCGACCTGTTGGACTACAAGGCGAGCATCCGGGCCATCGAACAGGCCCTCGAGGAAGACGCATACGGGAAAGGGCGCGAGTTGATTCTCCAGTCCAAGCAGCGCGTGCTCGACGAATATCAGGTCTACCCGCATCTGGTGCGCATTCTGGAGACGCACAGAGAGCTTTTCTCGACCTCTGCGCGCCGCGCGCGCGTGGAGCTGACCCCGGCCACGAAGCTGCTGGAGCCTCTGGCCGACGCCTGGCAGGATGAGCTTTTGGTCTGATCGGAGAGTCCATGAAACAACCCGTCGTCAAGCATCCTCTCGTTGCGCTGATCGCCTTCTCGATCTCATTGTGGTGGGCGCCGGCAAACGCCCAAGCACCCGAGGAGTTGCCGCGACTCGTCCTGCAGATCACCGTCGATCAGCTGCGCGGCGATCTACCGTTGCGGTATCAGGACCGTTTCAGCAAGGGAGGGTTTCGCTATTTTCTGAAGAACGGCACCTGGTATGCGTCCGCCCATCATCCGCACTCGCACACCGAGACCATCGTCGGCCATGGCACGCTGGCGACCGGCGCACAGCCGTCGCGGCACGGCCTGATCGGCGACAAGGCCTTCTCCAAGCAATCCGCGGACGATCCCGAGGCCGGGATCTGCTCTCCGAAGCCGGCGGACGACGAAACGTCCGACACGACGTCCGGATCGGTGGAGGACTCGGAGCTGATGCCCGTTCCCGGCGGTGCCACGCCGGAGTCGATCCTGACCACGACCTTCAGCGACGAATTGATGCTCCGGAACGCCGGGCGGTCGAAGGTCTTCGGGATCTCGTGGAAAGACCGGGCCGCCGTGCCGATGGCCGGACACAGCGGAAAGGCGTTCTGGTTCGCCGCGGACAAGCGCTGTTTCGTCTCCAGCACCTACTACTACACGACCTATCCGGAATGGCTGACGACGTGGTGCGGGAAAGGCGTCGTCGATCAGTACAAGGACGCGACCTGGAACCTCCTCCAGGACAAGGCGACCTACGTCTATCGCGACGTGAACAACCAGTATCCGGCCGGCACGCCTCCCGAGAACAACATGCAGATGCTGGAAGGGCTGCAGTTCGGCCGGACCTTTCCGCACAAGATCGCCACGGCCGGCTCCTATTACGACGCCCTCTCGATCAGCCCCTTCGCCGACGAGCTTCTGGCGACGTTCGCCAAAGAGCTCGTACAGCAGGAGCAGCTCGGAAAGGACGCCATCCCCGATTATCTGTCCATCAGTTTCTCTGCCCTCGACCTCGGCAGCCATTGGTTCGGTCCGTCCAGCATGGAGAACGAAGACACCCTGCTGCGCCTCGACCGCACGTTGGAGCAACTGTTCGCATTCATCGACAAGGAAGTCGGCCTGAAGAACACGCTGATCGTGCTCGCCGGCGACCACGGCATGGCCGACTATCCCGAATATCTCCAGACCCTGAAGATCGGCACCGGCCGCATCTCCATGAAAGCGATCCGCGACGCCGCGGAGGCGGCAGTGCAGGCGAGATACGGCGTCGACGGGATCATCGGCGAATACAGCCACCCGTGGTTCTACCTGTGCGACAACGTCATGGAGCAAAACTCGCTCGATCCCATCGAAGTCGAGCGCGTCGTGGCCGGGGCGGTATTGAAACTCGACGGCATCTCCCTGGCCATCGCCAACAGCGCTCCGCACAGCCCCGGCCTCGACAACGACGCCCACACCGTCGCCCAGATCCGCAATAGCTATCACGCCGGACGTTCAGGGAACGTCTACGTCGTCCAGGACCCGTATTGGCAGGTCGACGACACGGAGACGCACGGCCCCATGTTCCTCTCGCACGGGTCGCCTTGGGCGTATGACACGTACGTGCCGGTCGCTTTCGCCGGCGCGAACGTTCCCGCGGCCATGATCCATCGCGGGATCTCCACCATCGACGTCGCCCCGACGCTGGCCGCACGACTGCGAACGAAGTTCCCTTCAGGATGCACCGGAGAGCCGTTGCCGGAGATCGCCGGAAAGTAGACGCCGCCCCTACGTCCAGACGCCGCCGCGGAAGTCGGGGATGCGCGTCAGGTCGGGGTGTCCCTCGGCGTGCGCGAGGATCACGCGCAGCACGGCCAGGTCGAGCGTCGCGAGGCCGAACGGGGAGACGACCGTTGGCCCGGAGGGACGCTCGTAATGGAACGCGCCGGAGAGCAGTCCCGGGATCGTGCCGCGGATGAAATCGCGCCGGCCGGTCTCCTCGGTGGCGAGATGAACGGAGGTGCGCGCACTGCAGACGTGCTCAACGTCGTCGACGATGTTGTAGACCCCGGCGATCACGGACGGCGCGAGATCGCGCAACGAGATGTGCAGCAGCACGAACGGACGCTCCGGCAGGCTCATGATGTGCGGGGTGGAGGTGTTCGTGGCGATGCTGACCACATCTACTTCGCGCAGAACCGCGTCGAGGGTCGAGACGACCGGCTCGATGGATGGAAACTCCGCCCGAACCCGGCCGGCGAAACTGTCGACCCGCGCCGGATCGAGATCGACCAGGTGCACCTGGCGAAGCGGAAAGAGGTGAGCGATGAACCGCAGCACCTCGAAATGAATCGGACCGCAGCCGACGAGAGCGAGCGTGCGTGTGGACTCTCGCGAGACGAGATGCCGTAATGCGACGGCGACGCCGGCCGCCGTCCGTTTCGCGCTGATCAGCGTGCCGTCGACGATGGCGAGGGGCCGGCCGGTGCGGGCGTCATTGACGATCAACAGCGCCGAGGCCCGCTCGCCGCCGTTGGATACGTTCCCGACGAAGGACGCCACCCATTTCACGCCGACGATCGGCCTCTCGTCCTCCAGGCTGGCGGGCATGGCGAAGAAACGTCCGCCGTTCGTGAACAACGGCTGCGTCCGCGGAGTTTTCGCCTGTTCGGCCCCGTGCGCGAGATAGGCGTCCGAGACCGCCTCCAGAACGAGGTCCTCGCGTCCTTCGAGGATGCGCCGTACCATCGCGCCGGAGATGATGGAGAGCTCGTTAGCCCGCATTTCTCACAGCCCTTCTGCTGCGACAGCCGATAGCGGCCTGTCTGCTTCGCCGCACGACGATTTCGCTCCTCAACATAGTGTCAACTATGCTTTCGTCGCGAAATCGCCGTGCGACTCGCATCCAGGCCACT
>CAZLGP010000317.1:0-5408 GCA_964558905.1 uncultured Thermoanaerobaculia bacterium | reverse complement strand
GCATTTCTCACAGCCTTTCGTCGCGAGACAGCCGAGAGTGGCCTGGATGCGAGTCGCACGGCGATTTCGCGACGAAAGCATAGTTGACACTATGTTGAGGAGCAAAATCGTCGTGCGGCGAAGCAGACAGGCCGCTATCGGCTGTCGCAGCAGAAAGGCTGTGAGAAATGCGGGCTAGATTCGGTTGGCGGTTGGCAGTTGGCGGTTGGCGGGGGACCCGCTCCGCGCCAGCCTCGCCAGCCTCCCCGTCCGCGTCTCTCCCGCCAACCGCCAACCGCCAACCGTCAACCGAACAGGGATTCACCCTCGCCGCTCTGATCGTGATCCTGACGATCATCTCCATCATCATCGCGTACACCGTTCCGACGCAGTGGTCGCTGGTCATGCGCCGCGAGCGGGAGCGCCAGACCATCTTCCTGATGAAGCAGTTCGCACGGGGGATCGAGAACTGGGAGCGCAAGCACCAGGGCCTTCCCGTCAGTCTCGAGCAGCTCCAGGAGGCGCGCCGGCCGCGCATGCTCCGCGGCACGGGCGAGTGGGCGATGCCGCTCACGGGAAATGAAGACGACTGGATCATGGTCCCGCCGAACGCGATCGAAGCGACGGCGGGCGCCGCCGGCATCCCGCCGCCCGGCCAGCAAGCCGGCGTCGGCGTGGGTCGGAGCCCGACACAACCACAGCAGCAACCTCAAGGGCAGCCCGGCGCTGCCCAGCCGCCGAGCAAGCTCAATCCCGAAGCCTCGCCGGCCGACTACGTCGGCCCGTTCGTGGCGGTGCGCCCCAACGCCAAAGGCAAGGCCCTCATCGAGTTCAAGGGCTCCGAGGACTACAGCCAGTGGGTGTACACGCTGCAGGACCTCAAGAACGAACGGATGATGCAGCAGATGGCGTTGAGCGCAAAGTAGCGGGCCGGCAGAAGCAGAAGGCAGAAAGCAAAAGGCAGAAAGCAAAAGGAGAAGGCTGAAGATCGCCACCGCCGTCTCTCCCGTGCCCTCCGCGCCCTGCCCTCTGCCTTCTGCCCTCTGCCTTCTGCCTTCTGCCCTCTGCCCTCTGCCTTCTGCCTTCCTCCGTCACGCAAACATCGATAGGTGACACCCAACACCGGTCCATGTGCCGGGTCGGCCGTACGCTGCAACGCCTTACACCATGAACCTGCCGAAGATCATTCAAGGGGGGATGGGGGCCGGTGTTTCGTCCTGGCGCCTGGCACGCGCCGTCTCATCGCTGGGCCAGCTCGGTGTCGTCTCGGGAATCGCGCTCGATGTGATCCTCGCGCGCCGCCTTCAGGATGGTGACGCGGACGGCAGCGTGCGGCGCGCGGTCGAGCACTTTCCGTTCCGCGAGATCGCCGAGCGCGTGGTCGCGAAGTACTTCATTCCCGGCGGGAGAGTGAAGTCGCAACCGTACGCGATGACTCCCATGCACACGTTGCGCGGAGCCGCCGAGGCCGAGGAGCTGTGCATGGTCGGCAACTTCGTCGAGGTCTTCCTCGCGCGCGAGGGGCACGACCAGCCCGTCGGCATCAACTACCTGGAGAAGATTCAACTCCCGCTCCTGCCGTCGATCTATGGCGCGCTCCTGGCCGGAGTTGCGTACGTGCTGATCGGCGCGGGCATCCCCATCCGGATTCCCGGCGTGCTGGATCGACTCAGCGCAAACCAGTCTGCCACGTACGAGCTCACCGTCGCCGGCACATCCGCCGAGGACGTTTCGCGCCTCGAATTCGACCCGGCGCGCTACTTCGAGACCACGACGCCGCCGGCGCTGGAGCGCCCGCGCTTTCTCGCGATCATCTCTTCCAATGCACTCGCCACGACGATGCTCAGGCGCTCGAATGGACGCGTCGACGGTCTCGTCGTCGAGTCACCCACGGCCGGAGGTCACAATGCACCTCCGCGCGGGAAAGCACGGCTCGATGCCGAGGGCCAGCCGCTCTATGGTGACAAAGACCGCGTCGACCTCGAGAAACTCCGCGAGCTCGGCGTTCCGTTCTGGCTCGCCGGCGGCTATGCGACGCCCGAACAGCTCCGTGATGCACTCGCTGCCGGCGCTTCCGGAGTGCAGGTCGGAACGGCGTTCGCGTTCTGTGAGGAGTCCGGACTCGCCCCCGAATACCGCAATGCCGTATTGAGCAGAGCACGCGACGGCGAGGTGGCGGTTCTTACGGATCCCCTGGCCTCTCCGACAGGATTCCCCTTCAAGGTCGCCCAGCTCGACGGAAGCCTCTCCGAAGCCGCGCTCTATGAATCCCGCAAGCGAATCTGCGATCTCGGATATCTGCGGCAGGCGTATCGAAAGACCGACGGCCTGGTCGGATTCCGCTGCCCGGGAGAGCCGGTCGACGCGTACATCGCCAAGGGAGGCCTCGAAGCCGATACCCTCGGGCGCAAATGTCTCTGCAATGCCCTGATCGCGAACATCGGACACGGGCAACGCCGCGACGGCGGCGCGGAGCTCCCGCTGCTCACCGCGGGGGACGACCTCCAGGAGATTTCGCGCTTCTTCCGCAATGGCTCATCGAGCTACTCCGCACGGGACGTAGTCGCGCACATCCTGGCCGGCGCGTAGGGAGCCGCTTTCGACGAACGTGTCATCCTGAGCCGGCACGGCCGGCGGCGCTGGTTGGCCAAGCCTTGGGCACGCTGTACTACCTGACCGGCCTTGATGAGGGGGACGACATCTTCGATGTCATTAGAAGCCGGCACGGCCGGCGGCGCTGGTTGGCCAAGCCTTGGGCACGCTGCACTACCTGACCGGCCTTGATGAAGGGGACGACATCTTCGATGTCATTGGAAGACGCGCAGACGGCGAAGGATCTTCTTCGTTGCGTGCTGGAAGGTCCTTCGCTGTCTACGCAGCTCATACAACCCGTATCGACACACACGCCTGGGTGCGTGGCTCGACACGCAGGTCAATCGCTGGGACGCTCGACTCATCGCGCGATTTGCGGAAGACCACCGCGTGACGGTGGTTCGCATCTGCGATCTCCTGCAGCGCGACGATCGGATCAGCGCACTCGATCGCTTCCATCCTGGCGCCGAGGGATACGCGGCGATCACCTTGCGCATCGCTTCGTCGATGTGACGCTCACACGGCGCCTGACGCGCGCAGCGAGGCAACGTCGGCGTTCGAGTAACCCATTGCTTCGAGAATCTCCTCCGTATGCTCCGACAACCGCGGTGGAGGCGACTCGAGCTCGCCGGGGGTTTTCGAGAACTTCGCGGTCAGGGTGAAAAGCTTCAGCGCGCCGAGCTGCGGGTCCTCGATCGATTGAATGGACTGGCGGTGCGCGACCTGCGGGGACGTGAGGGCTTCTTCGAGAGTCGCGATACCGCCGGAGGGGATGCCCTTTGCGTTCAATGCCTCCACCCACCGCGACGTCGGCGCGGTGGCCAGACGTGCCTCGAGGAGAGGGGTCAGCAGCGCGCGGTTCTTCTTGCGCGTGTCTCGTTCCTGGAACCGCGGATCGCTCTCGAGCTCGGGGACGCCGAGGACCTCGGCGAGGTCTTCCCACTGCTGCTGCTGATTGGCGGCGATGTTGATGAAGCCGTCGGCGGTGCGGAACGTGCCCGACGGCGCCGCGGTGAAATTGTCGTTGCCCATGAGCTGCGGCTGCTGGCCGCCGATCAGCAGGTTGGCCGCGACCCAGCCCATCATCGGCATGATGGAGTCGAGCAGCGCCACGTCGATCATCTGCCCCTCGCCGCTCCGCTCGCGATGGAACAGCGCCGCCAGGATCGCGAACGCGGCATTGAGGCCGCCGACGGTGTCACCGACCGGAAAGCCGCAGCGCAGCGGATTGAGCCTCTCGTCGCCGTTGATGGCCATGACGCCGCTGAGGCCCTGGATGATCTGGTCGTACGCGGGCTTGTGCGCGTCGGGCCCGGTCTGGCCGAAGCCGGAGATCGCGCAATACACGAGCCGCGGATTGCGCGCCGTGAGCGTCGCATAGCCCAGGCCGAGGCGGTCCATGACGCCGGGCCGGAAGTTCTCGACCAGCACGTCCGCACCGTCGATCAGCTTCAGGAAGATCTCCTTCGCCGCATCGAACTTCAGATTCAGCGTCAGAGACTTCTTGTTCGCGTTCTGCGCGAGAAAGCTCGTCCCCATCAGCTCCTGATTGAGCTTCGTCACGCAGCCCAGCTTGCGCGCGAGATCGCCGCCGGAGGGGTTCTCGATCTTGATGACCTCCGCGCCAAGGAGCGCGAGGAGCTCGGTCGCGAATGGCCCGGCGAGGACGTTGGTCATGTCGAGCACACGCACGTTTTCGAGAATCTTCATTGGTTCCCCTGTGAGTTCGGAGGCGTAGCGTCTCTGCGTCTCATAGTCTCAAAGTCTCAAAGTCTCAAACTCTCAAAGAAGGCCACCACCCTCCCCCGAGCCCATGGGCGGGTGGGCCTTTGAGACTTTGAGACTTTGAGACTTTGAGACTTTGAGACTTTGAGACTTTGAGACTTTGAGACTCGGAGACTGGGAGACTCGGAGACTGGGAGACTCATAAGAGGGCCCCAACCGGCCCGGTCACATGAACCCGGCCCGGCAACGCGTGCCCGACCATCTCGCGGGCGGACGTCGCCGCGCTCATGAGCGGCGCGAGCGCGATGTCGCCGCGCATGCCCATGCGCTGGAGCAGGTGCACGAGATCTTCGGTCGGCACGTTGCCGCCGCTGACTGCCGTGAACGGGCATCCGCCGAGGCCGCCCACCGCGGACTCGAACGAGCGCACGCCCGAGCGGAGCGCGGCGTAGCAGTTCGCGAGGGCGAGGCCGTACGTGTCGTGGAAGTGGCAGGCCAGCGTCGCCGCCGGTGCGAGCGTCCGGATGGCGCCGAAGAGATCCTCGACCTGCGCCGGGTGTGCGTGCCCCGCGGTATCGGCGAGGCTGATCTGCAGCAGGCCCACGTCGAGATAGCGCTGGACCATGTCGAGCACGCGCTGCTCCGGGATCGCGCCTTCGTATCCGCAGCCGAACGCCGACTGCACGGAGACCTGCACCCTTGCGCCGGCGGCCAACGCGCGCTGCGCGATCGCGATGATGCGCGTCATCGCCTCGGCCGTGCTCATGCCGGTGTTCTTGCGGCTGTGCGCATCGCTCGCGGACGCGCCCATGCAGAAGAGCTCCACACCGCACGCCAGCCCGCGCTCGAAACCCTTCTCGTTCAGGACGAGCGCGGAGAAGTTGCTCCCGCGGAAGCGCGCGAAGAGCTGCTCGGTGTCCGCCATCTGCGGGACGCGCTCGGGATTGACGAACGATCCGAGTTGCACGATGTCGACGCCAGACTCCAGGATCGTCTCGATCCAGGCGATCTTCCGCGCCGTCGGGACGATCTGCTTCTCGATCTGCAGGCCGTCGCGGGGGCCGACCTCGTGGATCAGGATCGCGCTCATCGTGTCACCTCGCTCTCTCGAT
>CAZLGP010000316.1:0-97902 GCA_964558905.1 uncultured Thermoanaerobaculia bacterium | reverse complement strand
CACGTTTTTAGCCGTGACACGACACTAGCCAGCCTCTGAGCTGTGCAGTTGGGCCATTGAATTTCGGGCGCTGTTCCCGCATCATCCGCCGCGCCTGATGACTGACTCCCAGAAGCCCTCTGATGAAATCCCCGCCGAGCGGTCGGCATCCCGCCGGCGCACCCCGGTCGAGTATGTCGGTCTCGTGGCCCGTGGCTTCTGCATGGGAGCGGCGGACGTCGTCCCCGGTGTGTCGGGCGGCACGATGGCGTTCATCCTCGGGATCTACGAGGAGCTCATCGAGTCGATCCGGGAGTTCGGGCAGCCACGCTTCCTGCGTGCGCTGACGCGCTTCCGCATCCGCGAGGTCTTCTCGATCATCAACTGGAAGTTCCTCCTGTCGGTACTGAGCGGGATCGGGTTGGCAATTCTCACGCTCGCGCGCCTGCTGGAGTGGCTGCTTCACAACCGGCCGACGATGGTCTGGAGCTTCTTCTTCGGGCTCGTTCTGGCCTCCGTGGTCGCGGTGGCGCGTCGCGTCGACCGCTGGCGGCTGTCTCTCTGGATCGCGCTGCTCCTCGGGACCGTGTTCGCGTACGTCCTCGTCGGTCTCGTTCCCCTGCAGACACCGGACGCGTGGTGGTTCCTCTTCCTCAGCGGCGCCGTCGCCATCTGCGCCATGATCCTCCCCGGAATCTCCGGTGCGTTCATCCTGGTGCTGCTCGGCAAATACCAGTACGTGTTGAACGCGGTGAACCGCCGCGATGTCCTCGACATCATCTGGGTCGCCCTCGGCGCCGGCCTCGGGATCATCGCGTTCTCGCAAGTTCTCGGCTGGCTCTTCCGGCGTTTTCACAACGTCACCGTCGCCGTGCTCACCGGGCTCATGCTCGGCAGCCTGCGGAAGGTGTGGCCGTGGAAGGTGGACGTCGAGTTCATGATCGGCAGCCATGGCGAGCGCATTCCGACCGTGCAGCACAACGTCCTGCCTGACGCATTCACGGGCGACGTCGGGATCGCGATCGGTCTGGCTGTGATCGGCTTGCTCCTCGTGCTGCTCCTCGACTGGTGGGCGGACCGCCTCGACCCGGAGATGCGGCCCGGCAGCTGATCTCTGCTGCGCCGGCCCGGCCGGCTGCGCTGGTTGCTCCGCCCTACGGCACCTCACGGATGCATTCACCGTGGCGGCTTCGAGCGGCGCAGCGCGCCTAGCCTAGCCAGGCTAGGTTTCTGGCGCGCAGAATGAACCGGGGCGCGTTACTCTTGCAGCACGAAATGTCCGAGCACTACGACGTCGTGATCCTCGGCGGCGCCTTCAGCGGCGCGTCCGCCGCGATCCTGCTCCGCCGCGAGTGCCCCGACCTGCGCGTGCTGATTGTCGAGAAGGCCGATCGCTTCGATGAGAAGGTCGGCGAGGCCACCACCGAGATGTCGGCGATGTTCCTCACGCGCCGCCTCGCCATGTGGCAGCACCTCGAGAACGAGCATCTTCCGAAGGAGGGGTTGCGCTACTGGTTCGCGAACGAGAAGGTCACGGGCCATGCGAATGCGAGCGAGACCGGCGGGTTCATTCGCAGCACCGTTCCCGCGTTCCAGCTCCGCCGCGACGCCCTCGACGAGCACCTCCTCGCAACCTCGGTTGCCGAGGGGGCGGAGCTGTGGCGCGGCGCGCGGGTGACGGACGTGGTGATCGGGGACTTCGAGCACACGGTGACGATCGTACCCCGCGACCCGTTGCCCGTGGCCGGTGCCGACGACGCAGCTGCACGGGCAACGGGCAACGGGCAACGGGCAACGCATGAGATCTCCTGCCGCTGGCTCCTCGATGCAACCGGCCGCGCGAGCTTCCTCGGCCGGAAGCTCGATCTCATCGAGCGCAACGAAGAGCATCCCACCGCCGCGATCTGGTGCCGCTGGAAGAACGTCCGTCACATCGACGACCTCGCCGTACGGGCCGGCATCGCTGCCGGCAACGTCGGCTCGCGCCGTCTCGGCACGAACCACTACACCGGCTTCGGGTACTGGATCTGGGTCATCCCGCTCGGCAACGGCGAGACGTCGGTCGGCGTCGTGTTCGACAAGCGCCTCGTCGAGCTGCATCAGTCGAAGAACCGCGCCGAGGATTTCGTCGCGTTTCTGAAGGCCATCCCGTCGCTCGCGGAACTGCTCGATGGCGCGGAGCCGCGTCTCGAAGACCTGCGTTTCTATTCGAGTCTCGCGTATGCGACGAAGCAGTACATGGGCCGCGGCTGGTCGCTCCTCGGTGACGCGGCCGCGTTCCTCGATCCGTACTACTCGCCGGGTCTCGACCACGCGTCATTCACCGTCGAGGCGACGGTGGAGATGATCAAAAGGGACCGGATGGGCGAGGAGCTCACCGCGCGGATCGCGGAGCACAACGAGACGTTCGTCCGCTCGTACTGGCGTTTCTTTCGCGCGGTGTACAAGGACAAGTACTTCTACATGGGCGAGGGCGACCTGCTCAGCGCGGCCATGCTGATCGATACCGCCCAGTACTACATCTTCGTGGTGATGCCCGCCTACAAGTTGTTGAAGCGCTTCGACTGGATGCCGGTCCTGGGGCCGAAGCCGGCGTTCCTCAGCTACCACATGATGCGGACGTACAACCGCCGCTTCCAGGCGATCGCGGAAAAACGGCGCGCAGCGGGTTGCGCGGGCCTGTACAACGACGGACGGCGCATCGTCGCCTACTTCAACCTCGGCGTCGCGCCCTTGCGGATGGTGCTGCGCGGCTTGAAACTGTGGCTGCGCGCGGAATGGGGTGCGCTGTGGATGCGGCGCGCGTCGCCTCGCTCGCGCAGCGGCGAAGAGGCGCGCGTGTCCTCGCCCGCGTAGCGGTAAGAGGGCACTAGTGTCGTGTCACGGCTAAAAACGTGGGTTCTTTGCGGCGACGGCGGGCCGTCTGCCGCGCCGCCGCTCCTCGACGATGTCCCAGCATCGCCTGCGTCGCGGCGGCTCGCATCCGACCCACCGGCGCTCGCAAACAACCCACGTTTTTAGCCGTGACACGACACTAGGAGCCTGCGCGGCAGAAATCTCAGGGGCGCTGCGCCGCCCGAAGCCGTGGACGTCGACCCCATTCACGAACGTGCCGTAAGGCGGAGCGACCAGCGCTGCCGGCCGTGCCGGCTAGCGACGGACGGTGCGGCGCCGGGTCGGGTCGAGCGGCTCGACCGAGAGCACCGGAGCCATTCGGGGATCGAGGATCGTCACCGTGTTCCGAAACGTTTCCGCTTTCGGGACCAGGCGGCACGGATGGCCGAGCGACAGGATCGCCCAGTAGTAATCGGACATCGCCACGCGTCCGTCGGGGAGGAACGCGATACCGCCGTAGTTCCTCGGGAAGCAATCACTGGACGGCAGCGCCGGCAGTGGACCGAAGCGTGTGAGCACGCCGAAGGGGCTCAGTTGTCCGACGATGTCGCCCTCGGTGGTCGCGCCGCGCAGCCAGAGATTGCCGAGGGGATCGGACGCGAGCGGCGTCATCGGGAGGCGGTACGTTGCGACCCGTTCGCCGCGGTAGCTCAGCTTCACGATCTCCGTGACAGCCTGCGCCTGCGGATCGGAGATTCTCCGCGTACCGCTCCACAGGAAACCGGGCCCGGCGAACAGCTCGTCTTGGAGGTCTGCCGGGAATGTCGCCTGTTCGCCGGCTGCGGTGACGCGCACGAGCTTGTCGGTGGCGGCGAGATAGAGCGCGCCGTCGGTGCCGAAGGCCGCTCCGGTCGCCCGCACCGCGCCGTACGCCGAGACGAACTTCCCATCCGGACGCATGCGGGCGACAGAGCTTCCCTGGAGGAACCAGAGGTTCCCGTCGGGTCCGGGCAGCATGTGCTCGGCCACCGCGTGCGTGCCGATCGGCCAGCGCTGTACAGCGGCAGTGGCAGGATCCACGCGGGCTACCCAGCCCCTGCCGCCGGCCCACAACGCGCCGTCGGGGCCAGCGGTCATCGAGCGTGTGCCGCGCCAGGGGACGGTGAGGCTCTCCGTGCCGCCGGCGACGTGGATGCGTTCGAGGTCGTCGTCGATGAGCGACGCCGCCCAAAGCGTGCCGTCCGCGGTCGCGGCGAAGAAGGACGCGTCGGTCATCTGGTTCCCCTCGGGGAACTGCACGCGCGCCGTGCCCGGCGGGAGTTGTGCGAGAAGCGGAAAAGCGAACAGAAGGAGCGGGGCAAGGCAACGCATGGCGGCGATGATCGTGCTCCCTCCCGCGCTTGGCGTCAAGCTGTTATTTGCAGCTCGCTGGCGAAGCGTTACATTGGCAGTTCGGCGCCGGCGCGATGTGGCACTCCGCTTGCGATTCGATGAGGACAGGACGGCCATGAAAAGCAAGCTGATGTTACCTTTGACCTTCGTTGCATTGGTTGGTGTGGCGTGTGGCGGCGACGGCGCTCGGCGCGGCGAACAAGCGAGCTATGAGACCGTGCAGGAAGGCTCGGCCGCCGGCGTGACGTCGACGATCCACGGACCCGGCGAAGTGCTGCCGGCGATCACGGGGACGAACGCCGATACGACGACCTCGTTCACGATCGATCCCAACGCCGTCGGAACAGCGCCTGAGCCGCTGACGCCCAACGCCATGGCGGGCGTGCCGATGACTGCTCCGCCTGCCACGACATCCCCAGTTCCCACTCCGTTGCCACCGCCGCAGACCTCGGCATCGCCGGCACCGCAGCCCGCACCTTCGCGGCCGGTCGATCGACCCTCGACCACGAGCCCGGAACCGCGGCCGCAGCCGCGTCCGGTGACTCCGCCACCGGCGCCGCAGCCCGCCCCGGAACCGAAGCCTGCTCCGCCAACTGATATGGCTCCGCCAACTGATACGGCTCCGCCAGCCGAGACCGAGCCGCCGACGCAGACCGACACGACGAAGCCGCCCGAGCAGAAGCCCACGGAAGAAGAGGAAGAGCCGCCGCCGCCACCGACGACGACGGACACGCGAGGACAGCAGGACTCACAGGACGAGGATCACCACGACTCTCAGGACGAGGATCCATAGGACGTCTCTCCGCTCTCCCTATCCGTCCTATTCGTCCTATCCGTCCTATCGTCCTATACTGCGCGCCCGATGTCGCGCGTTACCTTCCAGTCCCTGATCCTCAAGCTCCAGAACTTCTGGGCCGAGCGGGGCTGCATCATCGAGATGCCGCTCGACCTCGAGGTCGGCGCCGGGACCATGCATCCCGCGACATTCCTCCGTGTCCTCGGGCCGGAGCCGTGGAACGTCGGCTACGTTCAGCCCTCCCGCCGTCCGGCGGACGGCAGGTACGGCGACAACCCGTTCCGTCTTGGCAAACACTATCAGTTTCAGGTGATCCTCAAGCCGTCGCCGCTCGAGGTGCAGGAGCTCTATCTCGACTCGCTCCGCGCGCTCGGCCTCGATCTCACCCGCCACGACATCCGGTTCGAAGAAGACAACTGGGAGTCTCCCACCCTCGGCGCGTGGGGTGTCGGGTGGCAGATTCTCCTCGACGGGATGGAGATCACGCAGTTCACCTACTTCCAACAGGCGGGAGGCATCGATCTGGCGCCCATCTCCGCCGAGATCACGTACGGGCTCGAGCGGCTGACGATGTTCCTCGCGCGGGAGTCGTCCGTGTTCGACATCCAGTGGACAGCGGGTGTTCCGTACGGCGCCGTCCGCAAGCAGGACGAGTACGAGTTTTCGAAGTACTACTTCGAGACGGCGGACGTCGGCATGCACTGGAAGCTCCTCGACATGTATGAAGGAGAGGCTCGTCGCTGCCTCGACGCGAAGCTCGTGCTTCCGGCTTACGACTGGACCCTCAAGTGCTCACACGTGTTCAACACGCTCGACGCGCGCGGTGCGGTGTCGGTGACCGAGCGCGTGGGAGTGATCAAGCGTGTGCGCGATCTCGCCGTGCGATGCGCGGAGCAGTACCTCGAGGCGCGCAAGGAGCTCGGTTTTCCCCTGCTGCAGTCTGCAGTTGACAGTTTGCAGTCGACAGGAGCGTGACCCCCGATGTCGATATCGTCTTCTCCTGCCAACCGCCAACTGCCGACTGCCAACTATTTCTTCGAGCTGCTCACCGAAGAGATCCCCGCGTGGATGCACGACGCGGCCGCGGCCACGCTGCGCGAGCGCCTGAGCGCGCTCTCCGATGCGGTCAGCGTCTGCACGACGCCGCGGCGCATCATCTTCCTGCTGAAGAATCTCCCGCTCCGGGAGGAAGACCGCGAGCAGGAAGTGAAAGGACCGCCTCGCAAGGCCTCTTACGACGCGGATGGGAAGCCGACGCCGGCGCTCCTCGGATTCCTGAAGAAGCAGAGTGCAACGCTGGCCGACGTGCTCGACTCCGGTGAGGCGTATGTCGCGATCCGGAAGAAGATCACCGGCCGGGACACGCGGGAGATCCTCGCGGAGCGCATCCCAGGGATCGTCGAGTCGATCCGCTGGCCGAAGATGATGCGCTGGGGCGCCGGCGAGCACTCGTACATCCGCCCGATCCACTCCGTGATCTCGATGTTCGAGGGCGAGCATCTGCCGATCGTGATCTTCGGCAGGCAGTCCGGCACGACGACCGTCGGACATCGGACGCTCGCCCCGAGGTCCTTCAGCGTCGCGTCGTACAACGATTACGTGACGAAGCTCGAGGTCGCGCGCGTCTACATCGATGCCGACCGTCGCCGCCACGCGATGGCCGCGGCGGCGATCGCGCTCGCGAAGGAGGTCGACGGCAGGCCCGCGGACGACCCCTCGATCTGGTCGCAGTGGCAGTATCTGACCGAGTATCCAGGCCTCGTTCTCGGCCAGTTTCGCCCCGAGTACCTCGCGCTCCCCGAGGAAGTGCTCGTGACGGTGATGCGCGTGCATCAGAAGCAGCTTCCCATCCGCGACAGGAATCAGCGTCTCACGAGCTCGTTCCTCGCCGTCATCGACAACGAGGACGATTCGGACGGCAACGCCGCGTACGGGAACTCGTTCGTCACGAACGCGCGCTTCGCCGACGCGCAGTTCTTCTACGATACCGACCGGCGCCGGAAACTCGAGGACCGCCTCGAGCAACTCGCTCATCTGCAGTTCCAGGAGAAGCTCGGCAACTACCTCGACAAGACCAAGCGCGTGGAGAGCATCGCTCGCGGCATCCTCGACGATCCGAATGTCGCGATGGCCGCGCACCTCTGCAAGACCGATCTCGTCACGGAGATGGTGAAGGAGTTCACCGATCTGCAGGGACGCATCGGCGGCATCTACGCCCGCGAGGAAGGGCTTCCCGACGACGTCTGGCAAGCGATCTACGATCACTACCAACCGGTGAGTCTCGACGACGCGCTGCCGCGCAACATCGCCGGCGCCGTCGTCTCGCTTGCCGACCGCATCGACACCCTCGTCGGCTTCTTCTCCATCGGCGCGAAGCCAACCGGCTCGAAAGATCCGTTCGGCCTGCGCCGCGCCGCACAGGGCATCGTGCAGATCCTCCTCAATCGCGACAAGCGGGAAGTGAAGATCGGCGTCGACCAGCTGATCGACCTGGGACTGGAAGCCTACGGGCAACGGGCGACGGGCAACGGGCAACTCAGGTCCGACCTGCTCGCCTTCTTCGCCGAGCGGGTCCGGACGATCCTCGAAGCCTCGGCGTGGCAGTTCGCCTACGACGAGATCGCCGCGGCGATGGAGGCGGGATGGGCCACGTCGCTCACCGATCTCGTCGACCGCATCAGCGCCGTGAAGGCCATCCGCAACGAACCGGAGTTTCTGTCGCTTCTCGACTCGGCGAAGCGGATTGCCAACATCACCGAGGGGCACGCGGTGTCGCGCGTCGACACATCGCGGCTCGAGCACGCGACGGAGAAACGTCTCAACGACCTCGCCGACGCGGTCGTGGCGCAGATCGGCGAGCTGAGCGCCCACCGGGACTACCGCATGGCGCTCGAGTCCTTCGCTGCTCTCGCACCGGAGCTCGAGACGTTCTTCAAAGACGTGATGGTGAATGTGGAGGACGAGGCCGTGCGCACGAACCGGCTCTCGCTCCTCCGGAAAGTCGGCGGGGCGGCCATGAAGATCGCCGACGTGACGAAGATCGTCGTCGACCGCCGTGACTATCGCGCGTGAGCCGCCGAGCCGTCATCCTCCTTTTCCTCTGCTGCGCGGTCATTGCCTGCCGCGAGGATCCGCCCGCCGCGCCGAAGCGCTCCCAGGTCATCACCGCAAATCCGGCGACGCCGGATGCCGACGTGGACAACGCCCTCGGCCTGATGTACGGCGGCGCCGTCGTGTCGCGCGGTGGTGAGCTCCACCTCGAGAGCTCCGCGGTTCACGCGATCGACGGCTTCGTCGAGACCGCCTGGATCTCGGCACCCGGGGCTCCGGAGGAGACCCTGGTCTTCTCCATGCTCGGACCCACGCGTCTCCAGCGGGTCGGTATCAGCACCGCCGGGGGCGACGTGATGGAGAGCGTCGCGTTCGACGCCTCGGCGGACGGGAAGACGTGGAGCGAGCTTGGCACGCTGAAAACCTCCCGAACGGAGGAGCGTCAGTTCCTCACCGTGAAGCCGACCGTCGCCCAGTACCTGCGCGTGCGTCTGATCGATCCGGCGGGACACTATTACGTCCAACTCCGCGGCGTTCACGCGATTGGTGAGGAAGTGGGGCCGCCGCGGACGCCGTCGTTTGGCGGCTGCTGGACGATCAACGGCGTGGCGGCACACCTCGAGCAGGAGGGCGCGCGGATCAGCGGGACGATCGCCACCGACCCGCCGACAGTGCTCGACGGCGGCACAGACAACCGCGCGGGCATGGTGATGTGGATGCGGGGTCGGACGTGGGGCTATGCCGTGATCACGCGCTCGCCCGACGGTGAGCACCTCTCGGGTCTGACCTTCTTCGAAGATGTGAACGTACACGCGATCGGGGAGGGGTGGTTCGGCGAGAGATGTGATGCGGGCCGGCCCGCAGCCGGCGGACCGGTCGCCGGGCCGGCGGCGTTCCTGGAGAGAACGAAGCGGTACTCGCTCTATGGGCTCGCGTTCGATGCCGACGACCGTCTCCTCGAAGAGTTGAGCGCTCCCACGCTCGACGCCGTCGTCTCGCTGGTCTCGTCGTCGTCACAGCGGTTGCGTGTCATTGCGCACGAGCTTCGCTATGCCACACCGGAGCAGAATCAGCAGCATGCCGCGGCACGGGTGCAGGCACTCCGTTCCGCGCTCGGAAAGCGTGGGGTGAATCTTGCTCGAATCGATTTCGTTGCAGCGGGAAGTGACTGGAGCGGACCCATCCTCCGCTCCGCTCTCCATCGAGCCCTCGTCAGCCGCGTCGACCTCGTTTCTGGGACATAATCCGCGCGCTATGACGACCTACGTCTACTACTTCGGGGACGGACAGGCCGAGGGCAACGCGAAAATGAAGGAGCTCCTCGGCGGTAAGGGCGCGGGCCTGGCCGAGATGACCAACATCGGTGTCCCCGTCCCTCCGGGCTTCACGATCTCCACGGCGGTCTGCACGTACTTCAACGCGCACGACAAGACCTACCCGCCCGAGCTGAAGCAGGCGGTCGCCGACAATCTGGCGAAGGTCGAGGCGTCGGTCGGACGCAGGTTCGGCGACCGGAACAAGCCGCTCCTCGTCTCCGTCCGTTCCGGTGCGCGGGCGTCGATGCCGGGCATGATGGACACGATCCTCAATCTCGGCTTGAACGACGAGACCGTCGAGGGGCTCGTCGCTTCCTCGGGCGACGAGCGGTTCGCGCTCGATTCGTACCGCCGCTTCATCCAGATGTATTCCGACGTGGTGCTCGAGATCGATCGGGAGCATTTCGAGCACGAGCTCATTGCGCTCCGCGACCGTGCCGGCGTGAAGACCGACGCGGAGATCCCGGCCGACGGCCTGCGGGAGCTCGTGGGGACGTACAAGACCATCGTTCGCGACCGCGGAGGGCGCGACTTCCCGCAGGACGTTCACGAACAGCTGTGGGGCGCGATCGGCGCCGTGTTCAACTCCTGGAACAACCAGCGCGCCATCACGTACCGCAAGCTGAACGGGATCCCCGACGACTGGGGCACGGCGGTCAACGTGCAGTCGATGGTCTTCGGCAACATGGGCGACGACTGCGCGACCGGCGTCGCGTTCACGCGCAATCCGGCCAACGGCGAGAAGAAGTTCTTCGGCGAATACCTCCCGAACGCGCAGGGCGAAGACGTCGTCGCGGGCATCCGCACGCCGCTCCCGATCTCGAAGGAGCAGGTCGTCGACGAGACGAACAAGTCGCTCGAAGAGACCATGCCCGACGTCTACGAGCAGCTCGTCGACGTCTACAGGAAGCTCGAAGCCCACTACCGCGACATGCAGGACATCGAATTCACGATCCAGTCGCGGAAGCTGTACCTGCTGCAGACGCGGACCGGCAAGCGTACCGGCTTCGCGTCGGTGAAGATCGCCTGCGACATGGTCGACGAGGGGTTGATCACGCACACGGAGGCGGTCGAGCGCGTCGAGGCCGGGCAGATCATCCAGCTCCTCGCGCCGGTGTTCGACACGCAGGAGAAGGACAAGGCGCTGAAAGGCGGCCGCCTTCTGGGCCGCGGGCTGCTGGCGGGACCCGGTGCCGCGACGGGAAGAATCGCGTTCAACGCTGAGCACGCCGTCTCGATGGCGAAGGACGATCCGGTGATCCTCGTGCGCGTCGAGACGTCCCCCGAGGACATCGCCGGCATGCACAGCGCGGCGGGCATCCTCACCACGCGCGGCGGACTGACGTCGCACGCGGCGGTCGTCGCACGGGGCATGGGGCGCCCGTGCATCGTCGGCGCCGGCGCGCTGCGCGTCGACTACGCCAAGGGGGAGCTGCGCAGCGAAGGCCATGAGCCGCTCGAAGAAGGGGACTGGGTCTCGATCGACGGTACGACCGGCGAGATCCTCGGCGGGAAGCTCGCCACGCGGCCATCCGAAGTCGTCCAGGTCCTGATCGAAGGCTCGATGAAGGAGGAGGAGTCGGAGACGTACCGCAACTTCGACCGGCTGCTCCAATGGGCCGACGAGATCCGGACGCTGGGCATCCGCACCAACGCGGACACCCCGAACGATGCGCGCGTGGCGCGTCTCTTCGGCGCCGAAGGCATCGGCCTCTGTCGTACGGAGCACATGTTCTTCGCGGAAGAGCGCATTCTCCGCGTGCGCGAGATGATCCTGGCGCGGGACGAGAAGGGACGCCGCAGCGCTCTGGCCGAGCTGCTGCCGTACCAGGTCGGCGATTTCGAAGGGATCTTCCGCGAGCTCGCGGGGATGCCCGTGACCGTGCGGCTGCTCGATCCGCCGCTGCACGAGTTCCTTCCGCAGACCGAGGTGCAGATCTCGTCCGTCGCCCGGGAAATGAACTGGGGCTTCGTCGAGCTGCGCAACAAAGTCTCGCAATTACACGAGCTCAATCCGATGCTCGGCCACCGCGGCTGCCGCCTCGGCATCACCTATCCCGAGATCTACGAGATGCAGGTGCGGGCGATCTTCCAGGCTGCGTGCGCGGTCAGGAAAGAGGGCATCGACGTGCATCCCGAGGTCATGATCCCGCTCGTCGGAACGACCAAGGAGCTGCAGCTCACCACCGACATGACTCACCGCGTCGCCACGGAGGTGATGAAGGAGACGGGTGTGAAGGTGGACTACCTCGTCGGGACGATGATCGAGATCCCTCGCGCGGCGCTCATCGCGGACAAGCTCGCGGCGACCGCGGAGTTCTTCTCGTTCGGCACGAACGATCTCACGCAGATGACGTTCGGGTACTCGCGCGACGACGCGGGCTCCTTCCTCCCCGAGTACGTCGACAAGAAGATCCTTCCGAAGGATCCCTTCGAGTCGATCGATCAGGAAGGGGTCGGGCAGCTCGTGCGACGCGGAACGGACGACGGTCGCGCGGCCAATCCGAAGCTCAAGGTCGGTGTCTGCGGAGAGCATGGCGGCGATCCCGAGTCGATCCGCTTCTTCCGCGCCTGCGGCCTGAATTATGTGTCCTGCTCTCCGTACCGCGTGCCGGTCGCCCGCCTCGCGGCCGCGCAGGCAGAGCTCGAGCAGAAAGCGTACGAAGGTTGAGTCGGGTGGAAGGACGATTCGAAGTTCTTCGGCGATAACCTACAGGTCTTCGGCGTGACTCGCATCTGACCTCGGCGGTTCGCAATCCGGTGCCCGTGGGTTCTTCGCGGCCTCTCTGCGCGCAGCATTCCAAAATCGAGCAGTCATGGCGACCCTTTTTCACGGGACGCTGACGATGGACGGACGACCGACGCACGTCGCGGCGAATACTGTGTGACGCAGAGAAGAAGATCGATGGCGGTCAATCGATACCAACAAAGGGGCGTAACGCCCCTTTTTCATTTCCGGTGGTTCCCCGAAAAGCTCTGCATGCTGTGGGGAAGAGGTGTGTGTGATGAAGCAACGAGAGAGTGAGCGAGGCGCAGCTCTGATCATCGTCATTTTCGCGTCGACGCTGATGCTCCTGCTCTTGATGACCACGTTGACGATCACGCTGACGTCGAACCGCACGGTCGCGCGGCAGCTCGCGGCCCATGGACAGGCGCTGAGCAGCGCAAACGCGGGACTCACGGAAGGGTTGTCGTGGTTCGTGCGCCAGCCGCAGCAGCCCGTCACGGAGTTCGATCCGATCATCGACGCCGGTGGGGTCTGTACCCACGTGCCGCAGCATGACCCGGTGATATTCGATTCCGAGGATCCCGCGGCCGGCATCGTCCGGTCGTTCGAGATCACACCGAGAGGCCGGGTGTGGGGACGGTATGAGGTTCGTCGCGGCGACGTCAAGGACGTGAGCCTCCGTCGGGGCAAAGACGTGGCAGGCACGATCTGGCAGCTCGAGTCCGAGGGAATCGTGTACGTCCGCAACGACGCGGCGAAGGCTCCGGACGTTGCGCCGAATTTCGTCCTCGCGCGACGCACGATGAAGGTCGACATCCAGGGGCTCGGGCTGAGGCCGCCCGGCAACGCGAACGCCGCGATCGTGGCTCGCCGCGGCAGTTGGATCACGCTCGTCAACCCTTCCCGGATCGAGGGCGGGGTGTTCGCCGACGTAGCTTACCCATTCAGCACGGGGAGCCCGGGCGGTAGCGGTGCGAGCACGATCAACTCGCGCCAGCAACTCTCCGGCGTCACGGCCTCGAACTGGAGCATCCCCAAGGTATTCGGGGTCTCGACGACGAACGAGCTGATCGCGATGGCCGATGTCGTCGTCGACGACGAATCGGAGCTTCCCGATCCCCTCCCCGACATGGCGCTCATCGTGATCCGAGGCAACGCAACGTTCAATGCCGCCGTCCAGCTCCGCGGCAGCGGCATCCTGGTCGTCCTCGGCAATATCATCATCACCCCTCAGTCGAATACCTACTACAGCGGGGTGATCTGGGTGGGCGGCAATTTCACCATGCAGCCGCCGGGCATCATCAGCGGCACGATCATCGCGAACGGGACCGTGCAGATCGCCGGCGGCTCCGACGTCACGGAGATCAACTATGACTCCGCGATCCTCGATCAGGTCAAGCTGCGGATGGGCAACTACCTCTTCAGCCGCAGTCCGTGGGTGGTGACGCAATGAGTAGCGACGCAATGCGCAGCAACGACAAACAACGTGGAATGTCACTCGCCGAAGTGCTGGTGGCAATGGGGATCGTGGCAGTCATCGTCGCCTTCTCGACCACGATGATCGGCACGGCCCTCCGGGGAACGCAGGACAACGTCAACAAGCAGTTCGCCACCCAGAAAGCGGTGTCGATGCTCGAAGAGCTCCGGGCGCTGATCCAGACCGAGAGCGGCTCGGCCGTGGTGCTGCTGGATGACTACGACAACGGCACCACCAACGAGACCAGGCTCACCACGCGAACGGAGGTCACGGATCCCGCCGATCCCTCCAGCGGCAACAAGCGGGTCGGCGGCCAGTGGCTTTTCGAACGGCGCATCTCCGTGCAGCGTGTGAAAGGCGCAAACGACGTCCGTCTGGTGAACGTGAGGGTGTACGTGCGCGACGTGGGCGGGGTACGCGTCCTCGCCGAGGTCGCCGGAGTGCTCAGCACGATTCCCAACAGCGTGCCCCCAACGCAGGTGTATGACGTCTACCTGGTCGCCATCGAGAACGTCCCCGGATGGTGGGTGTACATGCAGAACATCGTTCCCTTCGTCGAAGGCGCGATCTCGGATCTGCAGTCGCGCCACCCCGGATTGCAGTTCCGGCAGCACTGGATCCGCAAGTTGTCGTACGGCCGCGATCCGTTCTACACGCCCTACGTGAACAGGGACGTTCCCTCGACGGCCGAAATCCCGAACGTGTACTTCTATCCCGGACAGATGCCCAGCGGCTCGGCAGTCGAGAACTACTACTCACCGGATTACTTCACCGGTCGCATCGCCCTCGAGGACGGGACGGTGCTCAACGGATACGACGTCACCGAGAATCCGAAGCCATACTCGCTCGCCGACCAGTACAACAACGCTCTCCGCTATCCCGAAGAGCTGGCGTTGTTCCGGGACCGCGTGTCCGCCAACCTCGATCGAGCGGACGCGCCGACGCTGCGACTGTTGCTCGACGACATGGTGATGAAACCGGACGCGTATCGCAACGCGATCATCATCAATCTCCACGGCGAGCTCTTTCCCTTCCCACCCGTGCGGAACTACTCGGATGCTGCAAAGACGCCGGCCACGCTGCCGAACGTGCGGGTCGTGACCCATCCCGAGCGTTTGACATACGGCAATGCCGAGGCGGTCAAGCTCCGCGTCTATTCGTATCACACCAACGTCGGGAATCCCGGGGCCGTGCCGGACTGGATGGATCAGCCGATCACGATCACCCTGAAAGACATCGTCTGGAATCCGGTGGCGAGCGACATCGTGTCGATCACCGGAGGGGTCGACTTCGACGACGATGGAGACGCGGACGAGTATGACGAAGTGGCCAGTACGTCGTCGACGCCTCAGCCGGTCACCGCGCCCACAGCGATGTGGTGGTCGTCGGGGACGGACGGCGTCGACACGGTGATCCGGCTGTACAACTCGCCACTGAAAACGCCGTGTGTCACGGACGATGACCCGTGCGACGAAGGGGGTCTCGCCGCCAGCAAGCGGCTCTACGCGCTCGAGTACATCCCGTCGCCGGTGGAAAATCTCCCCCAGGGCTGGTCAGCCCCGGCGTTTACGAAGAACCTCGCCGCGACGGACGACGAAACCAAGAACACGGCGCGTTGGGTGATCACCATCCCGTCATTCCAGTTGCCCACGGACAGCACCGTCACCGTCGAGACGCGTATCGGCACCGACGACGATGCCGAGTATCCAAACGTTTCGCGCACGTACGCCTGGCGCGGCACCGACGTCTGGCTGTACGGCGACGCCGACAACGACCCGCACCTGCCGATCACCGAGCGTTTCCAGATCCTCGGTGACCCGCGGCACTGTCCCTATGCCGATCTCAAGCGCCCCCACGTGGGCTCTGGCCGCGCGAATAGTCACCCCCTCGGCATGGGCTATAACCGCTACTTCGACGATTTCCACGCGCCGGGCAATAACCAGGCTTCGGCATGGCCGGGATGGTCCTACGACGGGCCGCCAACGAGCGGCAACTGGTTCGGGATCAAGAACAACGCGGCAGACAACACCTCCGGCAACGACGGCTGGAACTCGCGCAGCGGCTATCTCGAGATCGACGTGCCGCGCATCTACCAGATCCTCCGCACCGCCGTCCTGCGCACCCACGCGGTCTACACGACGATGACCGGTTTCTCCTACTACTATGTCGGCATCGGCAACGAGATCGGTTACGACGCCTCGAACGGATTCGATGACAGCATTCCGCTCTCCTCGCGGCCGTTCACCGGCAGCAACGGAACGCGCTACGAGCAGTCGATCACCAACGCCACCATCGACAGCAACCTGGGCGGCGTGAAGTACATCCAGGAGAACGGGACCGACTGGTGGGCGATGACGTGGCTTGGCGAGCTCTATCCCGATGAGCAGTGGAATACCTGGAGCACGACCGGCAACCTGCCGACCGGTCCGGGCGCGGGGAACTTCTCGCGCGTCCTGCGCGGATCGATCAACTCGCGCCTTCCGGCGGGCACCGCGTTTCTCAACGCCGTGCGCCGGCCCCAGGAAGAAGGCAGCACGACCTTCTTCTGGAACGGGAGTGCGAACGCCACGTTCCATCACCGCTACGAGGACAACTCGATGGGCAACATCGCCCCGGACGGGACCGCGGTCGCGAACACCTACAAGCTGCCGATGCCGACGTCGATCTCGAACAACCGGCCGTTCGACATCGCCGTGGACGATACAGGCATGAATCCCGATCACTTCCTCCAGAACGTGTACGGACCGGCGACGACGCTCACGTCGCTGGCGCAGTTCTACCGCCACTCGACCAACATCCATGGCAGCTCGCTCCTCGGGATGCGCCAGGGAAACGACGCCGCGTTCGTCGTCGTCAATGGGCTGTCGCCCACCGGTGAGTCGGGCGTCGCGTTCATCGCCCGCTGGTCGTTCCTCAGCCTCATCCAGAGCTACCTTGCCTCCGGCCGGTACAGCCTTGGCGGGAATCCGCATCCCGCGCGTGTGAGACAGCTACCCCGTGTCATGATCACGTCACCCGGCGACGAAGACGATCTCGTCGATCCCGAGGCCATCACCGTGGAGTGGGCGAACACGTGGCGGCGATGGGACGATCGGCCGTATACACCCTCGTATCCGGCCAACTTCGTCGACGATACGACGACGGTTCGCTATGCCCTCCTTTACAGTCGCGACAATGGCCGCACCTGGTTGCACATGAAGGACGACACTCCGGCGACTCCCGGCGTACGCCCGGCGGCGGGCTATCTCCAGGCGGGCACCACCTACACGTTCAGCACGCCGGCCTCGACCTTCCCGAAAGGGAACTACGTTCTGCGCGTCGAGGCCTATCGCGACAATGGCGGGCAGGAGTTGCCGCTCCACTACTCCTTCCACCAGTACCGCGCGTTCATCAAGAGGTCATGACGATGCGCAACGCACAACGCGGGTTCTCGCTCATGGAGATCACGGTGGTGATGGCCATCGTGAGCGTGATCATGATCGTCGTCTATTCGATGATCGAAGAGACGATACGGGTCACGCTGTTCAATGAGAGTCACAACGAGCTGACCATCCTCAGCCAGAATGCGGTGAACACGCTTCAGTTCGAGGTGCAGCAGGCCAGGATTGCCTTCGAAGAAGACAGCCTCGGCGCGTCCTATCGCGCCGCGTTGACGCTCCCGACGGACGTCACGGCCTGGCCCGGCTCGCGGCTTCCACGGTTCAACGCCGCAGGGGAGATCGAACCGGACGCCGCGTCGGAGACCTTCACCGGCAACTCGCTACTCATCGCCCGCCAGCTCGAGCCCCTCACCGTCACTTACGACGATGACGGGAACAGCTCCACTCCCGAGATCGAGTTCCTGGTGGATCGCTATCGCTTCGTGTACATCTACCTGGTGCGCAGCAACGCCCAGTCATTCGCCGGGAGTGGAATGACCTTGGACCTCCTCATGAGCCGCAGCGCGGACTACGCGGACCAGTTCCAGCTCGATGTACTCGATCAGACCGACACCGCACGCATCGTGCAGAAGGTCATCGCCGCTGGATTGTCGCGTGCCTGGAACCCGGGCGCACCGCTCGCTAGCGCCTTCTACACACTCGCCGGTGCAACCGACGGTGAATTCAACTCACCGATCAACGGACCGAAGATACCGATGGTCCATACGACCACGCTGATCCGGCCGTTTTCGGGTGTTGGGGATCGCGAGACGCGCCTCGCGGGCAGTGCGGGGATCTCTGGAAACATCGACTACTCCGTCGCTTTCGGATCGTTCGCGCTGCCCGTGCCGATTCGCGTTTTTTCGCAGCCCGATTCAGCGAACCCCGGTTTTCCCTCGGGCTTCGAGGCGAAGATCGCGGGACCGACACGCAATCGGAAGGTGATGACCCGCATCGTACTGATGTCGCACTACGGCGCGAACAAGACGTATGAGGCGCAACAGGGGTTCGCCGTGACGGCAGCGCGGTTCTAGGAGCCTTCATCCAGAGCCGCGTAGACGGCGAAGGATCAAGGGAGCCCCCACGATCGGCGCGCCATGCACGACTGTCGTGAGGGCTCCGGTGGCCCGTCGCTCCACTCAGGGTTATGGTTAGGTGCTAGACCTCTTCCTCTTTCCGTTCCTTGTACCGATGCCAGACCCAGAATCCGATCGCGATCGCCGCGATGACGAACAGGACGTACTTCTCGGTGTGCTCGACACGCCCGAGAACGCTTTCGATCGCACGCCCGAAGTAGTAGCCGGCCGCCGTGATCACCGTGACCCAAAGCGCACAGCTCAAAGCCTGGAAGAACAGAAACCTCACCAGTGCGATGCGGGACATCCCGATGATCACCGTGCACGTGATCCGCAGACCGTACAGCCACTGCGTGACGAGGATCGCCATCACGCCGTACCGCTCGAAGACACGTACGCCTTTGCCGAAGTGGCGCTTCATGCGCGGGAAACGATCCAGCAGGCGCACCCCGTGCGCGCGCCCGAGCCAGAACCAGAAGATGTGTCCGAGATACGCGCCGGCGAACGCGACCATACCGACCGCTATCGGATCGAGATACTGCCGCGAGGCGAAGAAGCCCGCGGCAACGAGAATCGCCTCGCCCTCGAGGAGTGTCCCGATGAATACCGCCAGATAACCGAAGTCCTGCAGCAGCGATTCGGGTGACATTCAGCCCTCGATGGGTGCAAGATTCGGGACGTGGAGGAAATTGTGAAGGTTCACGACCGCTTTCAAGATGTCATGAAGCATGCACTGACGCTCATTCTCGTGCTGGCCCTCCCTCTCATGGCCGAGGAAAAAAAAGCGGCCGAAGAGAAGAAGGCCGAGACCACGACCACCGCCGCCACGACCACGACCGCAAGCGAGGCTCCGGACGCACAACCCGACTCCCCGCTCGTGGCCGCCGCCAAGCGCGCCAACCGGCTCGGCAAGAAACCGGCGTACGTCATCACCAACGAGACCCTCAAGACGTCCGGCGGCAACGCCCACGTCACCACGACCACGACTCAGACCGCCATCCAGATGCCGAAGCCCCTCGAGCCCCCGCGCCCGACCCCCGAGATGGTCGCCGCTCAGGCGCAGGCGAAGGAGCGAAAGAAGCTCGCGGAACAGGCTGAGAAAGACCGCGTGGCGAGGGAAGAGCAGGCCCGAAAGGCAGAGCAGGAGGCCGCCGCTCGCGAGGAGGGCTACGACGGGATGCAGGACGACGCTGCCGAGTATGTGGGCAGCGAACCGCCCCCGCCGCAATTCTGATCCGCGGGCACCGTTCGAGAGCCGCGCGGAACGTGCCTCGGCCATCAGGCGTGCTCGAGGCGCAGCCAACCGGCCCTGCCGGTCCTGTCCGCTAGCCGCGGTACACTCCTTCCCGTGATTCGATCGTGCGGAGGATCTTTTCGAGCAGGACCCACACCTGCTCGAGTTTCTGCTCGATGTGCATGAGCCGCTCGTCGAGATCTCCGCTCTCCATCTCCGCCACGATGTCCCAGAAGATCGGATCATTCGACATGTTGCGCTGCGGGGTCTGTCTGCCGCTGAGCGTGTCGTCGGCGTCCCGCTCCTCGGGATAGCAGCGCTCGATCATCGTCGCGATCGAGCTCTGTGGCGCGATCAGCGGAGAAACGGTCATTCCGCTGGCCTTCTCGACCTTGTCGAGGACCTCGAGGTCCGTCGGATCCGTCATCGCCACTTCCAGTCGGTCGCCATCGACGCGCACCGGCACGGCTCGGCAGTCGACGACTGTCGCCCGAGGGAGTTTGCGGAGCACTTTCTTTGGAATGTCGACGTGGAGAAGGCTGATGCAGGGGACGTCGATCTGTTTGGAAAGGAACGCGGCCAGGACGTTCTCGTCGATGAACTTCAGCTCGACGAGCGTCGAGCCGAAGCGCCTGCCCGTCTGCTTCTGTTCGGCGAGTGCGATCTGCATCTGCACTTCGTCGATCAGGTTTGCGGCGAGGAGCATCTCCCCGAGGTTCTGCCGATGCACGACGGATATGCTAACGCATCGTGCGCAGGGGAAGAGGGCCCCTGCGCACCTCGAACCTCAAGCGTGTTTTTGGGGATGCCGGCGCATGGCCTTGATGCCGCCGATGACCCCGGCGATCATCGCCAGACGTCCGAATCCGAGCAGGCGCGCCGCGCCGCGGGCCGACGTCTGGCCGAGGCGGAACGCGATCAGTTGTTTGATGAAGCTCAGCATGTTGCCTCCATTCACTCTCCTTCTTGTGCAACCGGGAGGCCAGCCCTAACTCGCTGATGTAAGATCACTTAGCACATGCGCCGCACGCTGCTGATCTTCGTCGCCGTCGCCCTCGCCTACGCCGGCCTCGGCTTTCTCCCGGGCTACACGTTCGCGCCGCTCGACATCCCGCTCGACTACGACGCGTGGAAGCACGACCCGACCCGGCGCGTGCGCGTCTCCAATTCCCTGCTCGCCGACGTGGTCGTCCAGTTCATCCCCTGGGATCGCGAGATCCTCCGCCTCGCGGCCGAAGGCGAATGGCCGTGGACGAACCGCTGGGCCGGGGATGGCGGACCGCTGTTCGCGAATCCGCAAACCGCGCTCTTTTCGCCGTTCACCTGGCCGCGAATGCTGTTGGGACTCGATGGCTGGGCCGTGATGGCGCTCCTCAAGATCCTGGCCGCGGCGCTGTGCGCATATTGGCTCGCTCGGGAGCTCGAGATCCCCCGACCGCAGGCCATCTTCTCCGGGATCGTGTACGCGACGGCGGGATACACGATCGTGTGGCTGCTGTATCCGATCTCGAGCGTGTTCACGCTGCTCGCCGGTCTCGCCGCGGCGGCGCTGCGTCTGATGAAGCACCCGTCGATTCACAACGCCGCCCTGGTGATTCTCTTCGCCGCGCTGTGCACCGCGGGGGGACATCCGGAGACGCTTTTTGTGGGCGCGCTCGGGATCGGGGTTTTCCTCGCCTGGGAGGCGGAGAAGCGCCGGGACCTCGGTCTGCTCTCGCTCGTGCCGTCCGTCGTCGGCGCCGCTCTCGGGTTTCTGATCATGGCCGTCCAGCTCGTGCCGTTCCTGGCCATCCTCGGCGACAGTTACGCGGAGGTGCTGCGGCCCCGCATCGCGCATCCGTTCCGGGTGTGGGGCGTGATCGCGCAGGTATTGCCCGGCGCTCTCGGGAGCCCGTTGCGAGGCGAGCTCGATCTGACGGCGGTGCCGCTCGCGGAGAACTTCAATCTTCGCGCGGGCGGCTTCATCGGGGCGATCGTGCTGCTCGCGATCGTACTTGCATGGCGACAGCTCACGCCGTCCCTCAAGCGTGGACTCGTCGTCGGCATCGTCGCACTCGTCGCTTCCTGGTATCCGCCCGGACTCTGGTCCGTGCTGCGTCACGTGCCGCTGCTGCGTGTGCTCACGCTCGAGTACGGCGTGGCCTTGTTCGTGCTTTTCGGATCGATCGCGGCGGGTTCGGCGCTCTGGATCGTCGGGGCTCGGCAGCGGCGAAAGATCGGGACAGCGCTCGCGTTTGCGGGATTGCTCGCGCTCATTGCGGGACTCTTTCCGGCCGTCGCGCCGGGCCCGCTGAAGAACATCGCCCGGGCCGGGATCGAGGCGCTACGCGAGCGCGGTCATCTGCGTCAGGCGCCGGAGGTGTACGAGGAGCGGCTCGGCTACTACGTCTCGGCCGCGGAACTGACGACCTTGCGACGTGTCGCGCTACCCGGCGCATGCTGGCTCCTCGCCGGAGTCGCACTCGCGCTGCCCCTGCGCAGGCGCATGGCCATGCTGGTCCTCGCCGCCGGGGGAGAGTTGTTCGTCTTCGGCATCGGCTATAACCCGGCCGTGCAGATGACCGACGTTCCGGCCGAGCCGGACGTCGTGCGCGAGATTCGCCTCCGCGATCCGGAACGGCAGTTTCTGCTCGCCGAGCACTTCGAAGTGTTCCCTGCCAACCTCGCGACGCTCTACCACGTCCGCGACGCGATCTCCTACGACGCACTGAATCGAAAGCCGCGCGTCGAGGAGTTGCTGGCGCGCGGCTACGACCCGATGCTGCACACGTTCAATCCGATTCTCGCGCCCGAAGAGGTGAAGGGTCTCGGTGCGCTCGGCGTCCGTTGGGTCCTGAGTCGCGGCGACGTCGCGGGCGCGATGCGCGTGGCAGGACCGCCTCCTCCCGCGGTGGGCGTCTACGAAGTGCCGAACGCGATCCCGCAGCCGTTGCCGCCGAACCACCATCCGCCGGGACTGACCCTCGGCATCGTCATCTCCCTGTTCGCGGCGGCCGCGAGCGGGGGATGGCTGCGCCTCTACACGATCGAAGAACGATCTGCGGTGGGCCGCACGCAGTCGGCAGCAGAACGACCCTGAAGCCCGCTTGCCTCTGCGCCAGAAATCACGCCTCGGGCGACAGGCGTGCCGCGGGCTTGGCCAACCAGCGATGCCGGCCGTGCCGGCTTAAGCCACCTCGGACTTCAGTGCGCGCGTCATGAGCCGCTGGATGGCGCCTCGGGGCGATTCTCCCTCGTAGAGAACGCGGTGCATCTCGTGTGTGATCGGCATCTCGATCCGATGCCGCTCCGCGAGCGCCTGTGCCGACTTCGCGGTCTTGATTCCCTCGGCCACGAACTTCGCGTCGCGGAGGATCTCCTCGAGCGGCTGACCCTTCCCCAGCAGCACGCCGACACTCCGATTTCGGGAGAGTGCGCCGGTGCAGGTGAGCACGAGATCGCCCATGCCGGCCAGTCCGGCGAACGTCTCCAGCCGTCCGCCCAGGACGATGCCGAGACGGGTGATCTCGCGGAGGCCGCGCGTGATCAGAGCCGCGTTCGTGTTGAACCCGAGCCCCAGGCCTTCCAGCACACCGGCGGCGATGGCGATGACGTTCTTCAGCGATCCCGCCAGCTCCACGCCGACGACGTCCTCGGAGTGATAGAGCCGGAATGCCGGCGAGGACATGAAATGCTGCGCCTGCTGCGCGAACTCGAGGTCTTGCGAGGCGATCACGGCCACGGTGGGATCGCCCTTGGCCGTTTCGATTGCGAACGTCGGTCCCGACAGCACCGCGAATGCCGAGAGCTGAGCGCGGAGGACTTCCGCCGTCACCTCGGACATCCGCTCGAGCGATTCGTTCTCGATTCCCTTCGTTCCCGAGATGACATTCACCGGCACCGTGAAGTGCGCGCGGAGCCTGGTGAGGATGTCGCGGTAGTAGTGACTGGGCACGACCATGAAGAGCGTCTCGGAGAATGTCGCTGCCTCCCTGAGATCGTTCGTCGCCCGGATCCCGTCGCCGAGCTTCACACCGGGCAGATAGTCGGGATTCTCGCCGGTCTCGCGGATCGTCTGCGCGACCTCCGCATCGTGCGCCCACAGGACGACCTCGTTGCCTGCTCGCGCCGCCGCCACGGCCATCGCCGTTCCGAAGGCCCCCGCGCCGATCACGGAAATCCTCATTCGTCCTCCTCCCCGCCGCCGACCTTGCGCTCCGTCCCACCCGCGAGGCGGGCGATGTTCGAGTGATGTTTGAGAATCACCGCGAGGGCGATGCCGATGCTCACGATCGTCCGCCAGAACGGCGACTCGTGTGCAACGAAGCGAAACAACAGGGGGATCGACGCGGCCGTGAGAATCGAGCCGAGCGAGACCATTCGCGACAGCAGGACGACGATCGCGAAGACCAGTACCGACGCCAGGAACACGCGCGGATCGAGCGCGAGGATGACCCCCGCCGCCGTGGCCACTCCTTTGCCGCCGTGAAAGCGCAGCCACGCGGGGAACATGTGCGCGAGCACGGTCACGAGACCCGCGAGTGCGATCCACATCTCCCGGGACTCCCACGGCAGCACGCCTGCGGGATACGGCCACTCCGGCCTGGCGACGAGCCATCTGGCGATGAGCACGATCACGTAGCCCTTCGCGAGGTCCAGCCCCAGCGCGAGAACCCCCGCTCTTCGTCCCGCCGTCCGCGCGACATTCGTGGCCCCGACGTTTCCGCTTCCCTCCTGCCGGACGTCTTTGCCCGCGAGCGCGCGGGCGACCAGAAAGCTGAAGGGGATGGAGCCGACGAGGTATGCGACGACGAGGAGGCCGACGGGGAGGAGCATTGCGGACGCTATTGTAGTTTGCACGCGATCCGCAATTTCGAATCCAGCGAGGACGTGCCGTAAGGCGGAGCAACCAGCGCTGCCGGCCGTGCCGGCTAGATTCCGTCGAAGGCGTTCTCGAGGTCGGCGATCAGATCCTCGATGTCCTCGATGCCGACGGAGATCCGCACCAGTCCGGGCGTGATGCCGAGGCGCGTTCGAGTCTCCAGGGGTACCGAGGCGTGGGTCATCGTCTCCGGATGCGAGATCAGCGTCTCCACGCCGCCGAGCGACTCGGCCAGCGAGCAGAGTCTCACCCGATCGAGGAACTTCTTGGCATTCTCTTTCGACCCGAGCTCGAAGGAGATCATCGAGCCGAAACCGTTCATCTGCCGCTTCGCCAATTCGTGCTGGGGATGGTCGGGGAGGCCGGGGTAGTAGATCTTCTTCACCCTCCCGTGGTTGGCGAGGTAGCTCGCCATCGCCATGCCGTTCTCTTCGTGACGCTTCATCCGCACCGAGAGCGTCTTCACGCCACGCAGCACGAGCCACGAGTCGAACGGCGAGAGGATCGCGCCGACCGCGTTCTGCAGAAATCCGATCTGCTCGCCGACGTCGTCCCGGTTCGAGACCACCACACCGCCGACCGAGTCCGAATGGCCGTTGAGGAACTTCGTCGTCGAGTGCACGACGATGTCCGCACCGAGCTCGATCGGCTTCTGCAGCCAGGGTGAGCAGAACGTGTTGTCGACGACCACCAGCGCGCCCTGCTCGTGCGCGACCTCCGCGCACGCCGACAGGTCCGTGACGGTCATCATCGGGTTCGTCGGCGTCTCGAGGAACACGAGCTTCGTGGTCGGCTTCAGCGCGTTGCGGACGTTGTCCACGCTCGACGTGTCGACGTACGTGAACTCCAGTCCGAACCTCTCCAGCACGCGGCTGAAGAGCCGATACGAGCCGCCGTACATGTTCTCGCCCGCGACCACGTGATCGCCCGACTGCAGAAGACGGAAGACCGTATCCGTCGCTGACATGCCGGACGCGAAGCAGTGTCCGTACTTCCCCTTCTCCAGAGCCGCGAGATTCGCCTCCAGCGCCGAGCGCGTCGGGTTCTTGGTGCGGGCGTACTCGTAGCCCTTGTGGCGCCCCAACTCGGGCTGGACGTACGTGGAGGTCTGGTAGATCGGGATGGTGACCGCGCCGGTCTGGGGCTCGGGCTCCTGTCCGGCGTGGATGCAGTCGGTGGCAAACCCCATGATGTGTCGCTCGCTTTCGGTGAAGCTGAATTGAAAATTGAAAATTGAAAAACGCACCTCTCGAACGTCACCGGTTTTTCAATTTTCAATTTTCAATTTTCAATTCAATTCCCCCCGCTCTCCCGCTTCCAGCGCGAATAAATCCCCTTCGACATGTACCGCTCGCTCGCGTCGGGGATGATCGTGACGACGCGCTTGCCGCGGCCGAGACGGCGCGCCACTTCCAGCGCGGCGGTGACGTTCGCGCCCGCGGACGAGGCTCCGAGGATCCCTTCCTCTCTCGCCAGACGCGCGACCATGTCGAAAGCGGGATCGTCGTCGACGCGGATCACGCCCGTGGCCAGCGACATGTCGAGGACGGGAGGAATGAACGACGATGCGCCGATGCCTTCCACCTCGTGGGGGCCCGCTTCGCCGCCTTTCAGGATCGATCCCTGCGGCTCGACGACGTGGCACTCGACATCCGGGAGGCGCTCGCGCAGATATTTCGCGACGCCGGTGAACGTGCCACCGGTGCCGGCGCCCGCGAGCCATGCGTCCACGCGGCCTTCCATCTGCTCGAAGATCTCGGGGCCGGTCGTCTCGTAGTGCGCCTCGGTGTTGTAGGGATTGGCGAACTGCTGGGGGACGTACGCGCCTTCGATCGACTGCGCGAGCTCCTGCGCTTTCGCGATCGCGGCCTTCATGCCCGGCTCCTTCGGCGTGAGGACGACTTCACCGCCGAGGGCCTTCATGACCTCGCGCTTCTCGATCGAGAAGTTCTCCGGAACGCAGAGGATGACCCGATAGCCCTTCTGCACGCCGGCCAGCGCGAGCGCCACCCCGGTGTTGCCGGCCGTGGGCTCGATGATCGTTCCTCCGGGCGCGAGCAACCCGTCGCGCTCCGCGCGCTCGATCATCCCGATGCCGATGCGGTCCTTCACCGACAGCCCGGGGCTGAGGAACTCCATCTTCACGAAGATGTCCGCATCGTCGGGACCCGGGATGCGGCGCAGGCGGACCATCGGCGTATTGCCGATGAGATCGAGGACAGAATCGACAGGGGAGGAGAGAGTGCGGTTCAAGCGGCGCGGATGATAACCCAGTCGGTTGGCAGTTGACAGTTGGCCGTTGGCGGGAGGCCGCCCTGGATTTCTTCACAGCCTCTACAGGGTGATCTCCCGCCAACCCCCAACTGTCAACAAAAAGCCGGCGCGAACGCCGGCTGGAAGGATCGATTCAGTTGGGACGAATCAGGCCCAGCTCGAGGGGCGGCTGTTCGAGCGGCGCTGGTTGTAACAGTCGCGGCAGTACACCGGCTTGCCACTCACGGGTGTGAACGGAACCTCGGTGGGGATTCCGCAGCTGTCGCAGGTGACGCTCACCATCTGGCGGGAGCGGCCTTCGGACCCGTTTCCGTCGCGGGACGTCTTGCGTTTGTCACGGCAGTTCTTGCAGCGCTTCGGCTCGTTCGTGAATCCGCGCTCGGCGTAGAAGGCCTGTTCGTTGCGGCTGAAGATGAACTCCTGTCCGCAGTCGGCGCAGTTGAGGGACTTATCGTTGAAAGTGTCCATGAAACCTTGATCTCCTAACAGTTGTTGCCAGATGAACGACGTTTGCCGCAGCGTTGTCACGTGCGGGGGGCCGCGACCCCGCCCCCGCTTGATGGGTAGAACCTACGAAGTGCGTTGAGAATCGACCCCCTTCCGAGTCCGCGGGAACAACACGACTCCCGCAACGAACGCCGCTGTCCGGTTGGAGGTGTGCATATTGATCCCGATGGCAGCGGTTTTAGCATAGTTTTCAAAAGGAAGGCAACGCGGAAAGATGTTCTCCAAATAATAGAGTCAAGGTGTTGACCATTGAATAAAACCACCAAAATCCGCGTCGGCCCCGCCGGCTGGAGCTACAAAGACTGGGAAGGCGTCGTCTATCCGCCGCACGGCTCGAAGTTCGATCCCCTCGGATATCTTGCGCGTTATTTCGACACCATCGAGATCAACTCGCCCTTCTATCGCATCCCTCCGCCGGCGCACGCGAAGAGCTGGGTCAAGCGCGTCGCCGAGAATGCGAGCTTCAGGTTCACGACGAAGATCTTCCGGGGGTTCACGCACGACGCCGCGCCATTCGCCGATGCGGACGTGAAGGCATTCCGCAACTACCTCGACCCGCTCATGGAAGCCGGCCGCCTCGGCGCCATCCTCATTCAGTTCCCCTGGAGCTTCAAGAACACTCCGGAGTCACGCGCGAAGCTCGCCTGGCTTTTCGAAGCGTTCGAGGACTACCCGAAGTCGCTCGAGGTGCGACACGCGACGTTTCAGGAGCCCGAGTTCCACGCCTTTCTGAATGACCGCGAGGTCGGCTGGGTGAATGTCGATCAGCCGCTCTTCCACGATTCCGTGAAGCCCGCGGACACCGTCACCGGCCCGGTCGGGTATGCGCGCCTGCATGGACGCAACTACGAGAAGTGGTTCGCCCACGGCGAGTCGTGGGAGCGCTACAACTATCTCTATTCCGCGCAGGAGCTCGCCCCTTGGGTCGAGCGCATCGAGCACATGGCCAAGAGCAGGGACACGTATGTGATCACGAACAACCACTTCCGCGGTCAAGCCATCCTGAACGCGGGCGACCTCAAGGAGTCCCTCGGCCAGGACGCAACGCTGCCGCCACAGCTGAAGGAGGCGTACCGCAGTTCACCCTGAGCGAGCGCAGCGAGTCGAAGGGTCGATGGAGCCCTCTGGACGCGTGACCCGACGTGCCTCGTGGCTGCGCCGAAACGTCTGCGAGAGGGCTCCGTCGACCCTTCGACTCGCTATCGCTCGCTCAGGGTAAAGT
Source organism: uncultured Thermoanaerobaculia bacterium (assembly GCA_964558905.1). Classification (GTDB taxonomy): domain Bacteria; phylum Acidobacteriota; class Thermoanaerobaculia; order Gp7-AA8; family Gp7-AA8; genus QHVT01. The sequence continues at coordinate 69,735 of CAZLGP010000316.1, read as the reverse complement.
CCGGGAACGGATACGATCACAACAAATGACTCGCAAGAAACGCGTGGTCGGGACGGCCGGCCACATCGATCACGGCAAGACTTCTCTCGTGCGCGCGCTCACCGGCATCGACACCGATCGCCTTCCCGAAGAGAAGCGTCGCGGCATCACCATCGATCTCGGGTTCGCGAGCTGGTTCACCGACGACACCCAGATCGGCTTCGTCGACGTTCCCGGTCACGAGCGCTTCGTGAAGAACATGCTCGCCGGCGTGGGCGGCATCGACAGCGTGCTGCTCGTCGTCGCGGCGGACGAGTCGATCAAGCCCCAGACCCGCGAGCATTTCGCGATCTGCAGGCTCCTCGGGATCGCATCCGGCGTCGTCGCGATCACGAAGAGCGATCTCGTCGAGCGCGACATCCTCGAGCTCGTGCGCATGGAAGTCGAGGAGCTCGTGGCCGGGAGCTTCCTCGAAGGCAAGCCGATCGTCCCCGTCAGCAGCGCGACCGGTGAGGGAATCGACGATCTGCGCGCGGCGATCCTCGAGTCCGCCTCCGCCGTCGGCGACCGCGATGCGAGCACGCGCGTCTTCCGTCTGCCGATCGATCGCGTCTTCACCATGAAGGGCTTCGGGTCAGTCATCACCGGAACGACGTACTCCGGCCGAGTGGGAGTCGAAGACGAAGTGGAAGTGCTTCCCGGTGGGCGCCGCAGCCGCGCGCGCGCGATCCAGGTGCATGGCGAGTCGCGCGACGAGGCATCGGCGGGCGAGCGAACGTCCATGAACCTCGCGGACATCCCCCTCGAGGACCTCCACCGCGGACATCAGGTGCTGCATCCGGAAACGCTCCGGCCCTCGCAGGTGATCACGGTTCGCATCGAGCTCCTTGCGGACGCGAAGCCATTGAAGGAGCAGACCCGCATCCGTTTCCATCACCTCTCCGCCGAGCTCCTCGGCACGATCCGTTTCGTCGACGACACCGCCGGCGACCTGCGCCCGGGCGACGGCGCCTTCGCGCAGATCCGTCTCGAGGCCCCCCTCGTCGCCGCGGCGGGAGACCGCTTCGTGGTGCGCCGCTACTCGCCCGCGTTCACGATCGGGGGCGGGGTGATTCTCGATGCCCACCTCGCGAAGCTCAGCCGCCGAACGCGTCCGGAGATCCTCGACACGCTCGCGGGTGGAACGCTGCCACAGCGCGTCGAGCTGATGGCCAAGCTGCAGGGACTGCGAGGCGTGACCATGGACGAGCTGCAGGCGCGCACGGGGATCCGCATCGAGTCGCTGGCCAAGGAGCTGCGCGGCGTGCCGAACGTGTCGAAGACCGGCAACACCTTTCTGCACGAGGACGTCCTCGCCGATTTCCGCCGCAAGTCGATGACGTTCATGGAGCGCTACTTCAAGGACAACAAGATGGCAGTGAGCGTGCCGAAGGGCGAGTTCGTGCAGAAGCTCATCCCCGCCGGCGCGCCGGTGAACTTCCTCCTGAACGATCTCGCGAAAGAAAACATCGCCACGGTGCAGGGCGACGCCCTGGACATCCCCGGCCGTTCGAAGACCTTGGGTGGCGCGGAAGGCGAGCTCGCCCGAGCGATCGAGGCGAGGTACGCGGACGCGGGGCTGCAGACGCCGGCGACGTCCGAGCTCATCAAGTCGATCCACCAGAGGCCGAAGGTCATCGAAGGCGTGATCGCCTACCTCGTCAAGCAGGGGACGCTGATTCGCCTTGCGGAGGGCGTTTACCTGCACCGCGACGTCGTCGCCTCCGCGCGGGAAAAGCTCGCAATGAAGAAGGGGGAGACGATCGACGTCGGCCAGTTCAAGGACCTGTTTGGGATCTCGCGCAAGGTAGCCATTCCGCTACTCGAACTTCTCGACAGGGAAGGCGCCACGAAACGAATCGGGGACTCACGGCAGGTCCTGTAACCGGTGGAGTGCTGTGACAACCGCGGTCGACAGGCACGTCTGATGTTGATAGGGTGCCTGTTCGGTCCCTTTTCATGAACACGGCTCGTCTCCTCCTTCTCTCGCTCAGTGCGTCCGTCGGCGCACTCGCCGCACCGCCGGAGGTCACGTTCGATGCAGCGGCCGCGATTGTCACGGTGCCGGCCGGTCATGGCGTGGCGTGGGTGAGAGCCGGCAAGTCTTCTGTGGCATCGGGTCTGAGTGCCGACGCCGACGGCGACGGAATGGTAAGGATCGACTCGGACGGACCCCTCAACAGCACCTGGGTCATTGCCGATCTCGAAACCGGCGAATGGACGACGACACGGCATTCGGCGGAGAGTTCCCTGGCTCGGGTAGGTCTGGAGAAACGGTCCATTCAGGTGGATCCGGACGGAGCGTATTCGCAGCTCTTCGTGCGGGAGCATTTCGGCGACGGCGGCGGAGCGATCTGGATCAGGCCGGGCGTGGGTGTCTGGGCGCCGCCCGGCACGGCGATCGACGGTGCGTGCATGGTCGCCCGCGTCGCCCCCTTCCTTCTCCTCGACGTCTCGCTCATGATCCCTCTCGGCTCGTCAGGCCCAACGCCGGATGGCTTTGCACGGGGAGATGTTCTGCTGGTGGTCGAGGAGGGGTTTTCACAAACGGGAGTCGTCGACGCACGTCTCGACGATCCGCCGAGCGCTGGATTCCTCTCGTTCCCCCACATGCTCTACGGACGTTATCCCGAGGGCCGGGAGACCTCCGTCGACATCGTGCGGATCCTCGGGACGGCGGGAACGATTACGGCGACCTGCAAGATACCCGAGCACTCCCCCCACACCACGCCGGGCGTGGATTTCGTCCCGATGGCTCCGCAGCTGCTGACGTTTGCGCCCGGGGAGACCGTGAAGCGCTGCACGTTCACGCTTCTCGACGACGGCGTCTACAGCGAGTTCACTCGTGCGTTGACGATGAGGTTGACTGGCGTCACAGGGGCGCAGAACACCCAGCCTCTCATTTACACCGTCCTCATCGACGACGACGATCCGCCGCCCGTCCTTTCGTTCGACGACCTGCCCGCGTCGGTCCCTGAAGGCGATGCGTCGTGGACCTTGAATGTGCCATGGTCGATCACGAGCAACTTCCGGGGAGAGATCCCCGTTACCTTCGTATCATGGCCCACATATACGACCCATGTTCTTTCGGCGGAAGAGAGGCATCACACGTCGGCGATCACGGTCGCTGCCGACGACGTTCCGAGTCCGCCGCGGACCATTCGCGTCGAGCTCAGGCCGGACTTCTCGTCCCCGATTCAGCCGGTCATCCGAACCATCACTGTCGTCGACGACGACACGCCACCGGCGCCGGTCGTGTCTCTTTCCGCGGCGCCGACGCCCCTGCTCGAGGGCAACTCCGGGACGACGCCCGCCGTGGTGCATGTGCAGCTCGCCGCTCCGCTCGCCGTTCCGGTGACGCTCGGCATCGCGAGCGCGAACGGAACCGCATCGGCCGAGGACTACGTGCCGATCTCGACATCGGTCACGTTTCAGCCCGGTGACACCGCCGAGGACATCTCCCTGTTCATCGTCGGCGACACGCTCGATGAAGAGGATGAAACGATCCTGGTCCACGCAACGTTCGAGGGCAAGATCGTGGCGTCCCTCACACTCACGATCGTCGACGACGATCTCACACCCTACGCCAGCATCGCCGACACGACTGTCGCGGAGAAGACCGGCAGCTCCGCGACCGCGGTGTTCCGCGTGAGCGTTTCTCCCGCGCCGCCAGCCCCCGCGAGCGTGCGATACGCGACGGAGAACAGCACTGCCGGCCCCCAGGACTTCGCCGCGACGGCCGGCATCCTGTCGTTCGCCTCGGGGCAGACCGAGGCGCAGGTCTTTGTCGAGGTGTTCGGCGATGCGATTACGGAGGACGACGAGCGATTCAGTGTCCGGTTGTCCAATCCGACGGGGATGTCGATCCTCGACGCCGTGGGCTGGGCGACGATTCACGACGATGACGCACCAGTGTCGAAGCCTGTGCTTTCGATCGACGACATCGAGGTGACGGAGTCGAACAGCACGGTAGAAGCGACGTTCGTGCTGCGATTGTCGAAGGCACCCGGCGAGTCGGTGCAGGTGTCGTACGCGACCGCCGGACGGCTCCGCGAAATCCGCGTCGGATTACGAGCCGCGCTCCGGCGCCATCACGTTCGCGCCGGGCGAGACGGAGAAGACCCTCGTCATCCCGATCATCGGCGATCGAGTTCACGAGGAGACGGAGACGTTCACCGTCTGGTTGTCGAACGGAGAAGGCGTGGTGATCTCCGACTCGAGTGCGGTCTGTACAATCACCGACGACGATCCACTCAAGCGGCGGAGCATGCGCCACTGAAGCCTCATCCTCCCGTGCCGCTCGTCCACGACGGCGGGTCGCTCGCCGGGAACGACTCGGCGATCGCCTGGTCGATCCGATCGTCGTCATCCATTGGCGACCCCGGGTCGACCAGCGGGTCAATTCTTCCGCCCCGCTCCTTCTCCCAGTCCTTCTGCGGTGGTTCCATCGGTCCGGTCCTCGTACCCTTTCGGAATTGCCAGCAAGCTCGCGGGGACATCGCGTTGCGAGATCCCGACCACCGTCCGCTCCACGACGAGCTCGCCAGTTCCCAGCGGTACCGTCGTCCGGTCGAGGAGCGGGAACCCTCTCTCCGCGACGAGCGCTCGATCGACGTCCCGCATCATCGGCGCGAGCGGCGACGACGGCGTCTCGCTCGCGTGCATCATGGCGAAGAGCTCGCGGGGGATCGACGGATGTTCCGCGAGCCAGAGCTCGCGCTTGTACCCCCCGGAGGCGATCGTAACCTCCTCGGCGTTCACACCCTGCATCGTACGCTGCTCGTTCGTGCGGGCGAACGTCGCCCGCGGATAGTGGGAGGGGAGCGCGGCCGCGTTCGTCCGGTTGCGGCGCTGCACGATCCCCTGCAGAGACTCGGTGTTGACAGTCCCTGCGATGTCATCCACGAACGTGACCGTCTTCGCCTTCGTGTCGAAGAGCCGCCAGGTGTCGTGCTCGCCGGTGCTTCGTGCCCGGTCGCCCGCGATGACGATCGTGTGCGTGTGCGTCTTGTTCTCGGGCTGGGTCGTGGTCCGAATGGTCACGACCGTGGCGCGGACCTGCGGCCCGGCGGCGTGCTTCGCCTGCTGCGCCGGTTTGCATGAAATGCAGACTGCGATCGCGAGGAGGCAGGCCAGACGTCGGCTCGGGTGCGCGACAACGATCATTCGAGAGCACTCGCGCCGAAGCGCTGCCGGCGGCGCCGGCTATTCTTTTGCGTCAAACCAGCTTCTTCCCCAGTGCGCATCGACCGCGAGCGGCACGGCCAGTGGGAAGACATTCTCCATCGTCTCTTTCACGATCCCCGCCACGTCGGCAGCGTCCGTTTCGGGCGCCTCGATCACGATCTCGTCGTGCACCGTCAGCAGCATCCGGGCGCCGGAGGCGTGCGCGGCCAGACGATCCTCGAGGGCGATCATGGCCATCTTCAGGATGTCCGCGGCCGTCCCCTGGATCGGCGCGTTCGTGGCCATGCGCTCCGCGTTGCCGCGCACGGTGAACGAACGGTTGTGGATCTCCGGGATGTACCGCACGCGGCCGAACAGCGTCGTCACCTTCCCCATATTGCGCGCGTCGGCGAGCGTCCGGTCGAGGTACTCCTGAATCTTCGGATAGCGGGAGAAATAGGCCTCGATCCAGTCCTTCGCCTGCTGTCCGGAGATTCCGAGCTCGTTGGATAGCCGGAATGCCGACATCCCGTAAAGCACGCCGAAGTTGATCGTCTTCGCCGCGCGTCGCTGTTCGGCCGTCAGCTCGTCCTCCGGGATGTTGAACATCTTCGACGCCGTCGCGCGGTGGATGTCGGCGCCGCGCCGGAAGGTCTCGATCAGCGACTCATCCTGGGAGATGTGCGCGAGGATGCGCAGCTCGACCTGCGAGTAATCCGCCGACAACAGCACCCATCCCTGGTCCGCGATGAATGCCTTGCGGATCTCCCGGCCGGTCTGCGTGCGGATGGGAATGTTCTGCAGGTTCGGATCGGACGACGAGAGCCTTCCCGTCGCCGCGACGGCCTGGTTGAACGTCGTGTGCACGCGCCCGTCCTTGCCGACGATGAGCGGCAGAGCGTCGATGTAAGTGCCCTTGAGCTTGTGCAGCTCGCGATGCTGGAGGATGAGCTGCGGCACGGCGAAGCCGTGGCTGGCCAGTTCCTCGAGCACTTCCACGCTCGTCGAGTAGCTCTTGGTGGTCTTCGTTTTCTTGATGACCGGGTAGTTCAGCTTTTCGAAGAGCACGTGCCCAAGCTGGATCGGAGAGTTGATGTTGAACTCCGTGCCCGCCTCTTCATAGACCCGGCGCTCGATGTCCGCGATCTGTTCGCCGAAGGTCTTCGACATCGCGCGCAGGAGGCTGACGTCGATGCGGATGCCGCGCTCCTCCATCTTCGCCAGCACCGGGAAGAGCGGCATCTCGATCTGCTCGTAGATGTGCCCGAGTGCCTCGTCGCGGTGCAGCTCGGGCTCGAGCACGTCTCTGAGGGCGACGGTGACGTCGGACTTCTCGCCGAGGTATTGCTGGATCGGTCCGAGGGGGGAGGCTCCGATCTCGTGGTCGAGCGCGAAGAGCGGTGCGGTCTTCTGCACGTTTTTGCGCGCGGCGATGTCCAGTTTCAGTCGGTCCCGGGCGATGTTCGGCAGCGCGTGGCTGGGGAGTCCGGGATTGATGACGTAGGACATCAGCATGACGTCTTCCCAGCGAGAAGGAGCCGGCCACTGGAGCGCGTGCAGGCGGCGGGTCTGCGCCTTCGCATCGTAGGTGACGAACGTGCGCTCGCTCGTGAGGAGCTCGCGCAGCGCCTCGCTGATCTCCTTCGTCCCGCCGAGGGATTCGGCGATGGGAACGAGCAGGGACTCGGATGCGTGCGTGGAGAGCGACGCGGCGATGGGCCCGTCGAACCCTTCCGGCGTCTCCGGCTCGAGCCACAGCGCGATCGGCCCCTCCCGTCTCGCGAATTCGCGAACCTCGTCCGGCCCGGCCGCGATGCGGAAGTCCTTCGGCACCCGCGGCGCCTCCGGGAGGAACTCCTGCATCAGCGACGCGAACTCCAGACGCGAGAAGACGTCGTGCAGCTTCGCGCGATCGGGCTCGGTTCGTTTCAGCGTCTCGAAGTCGATGTCCAGATCGAGATCGCACTTGATGCGTGCGAGCTCTTTCGAGAGGTAGGCTTTCTCGCGGTTCTCCTCGAGCGCCTTGCGCTGGGCGGCCTTCTTGATCTGCTCGAGATTCTCGTAGACGCCGTCGAGCGAGCCGAACTGCTGGATGAGTCCCTTCGCGCCCTTCTCGCCGATGCCGGGGACGCCCGGAATGTTGTCGATCGCATCTCCCCAGATGGCCATCACGTCGACGACCTTCTCCGGCGGAAGGCCGAACGCCTCTCCGACGCCTTTCGCGTCGTACAGCACCTCGCGGCCTGTGTGGTAGAGACGGATGCCGTCGCCGACGAGCTGGAAGAAATCCTTGTCGCTGGTGGCGATGACGACGTCGTACCCGCGGTCGCGGGCCGCGCAGGCGAGCGAGCCGATGAAGTCGTCCGCCTCCCACTCCGTGGAGCGGATCACGGGGATGCGGAAGCCGTCGAGCACCTCGTAGACCAGCGGCACCTGCACGACGAGATCGTCGGGCATGGGCTTGCGGTCTTTCTTGTAGTCCGCGAATTGCGTCGTCCGCGCCGTCTCCTGCCCTTCATCGAACGCGACGGCGATGCAGTCGGGATCGTGGTCCTTCAGGAGCTTCCGCAGGGTCGTCACGAAGCCATACACCGCGTTCGTCGAGAACCCGGCCGAGTTCGTCAGGTTGCGGATCGCGTAGTAGGAGCGGTAGACGTTGTTGGAACCGTCGATGATGAAGAGACTCGGGCGTTTCGACTTGGGCACGGCGGCGGATTATAGAAGTGCCGGGGCCCGGTGTGCTGGCTCGCGATGGCGGGATCTTCCTGGTTGGAACAGAAGCCCCGTCCGCTTAGAATGCCGAACATGATGCTCTTCGATGCAACGTTGAAGGATACGTGGACGAGGAGGCTCTCCGACCTGGAAGATCACTTCACCGCCGATTGTGCCTTTTATTACGGCGATAGCCGGAACTACTTCTAGGCGAGAATCTATGATCGAAGAAGAGGTTGTAGCAGCGATCGAAGAGTTCAAGCGCCTTGCGGCGCATGATCATGAGCTCCAGAAGCTCAGCGCGTTTTATGATGAGATGAAGAAGGCGGGCATTGCGCAGACCCAGCCCTACGGCCTTCCCCCGGTCGATACGATCGGTGTAACGGCGTTCCGTCAGCGCCCTCCACGCTAGCCTGTCAGAGCCGTGCCCGCTCAGCGCGTGGAGTCTTCCAGGGCCTTGATCCGCGTCACGATGTCCCGGTAGTTCGAGTTCATCCCGTACACCTCCATGAACGCCCGCTGCGCGTTCTCGGTGTCGCCGACCTCCTGGTAGGCGGACGCGAGGTCGTAGAGGAGGCCGATGTGCTCTTCCTCGGTGATCTCCGGCATCTCCAGCCCCTTGCGGTACCACTTGATCGCGAGCTGGGGCATGCCCTTCTCGAGGAAGCAGAGGCCGAGCATGGACGCGCACTCGACGGCGCGCTTGGGATCCTTCGACGCGAGCTGAAACTCGCCGATGGCCTCGTCGATGAGGCCCATCTCCTTGTAGGCGATGCCGAGGTTGTAGTGGGTGTCGTAGTCCTCAGAGTCGAGTTGCTGTTCGACGCCCTTTTTGAATTCCTTGAAGATCTCCTCGAGCGACTGCTCCTCCTCGGACAGCGAGACCGCCTCCTCCTCGTCCGCGAGCTCGGATTCCAGCTCGGCGGCGAGGTCGAAGAAGTTGTCCTCGTCCGCAAAGAGGTTCTCCTCCTGCGCCAGCGCGGCGGTGAACAGTGGCTCCTCGATGGGCACATGGACGGGTGGAGGCGTCGGCGGAGGCGTGAACATCACGTCCTCCTCTTCGTCGGGGATGGCGGAGAGCAACTCGCTCTCGATCTCGTCGCGGGAGAGCACCGGCGGGCGAGGCATCGCCGAGGCTGCCGCGGCGGCGGCGCGCTCTACGCGATCGCGGCGCGTGGCAACGTCGGCGTTGCCGGGGAAGCGCGCCTCGAGCGTGTCGAGCTTTCGCCGCGCCTCGTCGATGAGCTCCTGCTCGATGTAGAAGTCGATCTCGCCGATCTCCTCGAGTGGCAACTCCTCGAGCTCGAGGGCCTCGGTGCGGAAGAACGGTGATTCCTCGACCGCGATCGGCTCCGGCTCGGGCTGCGCGATCTCCTCGATCGCGGGCAACTCGAGCGGCGTGTCGGTAAAGGCGGTGATGGGTGCGGTGGATTCGTCGAAGAATGCAGGCTCGCCTTCCGCGAAGGAGAGCTCGGGCTGTTCGGCGACGGGCTCATCGACCGTTTCAACGAGCTCTTCCTCCGCGACCGGCTCTTCGAGAATCGGCTCGGGCGAGAACTCGACCTCGTCCTCGAACGTCAGCTCGCCGACCGGCTCGGGGACAGGCTCTGCGAGCTCCTCCGGCTCTTCGAGCTCGAACTCGATCTCGGGGGCGGAGGCGTCGAGGTCGAACGTCAGCTCCTCCGAGGTCGTGCCGAGGTCGATCTCGGGCTCCGGCGCTGCGGTCGGCGGCGGCGCCACCGGTGTGGGCCGCGCCGGCGGCCGAGCCGCCTCCGGCTCGAACGTGTGGCCGCGGGTGAGGAACTCGGTCTTGACCGCGTCGATCGTCGCGGGATCGCCATTCTCGAGGAGCAGATTCGTGTACGCCTGAGCCGCGACCCGAGCGCCGTCGATCTCCCCCTCTTCGAGGAGGATGCGGAACAGACGCTCATGCGCGGTGAGGTTCTTCGGTGCGCGCTCGAGGATGGCCCGAAGATGTTCTGCTGCCTTCTCCGCCAGGCCGTACTTGGCGAACACCTCGGCCTCGGTCAGATGCTCGGTGATGAAGTCCAGGTCGTCACTCGACCCCGCGAGCTCCGCGGCCGCCTGCTCCACGGCCGGCTGCAGGCGCTGCAGCGGAGGAGGCGGCGTTGCGTGATGAGGTGCCGGCTCGGAAGCGTCGAGCTCGAAGTCGAGCTCCATGGGCGGCGTCGCGTCGAGATCGAGGGCGAGGTCGGGCTCGGACAGGCTGCCGATGTCGAACGTCGGTGCCGGCTCTTCGATCTCGAGAGACGGCACCTCAATCGCGGGCATCGGAGGCGGCGTGGGAGTCCGCGGCGGGAGCGTGTCGACGCCGCCCATCTGGGAGCGGACGAATTGCAGTTTCGTCCGATGCTGAGCGTTCTGCGGCTCGCGCTGGATGAGCTTCTCGAGCGTTTTCGCTGCATCCTCGAACGTTCCCCGCGCGATGTGCGCCTCGGCGAGGCTGTTCATCGAGGCGAGGATGTTCGTTTCCTCGTTGAGCCGCGAGTAGACGGCCACCAGGCGCTCGAGAGTCGGCGTGTGGCCGGAGTCGACGCGGAGGATGCGGTTGAGCATCTCGATCGCCGCGTGACGCTCGCCGCGCCCCAGGGCGCGATCCGCGAGGGGCGCGATCATGCCGAGCGCCCGGTCGGCGTCGTTCTGTTTGAGGTAGAGCTCGGCGAGTGTCTCGCGGACGGCGGGCTCGTTCGGATCGGCGGAGATTGCGCGCTCGAGCGTGGCCCGAGCGCCGGCGGCGTCGCCGCGGCCGAGCTGAATCCGGCCGAGCATGGCCAGCAGCTTCGGACTGTCGCGGTTCGCTTCCAGGGCGGCGTCGACGATCTGCTTGGCGTTCTCGAAGTCCTTCGCCTCGAGCAGCGCGGTCACGAGTGAGTCGACCAGGTCCGTATTGCGGGAGTCGATCTTCATCGCCTTGCGGAAGACCTGAACCGCTTCGTCGAGCATGCCGCGCTTGAGCAGCATCCGTCCGACGCGGTCGTACTCTTTCAGCGCCTCGGCCGTGTTGTTGACCTGCGAGTGCAGGTCGGCGAGCTTGACGTGGACGTTGATCGAGTTCGGGTCCAGCTCCGAGATCTTCTTGTAGATCTGCAGCGCGTTTCCGGGTTCGCCGTGCTTGAGGTAGTAGTCGGCGAGAACCTGATACTGGCTCTTGGCCTCCATCGCCAGGCCCTGCTTGGCGTAGAGGTCGGCGAGCCTGGCGTAGATGTCGAGCTTCGAGGGATCGAGCTTGTTGATCTTCTTGTAGATCGCGATCGCCTTGAGGAAGAAACCGTCCTTCCCATAGTGGTCGGCGATCTTGGCGAAGACCTTCACCGCTTCATCGTTGCGGTTGATGCGGACCCAGAGGTCTCCGATGCGGTTGAGGGTGTTGACGTCTTTGGGGTTGTCTTCGAGGAGGCGCTCGTATTCCTTGATCGCAGGCTCGATCTTTCCCTTGGCAACGAGCTTTTCCGCGCTCGCGATGACTTTATCGCGTTGAACCGCCATGTCCCTCGCTGTTGCCGAAAAGCAGCCTCGGCTCCTCCACCCCTTCGAACGACTTGCGATGGATCGGACTAGGACCGTACGTTCTCAGCGCGGCCTGGTGTCCTTCAGTCGCATACCCCCGGTTGTGCTTGAAATCGTAAACGGGGTAGCGCTCATGATACGACTCCATCAACAGATCGCGATAGACCTTCGCCACGATGGAAGCGGCGGCGATGGAGACACTTCGCCGATCTCCGCCGATGAGCGGGATCTGCGGCATCTCGAGCTCTTCGATGGTCACGGCGTCGAGGAGCAGGACGTCGGGTCGGATGTGGAGATCTTCCAGGGCGTGGAGCATCGCGAGCTTGCTCGCGCGGAGGATATTCACGCGATCGATGGTCGAAGGCTCGACCACGCCCACCGAGGCCGCGCGCGCGCGGGAGAGGATCAGGCGGCAGACGCCGAGGCGGTCTTCGCGGTCGACGAGCTTGGAATCGTTGACGCCGAAGAGCGTGGGGTCGGAGGGAAGAACCACGCAGGCGGCGACGACCGGGCCTGCCAGACAGCCGCGGCCCACTTCGTCGGTCCCTGCAATGCAGCGAAAACCAGAATCGCGGAGCCTGCGCTCGATCGCTGACATCTCAGCGACGCGCGCGAGCTCCGCGAAGAGGGACTCGTTGAGACGTTCGGCCGGAGTGCGTTTCGCTTTTCGGGATCTCGCTTGCAGTGCCATCAGGCGACCCTCGTCCAGGGAGCCCTGAGCAATGAGCGCCGACGGCCGGGCCGCCTACTTCGGGCGCCTTTCTTCGATGCGCGCCGCTTTGCCGCGGAGATTCCGGAGGTAGTAGAGCTTTGCGCGACGAACGCGGCCATGACGTTCCACCTCGATCTTGTCGATCGTCGGAGAGTAGAGCGGGAACATGCGCTCCACACCCACACCGCCCGAGACTTTGCGGACGGTGAACATCTGGCGCGAACCGCCGCCGCGGCGCGAGATCACGACACCCTGGAAAATCTGGATGCGCTCCTTGTCGCCTTCTTTGACCTTGACGTGGACCTTGATCGTGTCGCCGGGACCGAAGGACGGGATGTCCGTCCGTGTGATCTCCGCCGACTCGACGAGCTTCATGATTTCTGGCATGACGATAACTCCGTGTTTCGGTGAAAAGCGGGTCAGTATAGCGGTTGCCAGTGCCCTGCTGCCAGTTGCCAGGACATTTTCGCCCGCGCGAGAGGTCGTGGGAACTGGCAACGGCCACCCGTTGGCCCGCGCTAGAACTTCCCGAGCCTGCCGAGTATTTCCCTCGCCTCGTCGTCCAGCTCGGCGGACTCGAGAAGATCGGGCCGCTTGTCCAGTGTGGCCCGCAAAGCCTGCTCCCTCCGCCACTTCCGGATCTTTTCGTGGTGACCGGACAGGAGAATGTCGGGCACACGCCGTCCGCGCAGCTCCTCGGGGCGCGTGTAGTGCGGATAGTCGAGCAGGCCGCGGAAGAACGAGTCTTCCTCGACCGACCCGCTGTTGCCGACCACTCCCGGGATGAGCCGCCCGATCGCATCAGCCATCACCATGGCCGGCAGCTCGCCGCCGGAGACCACGAAGTCACCGATCGAGATCTCGTCCGGCTCGAGAGCCTCGTGCACGCGGTGATCGAATCCCTCGTAGCGACCGCAGAGGAAAACGAGGTGGTCCTCCTCGCTCAGCTCGTGCGCGACGCGCTGGTCGAAACGCCGGCCCTGGGGAGAAGTCATGATGAGGTGGGGTTCTCCGAGCCCCGCAGAGGGCGACCGACCCCCTCCGGAGGCGCGCTGCTCGCCCGAATCAGGGGCTCCTTCTCCGCGGCCCAGGATGTCAGAATTGGCGGTGATCGCTTCCACACAGCGCAACACCGGCTCGCCCAGCATCACCATCCCCGGACCGCCGCCGTAGGCCTCGTCATCGGTCGAGCGATGGCGGTCGCTCGCGTAGTCGCGGAGGTCCCACACGCGGATGTCGAGCAGCCCCTGCCGGACGCCGCGCGCGATCACGCCCTCGTCCAGCAGCGGCGCGAACATGCTCGGGAAGATCGTGACGAAGTCGATGCGCATGACGAGTCTTCGAGTCTTCGAGTCGCCAAGTCGTCGAGAGATCCGCAATCTCGACGACTCGACGACTCGACGACTGGAAGACTACTCCGGAATCGCATCGATATCCTCCAGCCCCTCCGGAATCGAGACGAGGATCCGGCGGCTGGCGAGATCGATCTCCGTACAGATGTCCGCCGCGAATGGCAGCTCGAACTCCCTGCCGTCGGGACGCTTCACATTCAGGAGGATGCCGCCGCCCCCCTCGTACACGTCGATCACGACGCCGCGCTCACGGCCCTGGTCGTCGATGAGTGTGAGGCCGGGAAGGTCGTGGAGAAAATACTCGTCCGCGTCCAGCTCGCGAGCCTCTCCCTCCGGGATCTCCAGCGTCCAGTTCTGCAGAAGCCGCACGTCCTCGGGGGTCTCGATGCCGGCGAATTTCACGAGTGCGCGTCCGGCGTGCGTACGGACGTGCTCGATACGCAACTCCCGTGACTGCGCCTCATCGGGAGAGACCACGGTCACGGACCGGAGATCGTCGAAGCGCTCCGGCGCATCACTCCACGGCTCGACGCTCGCTTCACCGCGGACTCCGTGCGCTCTGCGGATGATGCCGACGGCTATACGGTTTGACATAGGGCGCAGAGGCCAGGGGGCACGGCGCAGGAGAATCGGCGCGTCTCCTGCGCCCTGCCCCCTGCGCTCTGCGCCCCTAGTCGAGGATGTCGAGGGAGTAACGGCGGCGCGTCTTCTGGCCGGCCGCGTTAAGCACCGTGCGCATGGCGCGGGCCGTGCGGCCCTGACGCCCGATCACTTTGCCGAGGTCTTCCGGAGCGACTTCGAGCTCGAAGACGGTTTGCTGGTCACGGTCGTGACTGTGTACGCTCACCTCGTCGGGATTGTCGACAAGGGACTTCGCCAGGAACTCGATCAGCTCGCGCACGGCACCTCAGGCCTTGTACTTCTTGAGCAGAGACTTCACGGTCGGCGAGAGCTGCGCGCCCTTGCTCACCCAGAAGTCGACGCGCGAGCGGTCGATTTTCACGTCAGCCGGGTTCTTCTTCGGGTCGTAGTGGCCGAGCTGCTCGACCGTCGCCGCGGAGGGCGTCTTGAGCGAGTCGGAGACCACGATGCGGTAGAAGGGGGCATGAGTGGCTCCACCGCGGCGCAAACGAATCTTCAGCATTGGTCAGTAACTCCTTGAGAATTAGGGCGCGAGATCGTACCCGAGCGTCCGGCCGAACAGCAACCCCATGAGCGGAATTCCGGATCGGTTGGCGGTTGGCGGTTGTCGGGAGAAACGGTCGATTGGCGCTCCCGCCAACCGTCAACCGCCAACGGACTCCAGTGTAGCGCAATCACGAGCCCCTTCGCCGGCGTCGAGAATGCGCAGAACATGGCGCGTCGTCGAATCTGCCGAGGTGCACCCGTGATGTTTGAAGGGGGCACTGCTCATCGGATGCGCGCGCCGCGCCTTCCTCAAACCGGCTTTCCTGACGCCGCGCGTGCCGCCGCTTTCATTTCTCCGAGCACGAGCGGCGCGGTCGCGAACGTGGCTCCGGCGGCGATGAGGCACCAGAAGCAGAACGCCTTGTGTTTCGTCCACTGGTCGACGGAGAGTCTGGCGGCGTTCGCAACGTCGAAGGCCACCTTGCCCGCGAGCGCAAACGGAAGCCAGGGCATGGTCCGGTGGCGTTCGGGACCGCCCATCGCCGCCAGTCCCATCGTCGCGGCATAACTGCCCAGCCCCAGGATCGCGTCGGGCATGTCGAACCTGGCGTACGCCTCGGCCGAGGCGGCGACCTCGTCTGCATCCATCATCGGAAGCGGCGGCTCCGGGATGTGACGGATGAGACCCGTCTGATAGAGGGCGATGAGCGCTATCGACGCGGACGCGATCATCGACAGGGCAACCACACCCCGCCGGTTCCTCAGAAACCGCGACTGCGTGTTGCGTAGCTCGCGGCCCAGCTTCTCCGCTTTCCTCTCCTGTTTCTGTCGCCGCGCTTTTCGATGATCCGGATCGGCGAGGCGTTTCAGTCCCGCGGCGGCGGCCGTGAGCAGGATTCCCGCGAGCGCTCCCGCCTGGCCGCGATGCAGGTTCGCCTCCGTGTACCAGTCGCTCGTTCTGGCTCGATCGTCGAAGCGGCCGTGAGCCCCATGGTCTCCGGGCACCGGCTCCCAGAGGTTGTGGGGCCGGTTCGGATCCTCCGGCTCGCCGGTCATCTGTTCGTACCCATGATCCGCGAGGTACGTGTCGCCGTACCCGGGGAAGAAGGCGTTGCCGACGATCGCCTTGGTCGTGTTCCAGGCGACGTTGACCTCGCGGCGGTGATGATCGACCGCCCAGACGATCGCTCGCGCCGGGATCTCGGGCTGGAAGATCGTCCCGACCGGCGCGGCCCGGCGGGGCAGGCGGCTCTTCACCCAGTCGAACTGCGGCGTGTTGACCGCGGGCAGGTTCACCATCGTGAGCTTCACGTTGCTCCTGTCGTGCAGCAGCTCGGCGTACAGCGAATCGTTGAACCCTTGAATGGCGTGTTTGGCGCCGCAATACGCCGCCTGAAGCGGGATGCCGCGATACGCGAGGGCGGAGCCGACCTGCACGATCGTGCCGCGGTCGCGGGGCAGCATGCGCCTCAGTGCCGCCAACGTTCCGTGGACCACGCCGAGATAGGTCACCTCGGTCACGCGCCTGACCTCGTCGGGCTGCAGTTCCTTGATCGGCGAGAAGACCGAGACCATGGCGTTGTTCACCCACACGTCGATCGGACCGAATGCCTTCTCGACCTCGCCAGCCGCGGCCTCGACGGCGTCCGCGTTCGCCACGTCCAGAGGGAGAACGAGAGCCTCGCCGCCGAGATCCTCGACGTCTCGCTTTGCCGCGTCGAGCCCGTCCCGGCCGCGCGCGATCAGACCGACTCTCGCGCCGCGCCGTGCAAACTCCCTGACGACGGCCCGGCCGACTCCGGCGGACGCACCGGTCACGACGACGACCTCACGTGCTCTTTTCTCCATGGGCACCTCCGCCGGGCCATCCCCAGCAAGTCGAGGTCCAATGTCGCGTGGAGCGATTCTCGGAAAGCCGGGAGTGGGGCTCGACGCGATCCCGACATCCGGTGCCGCTGACGCGGCACACCACCTGGCACTCCTTTCCGGGGGTTGCTCGCTGCACTCGCACCCCCGGCTACCGTCCGGCTGCCGCTCCGCGGCACAGGATCCCGCCGCTTCGCAAGGGCGGCCGTCGACGAAATGTTGCGCCGCGCTATGCGCTGCGTGGCGAAGATCTTGCTGCCGGACACACCCGGACGTGCGCCCGGCATCTCCCTCCACGGGGCACACGAGGAGTAGCGATGGATCAACACAAGGAACAGATGGGCATGAGCTGGGGACGCTTCGCGGGCATGATCGCCACCTCGACGATCATCATGTTCGGCCTGATGTACCAGCTCGTGTATTCGTCCGATCACGTCATGTTCAGCGTGAATCGACTGATCGCGTCTCTGGTCATGGCGTGCGTCATGAGCGTGGTGATGCTCGCGTTCATGTGGTCGATGTACAAAGGGAAGAAGGTGAAGATCGCGGTGGTGGTCGTGGCCGCGGTGCTCGGTGTCATCCTCCTCGCCGTGAATCGGAGACAGTCCGTGATCGACGACACCCGCTTCATGACGTCGATGATTCCGCACCACTCGATCGCGATCAACAATGCCCGAAAGGCGAGCATCAGCGACCCTCGGGTTCGCGAGCTGGCGGATCAGATCATCGAATCGCAGGTCCGTGAGATCGCCGAGATGAAGATGCTCATCGACGACATCGGCCGCAACGGAGAACGCGGCACGACAGCGCTGCCGCCCGGTTCCGCGCAACTGACTCCCGAGATGGAGCGCGAGGCGCGGGACGCCGTGAAGTGAGCCCGACGAGCGGACCTCGCCGTCGTCCGTGCCGGCGGACACGCGCTCCACGTGAGGAGATATCCTTGCTCCCGTGACCCTCGGATCCATTCACGCCATTGCGCTCGCCGCGACGCTTTTCGTCGTCCCGGTGGATCGCGGCAACGGCTGGCAGCTCCTGACGTACGACGGCATCCCGCGGCACGAGATGCAATTCTCCGACGCCGGTCTGCAGATCCGCGTCGCGCGCTCGGCGAGTCCGGTGATCTATCGCCTGCCGGCCCCTCTTCGCGTGCGGCGCCTCCATGTCCGCGGCCGGATCGACGGCAGACTGAACGTGACCGCGGCCAGGCAGGGACAGCGCGGCCACGACGACTACGCCATGCGAGTCGGCCTGGTCGAGTCAGGAGACCGGCGACTTCGCGGCGTCGCGCGCCTGTTCGCACCCAAGTGGGTGCGCCAACTCCACGACCTCGCCCCACCTGGCACCGGCATCTCGCAGGTCCGGTTCTTCAACCTCGGCGTCGCCGGGACCCGGATCGGCACCCGCCGCCGCCACCCGCTCAGCGACCTCCTGCACGAGGAGATCGTTGCCACACCGAGCCACGACGGCACCTTCGAGATCTCCGCCTCCTTCGACCGACCACTCACCACCATCGCTCTCTGGATCAGCGCTGATGGGGATGACACGGGATCGTCGTTTGTAGTGATGCTGGAGAGGATCGAGGTGGAGGTGATGGGAAGGTGATCCAGCGATTGTGCTGAGGCGAGATGCGCGGTATGCGACTTTGGGAGTTTTCAACAAATGAGGACCGACGGCTTCCACGGCGTGCCGAGACGGCCACCACCGCGGCCGCGAGATCAATTTGCCCCTAGATACGTCACGCGCACTCCGGCGCGATCGCCGCGGATCGCCAGGAAGGTCTCGTACTGCCACCAGTCGATGCCCGTGCAGGCGGTGCCGCCGGACACGCAACTGGAAGACGACCTCGTGCAGTTCGTCGTGCAGTCCATCCTGCGGACGCGGCTCGCACTCGTCACCTGCGACTCCCTGCGGCGGCGAGTGCAGCTCCTCGGCAAGGAGGCGCCGGAGCTTGCGGATCAGGCCACGACGCGCGTCGGCTGGGAGAGCCTGTGGATCTCCGTGACGTCGCTCGTGAGCCAGGAAGTGCCGCTTCTCGATTTTCGCGGACACCTCGACAGGGTTCTCCTGGGCGTGGCGAGGTTTCGGGCCGACCCTCAGTTGTCGTCGCCCGCATCGAGATCCTCCGTCCCCGCCTCGTAGGCCAAAAACGTCCAGACTCATGGTGGGAATTGACGGCGATGCCGAGGAGGCCTAGCATCATCGTGACTCATTCGATGAGTCACTGCGAGGCATCCAGTGAATCAACTCTCCCTTCGCGGCTTCGACAAGGATCTGGCCCGCAGGATCCGCGAGCTTGCGCGGCGAGAGAGGGTCTCGCTGAACAAAGCTGCGCTTCTCCTGATGCGTCGTGGAGCCGGTATCTGTGACGAGACGACCTCCGAAACCGCAATCGGCAGCGCGCTCGATCAGTTCATCGGCGCGTGGTCGGCGGCGGACGAGAAACGCATGCTCGAAAGCATCGAGCCATTCGAGGCAGTCGACCCGGAGCTCTGGAAGTGAAGCTGCTGCTCGACACGAATGCGTACGCCGCCCTGTTCCGCGGACACGATGAAGTGGCCCGGCGCGTGCGGCGTTCCGACCAGGTGCTGATCTCATCCATCGTCGCCGGCGAGCTTCTCTTCGGATTCCGTAACGGGTCGCGTTATGAGGCCAATGCGCGGCGCTTCGAGGACTTTCTCGCCAGCCCGTACGTGACCTTCCTGCCGGTCACCCTCGTCACAGCCGATCGCTTCGCCCGGATCGCCGTAGCGCTGCGACGGAAGGGACGGCCGCTGCCAACCAATGATATCTGGATCGCGGCGCATGCAATGGAGTCGGGCGCGGATCTTCTTTCCTTCGACCGGCACTTCGCCCACGTCGATGGTCTCCCCTGGGTCCATCCGGAAGGCGGAACGTAGACACACCGGCGAGGACGGCCTAGTGTCGCGTCACACCTAAAAACGTGGGTTGTTTGCGGCGGCGGCGGGCCGTCTGCCGCGCCGCCGCTCCTCAACGATGTCCCAGCATCGCCTGCGTCGCGGCGGCTTGCATCCAGCCCACCGGCGCTCGCAAACAACCCACGTTTTTGGGTGTGACGCGACACTAGGAGTCCGCGCGGTAGAAATGTCAGGCGCGCTGCGCCGCCCGAAGCCGTGAACGTCGAGCCCGCCCGTGAACGTGCGTGAGGCGGAGCAACCACCGCTGCCGGCCGTGCCGGCCTAGCGCCGCACCATTCCGATTGCCGGCGTCCGTCCGTCGCAATACACTTCCGGCCCTCGTTCCCATGGCCACGCACAGACCCGACATGACACCCGCGGAGTTGGAGGCGCTCGTGCTCGACGTCCTGGCGACGGAGGGTCGGGCGGTCACGGTCACGGAGATCCATCGCGCGATGCCGAAGGCGCTGCGGCCGGCGGCGAAGGTGCTGACGGGCATCGTGGCCGCGCTCGCCGACGAGAAGCGGGTCTTCCGGATCGGGCGCCGCTACAGCGCGCAACCGGATCGCTCGCTGCACGAGCGCATCGTCCGCATTACAGAAGACAATGCCCGCACCGCCGCGGAGATCGCGAAGCAGACGCGCACGTCCGCCACGCGCGTGCGTGAGGCGATTCGCGAGCTCGTTGAAAGCGGCGAGTTGCACGCCTATCCGAAGCAGCAGCGCGTCATCCGCTACGGCGCGCATGCGCCGACTGCAGCCGATCTCCTTCGTCCCGAGCTCGCACGCCTGCTTGCATCGGCGAAGAAGCTCGGCATCGACGAAGACGCTGCAAGGCGCGCGCTGCGCGAGCTCCTCGGCGGCGGCACGGCGGCGACGACCGATCCGATCCTGGCCGCCATCCGCGACCTCGAGGCTGACGGCGCACTCGTCTACCTCCCGCACCTTCGCACCGCCGTCGCCGCGTCGTACCAAGACAAGCCGTCTTTCGATCGCGCCGTCCTCGGGCTCCTCGCCCGCGGCACGATCCAGTTGCAGTCCCACCCGACCCCGTCCCTGCTCGGCGCCGCGGAACGCGACGCCATGATCGAAGACGGCCGCGGCGGCTACTACAGCGCCGTCGGCCTCCGCTGATCGGAGACCCTCGATGCTCGACGCCCTCCGGATGTTGCGCCGTACGCTTCGCAATCCTTTCGTGCTGAACCGCGTCGACACAGCCTGGGACGCGCGCTCCGTCGCATCCGATGTGCCGTCGATCAACGACGCCGCGTTCCAGCACGTCCTCCGCACCATCGCCGACGTGCGCACGTCGCGCCAGTCGCACGGTCTGCTGCTGTCGGGCGAGCCGGGCTCCGGCAAGACCCATGTACTCAACCGCGTGCGCCGCTGGATCCAGCAGGACGAGCACGCGTGGTTCGTCTACGTCCTCCCGATCACCGCACCGGACCGCGTCTACCGCGACATCCTGCAGGCCACCGCCGGCGACATCACGCGCGGCGCGCCGGACACGCACGGCATCACGCAGCTCGCGATCGCCGTGGCCCGGCTCTTCATGAGCGACGTCAACGCGCCGATCAGCGAGATCGCCGGGTGGTGGCGCCGCGTGATGGAGGAGTACCCCGCCGGCGACGCGCTGGCCGAGTACCTGGCGAAGCATCTCGACGTGTTCGTGCTGCCGCTGAATCTCGACGGCTCGGTGATCCGCGTCGTGGCTCAGTTCCTTGCCGGGCGCCATCGCGCCGCCGCGCGGGACTGGCTCCTCGGGCGCTCGCTGCCCGACGAGACGCTGTCGACGCTCGGCGTCGCGTTCAGCCTCGACGACGAGTCGACCGCGCTGACCGCGCTCTCGACGCTGATCCGCCTCGGCAGCGAGCTCTCGACGGTCGTCTTTGCGTTCGATCAGATCGAAGGGCTGCAGATCGATCCCGACGACCGCACCGGCCTGCTCGCCTATGCCCACGCGGCGACGCAGCTTCTCGCGCTGCACGAGAACGTCGCCATCGTCACGTGCGCGCAGGTGCACTTCGTCAGCACGCTCGAACAGATCGTCGGCCGCGCGCTGTACGACCGCATCGCCGAACGGCGCTCGGCGCTCCAACTCGTCACGCCCCCCGAGGCGATGACACTCGTGCAGCAACGCCTGATTGGCGATACCGATCTCGCGCAGGTGCGCGTGTTCGAGAAGGCGAAGAATGCCGACCCTGTGTGGCCGCTGACGAAGTCGCAGGTCGAGTTGCTGTCGATCCCGAGCGTGAGCGCGCGGCGCCTGCTGATGGCGTGTCGCGAGCTGTTCGATGGGTGGCAGCAACGCACCGAGCGGAATGCCGACGTCGAGGCGCCTGGCCCGGCGGCGTTACGCCGACGCGACGAAGTGGAGGCGCCGGACGCCGCCGCGCCGGCCGGCGTGGACGCCGCCGTTCCGACGACCCTCGAGTCGATCTGGGACTCCGCGCTCGACGAAGAACGCGAGCGCCCCACGCCGCTCATCGACGACGGCGTGATCATCGACGGCCTCGTGCGCGCCGCGGGCGGCGAGCACGCCACGAAGATCCGCGACATCGACGTGCTCCTCAAACGCGACGGCAAGACCACCGCCGTAGCGGTCTGCAACGCCGAGAACCTGACCAGCCTCTCCACGCGCCTCAAGCGCCTCGTGCAGCTCAACGCGCAGAAGAAGTTCAACCAGCTGGTCGTCGTGCGCGATCAGCGTTTGCCGATCAAAGCCACCGCGAAAGCCACACACCAGCGCCTGCGCGAGCTCGCCGACGGCGGCGCGCGCGTCGTCCGCCTTTCCGCCGAGGCGTATGCCGCGCTTGCCGCGCTGCGGCGCCTGCTCGCCGACGCCGCCGCGGGCGACCTCACCCTCGACGGCCGTCCCGTGCAACCGGAGGAGCTCAAAGCGTGGCTCGCGAAGAGCACCCCGTCCGCGGTCGTCGAAGCGGTGCGCAGCATCTCCGGCGACACCGGCGACACGCAATCACAGCAGGAGGTCGCGTCGCGCGTCCAGGAATTGCTCGTCGGCCGCTGGCTCGTACCGCTCGATGCCATGGCAGCGGACGCAAAACTGTCGCTCGATGACCTCCGCGACGTCGCGGCTCGCGAGAGCGCCATCTTCGGCGTGATTCGCGATGGCAGCGGCGGCGAACACGATCTGCTCTTCCTCCGCAGCAGCGCCATCGAGCGAGCCTGAGCCATGACCCGCATCCTCAGCGTCACCGACATTCGCAACAACGTCTACTGGGCCGCCGGCGGTCCGCGCTCCGCCGGCGACGGCCAGCGCGCGCTGCCGCTCCTCGGCACGCTGTTTCATCAGACCTACTCCGGCCTCACCGGCACAGATGAGCGTGTGAACCTCGTGCGCCCGCTCGAGCGCGCCGACGCCACGCGCGAATCGTGGCGCCGCGAGCTCGCCTCGCATGCGTACGCGTGGCACGTCGCGCCGCGGCTCGAAGAGCATCAGGCCGAGCTGCAGGGAGAGGCCGCGGCGGTGGCGTCGTATTGGGATGCGGTGCGCAACCTCACCGGCTGGCTCGCCGATCTGGTGTGGGAACAGCGCGACGCCGGCCGCAGCGTGTCCGAGGCGCGGGAAATCGTGTTCGCGGACACGGAACGCGAGGTGAGCGTTGCCCTCACGGACGACGCGTGGAGCGGGTCCGTCACCGTCAGCGGCCGCATCGACGCGCTGCTCCGGCAGCCGCAGAGCGGCGCCCTCTGCGCGCTCGAGCTCAAGTCCGGCCGCACCGCGCCTGAAGCCGACGCCTGTCAGGCCGCGATGTACCGGCTCCTCCTCGGCACCGACGACGTTGCTCTGCTTTCGTTCAAACCGGAGCCGCACGAACAACGCTTCGCCTCCGATCAGCTCGACGAGGCGCAGACGAAGTTGAAGGCCCTCATCGGCAGGCTCGCCGGTGTCGTCGATGACAAGCCACCGGCCCGGCCGCGGCGACCGTCCACCGACACCGGAAAGAAGATCGTCGCGGCCCTCGGCGAAGGGGGCATCCGCGTCCGACTCGACGGCGAGCCGCTGACCGGCCCCACGTTCATCCGCTACTTCATCGACACCGAGCCCGGCGTGCGTCCGGACCGCATCCCGCAGCTTGCCAGCACGCTCTGGGTGCGCCTCAAGACGCAGGAGCCGCCGCAGATCTCGATCGAGCGCGGACGCATCGTCGTCGACGTCGAGCGCCCTGATCGCGAGACGGTGTACTGGCGCGACCTCCGCGACCAGCTCGCGAAGCCGTCACGCGCCGGCTCGTCGCGGTTCCCGGTCGGCGTGGCCATCGACGGCACGCTCCACTGGGCCGATTTCTCCAAACCGCAGGACTCGCACATGCTCGTCGCCGGAACCGCCGGCAGCGGCAAGAGCGAATGGCTCCGCGCCGCGATCGCCAGCCTCCTCGCGCAGAACACGCCCGCCACGCTCGAGCTCCTGCTCATCGATCCGAAGCGCACCGCGTTCCACGCGTTCGAGAGCTCGAAGTCGCTGTACGCGCCGGTCCTCTATCCCGACGACACGCCGATCGCGCCGGTGCTCGAGGAGCTGATCGAGGAGATGGAGCGGCGCTATCGCGTCATCAGCGAAGCGGGCCTGCCCGACCTCGGGACGTACAACGCGCAGCATGAACCGCTCCCGCGCATCGTCTGCTTCTGCGACGAGTACGCGGACCTGATCCTCTCCGACCCGAAGCAGCGCAAAGAGATCGAGCGCATGGTCGGGCGCCTTTCCGCGAAAGGGCGCGCCGCCGGCGTGCACCTCGTGTTCGCGACGCAGCGCCCCGACCGCAACATCGTCAGCGGCGTCATCGACACGAATCTCATGGCGCGCGTCTGCCTGCGCGTCGTCAAGCCCGCCGAATCACGCATCGTCCTCGGCGGCGACCCCACCGCCTCCACGCTTCTCGGCCGCGGCGACCTGCTGTTCAAGAATCTCGGCGCCGCGGTGCGGCTGCAATCGCCATTCGTGGAGGACGACGAACTGGAGGCGCTGCTGTAGCGCCACGAGCGGACGCTAGCCCCCACGCTAGCCCACGCTAGCCCGTATTTCTCACAGCCTTTCTGCTGCGACAGCCGATAGCGGCCTGTCTGCACTCCTAGCCCGCTAGATTCGTTTCAATGCCACCGCCGCGAGGAGCAGGAGCACCGCGATGAGGGCCCAGGCATCCAGCGTCGGAATCTCGACGATGGCGGAGATCGTGATCGGAGTCGGCTGGTCGTCGTCGGCGGAGTCGCCGTCGTCGTCGGGATCGGGATTCGCGCCGTCCTGCGACTCGTCGGTTACCGTGGAGCCATCGGGCGCCTCTCCGGTTCCCGTCGCAGTCAACTGATACGTGATTTCGCGGCAGCCGGCGTTGAGGTTGAGGACCACCCGAATCAGCGGGCTCTGGCCGGCATCGAGCGTCGCGCCGGCGAGGAGGAGATTCGGTTGCGCGCCGCCGTCGTACGACGGATCGACGGTGAGATCGGTGCTGGTGATGGACGTGATGCTGTACGTGGCCGGCGCAATGAACGCCGACGCGAGCGGGAGCATCGCCTGCACGTTCGTGAGTGTGACGTTGCCGAGGTTCTCCAACCGGACCGCGAGCGTGACGTCCACCACACCACAATTGCCGCCCGACACGACGGACTCGGCGTCGAGAGCGACGCCGATGCGAGGCTCGGCCGCGAGAATCGGCGCGAGGTGATCTTCGACCTCGCCGTCATTCGCGAGGCCGGTCACGCCGAGGGCGGCCTGCGTCGAGATACGCGCGCGAGACGGCGCGCCGCCCGGCACCGCGGCGACGGGCACGAGGAACGTGAATTCCTGCGACACACCTGCACCGAGAGCGGCGTCGACCACGACCTGCTCCCCTGCATCGAGCCAGCTTCCATTGCGATCGAAGTCGATCCAGAGATTCACGAGGCCGCCGGTGGCACCCGTGGTGATCGTCACGCTGCCGGTCGCGCCGGGGATGATCGGGCCGAACGCGACGCCGTCCTCGTCGTCGATGCCGGTGGTGTCGTCGCCGTCCGCGCCCGCGCTGGGCGCGCCGTCACCCTCGGTGTCGACGGCGATGCCAAGAGTCGGATTGTTCGTGAGGAGCACGATGTGCCGCGCGCCGTTCGACGCGAGCAGCGTCGGATACGTCGGGTCGGCAGCGTCGCCGAAGTCGAGGCCGTGAATGACGATTGCGTAGTCTTCGACTTCGCCGTCATCCGCCGCCCCGAGCGGCGAAGCGACGCCGGCGGAGCTGAGGCGGAAACGGGCGTACGACGCCGCGGTGCGCGCGCTGCAAGGGACGACGATGGGAATGTTGTTCGCGCCGGCCGCGAGCGTGAGACCGGTCGCGATGCGATCGCCGGCGTCGAAGACGCCGTTCGCATCGAAATCGATCCAGGCGTCGAGCCGCGGTGTGGCGACGGCGGCGGTGTTGGTCAGCGTGACGGAGAGATTCGCCGCCGTGCAAGCGGTGAGCGACGCCGGCAGCGCGACGCCGTCTTCGTCCGCGCCGTCGCCATCAGCATTCACCGAGGGCTGTCCCTCCGCTTCCGCGTCGACGGTCGCGCCGAGGGAGAAGCCGGTGACGACGCCGTGGCGCGCGCCGTTCGCGGCGAAGGTCGTGCCGTGGGTATCGGGCGCATCGCCGAAGTCGACGCTGCCGATGATCACCGCGTGATCCTCGACCTCACCGTCGGCGGCGTCGCCGGTGGGTTCGAGGCCGCCGAGGGTGGCGATGCGGCAGCGCACGCCGGTGGTACCCATCGTCGCCCACGCCGGAACGGCGAACGACGGCGAGACCGTTGCGTTCGCAGGGATGGCGAGATCGGTTACGACCTGCTCGAACCCGGTGCCGTAGCGGTCGAAGGCGCCGTCGGCGTCGAAATCGATCCAGCAGCTCACGGTGCCGCCGGTGGCACCCGTCGTCAGTGTAAGGCTGCCATTCGTCGACGGCAGGAGAACCCCGGAGAACGTCACGCCGTCCTCGTCGTCTGTGAGCGTGGCGTCGTCGCCGTCGAACGATGCGGACGGCTGCCCGTTGCCATCGGCATCGACTGTGGTGCCGAGTGTGGGATTGCCCGACGGAAGGAGTCGGTGCCGAGGGCCGTCGTTGTCGACGAGCGTCGGATATGGAGCGGGTGCGTCACCGAAATCGAAGGCGAGGATCGTGATGAGATGATCTTCGACCTCGCCGTCCGGAGCGAGACCCGTGGGCGCCAGACCCGCGAGCGTGCTGATGCGGCAGCGCAGCACTGCGGAGCCGCGCACCGCATCCGCTGGGACGGCGAACGAAGGGCTCGCGGACGAGTAGGCGGCGAGCGCGAGATCCGTGACGATCTGTTCGCCCGGGTCGCTCCAGTCGCCGTCCGCAGTGAAGTCGATCCAGCAACTCACGTAGCCGCCCGTCTCGGAGCCGAGAATGACGAAGGAGTTGGTCAATCCGGCGACCAGCGTCGGCGCATTCACACCGTCTTCGTCCGCGCCGTCGCCGTCCGCGTTCGCGCTCGGCTGTCCATCCGTTTCGGTGTCGGGCGCGCCGTTGAGGCTGGGATTCCCCCAGGGGAGCACGCGGTGTCGCGCGCCGTTCGACGCGAGCAGCGTCGGGTACGCCGCGGGCGCATCGCCGTAGTCGAGACCCTGCAGCGTCACGGCATAGTCCTCGACCTCGCCGGTGAGGCCGAAGCCGTTCGGAACGGTCACGCCGCCGGTGCTGAGACGGAAGCGTGCGTACGTATCGCGCGTGACGACGTCGCAGGGAACCGCGGCACTGAGCGCGTTCGCACCCGCCGTCAGCGGGACGACCGAGGCGATCCGGTCGCGCGGATTGTCGAACGAGCCGTCGCCATCGAAGTCGACCCACGCATCGAGACGCGGATTCTCGAGCGCGGCGGTGTTCGTCAGCGTCACGACGTAGTTGAGCGTCTCGCAGGCGTTGCCGATCGGAAGAACGACGCCGTCTTCATCCGCGCCGTCGCCGCTGGCCGTGGCGTTCGGCTGCCCGTCGGATTCCTGATCGACCGTGGCGCCGAGGGAGAAGCCGGGCTCGATGAGATGCCGCGCGCCGTCGGATGCGAACAGCGTCGCGTACGAATCGGGCGCGTCCCCGAAGTCGACACCGCCGACGCCGAACTCGTAGTCCTCCACTTCGCCGTCGCTCGCGGTGCTCGTCGGCGTGAGCCCTCCCGCCGACGAGAGACGGAAGCGGCCGTAGGTGACACCGGCGAGCGCGGTACACGGCACGTTCACGTTCAGCACGTTCGCGCCCGCGTTGACGGGCTGGCTGAAGAAGACCTGCTCGCCCGAGTCGTCGAAGTCGCCGTCAGTGTTGAAGTCGATCCACGCGTCGAGCAACGCCGCGGCGTTGCGGGTGATGGTGAAGCTCGTCGTCTCGCACGTGACGAGCGGCGACGTCTGTACGACGCCGTCCTCGTCGTCGAAGCAGGTCCCAACGCGGCTCGCGCCGGCGTTCGCGTCGTCGCCGAGGGCGCCGATGCTCGGCTGCGAGGCCGGTTCGGTGTCGACGCAGGAGCCCAGGTAGAGCGGCGTGAGCGGATCGACGAGATGCTCGGCCGCACCGTAGCTCGCGGGCGCATCGCCGAAATCGGAGCCGATGATCGTGATCGCGTAGTCCTCGACTTCGCCGTCGGCTGCTTCGCCAGTGGGCGCGAGGCCGCCGCTGCTCGAGCAGCGGAAGCGGGCGTAGGTTCTGCCGGGGATCGCGCTCGCGGGAACGGAAGGAGAGAGGACCGTCGGGGGCCCGTTGGGGACATTGAGCGACGTCGCGATCTGTTCGCCGGCGTCGCCGAAGTCGCCGTTCTGATTCCAGTCGACCCAGGCGTCGAGCAGGCACGGTGTCGGACCGCCGGCGGTGACGTTGAACGTGGCCGTGGCGCCCGGAGTGAACGAGCCGGTGAGCGTGACGCCGTCTTCGTCGTCGCTGCAAGTGCCGGTCGTGTCGTCGGCATTCGCGGCGACGTTCTGCAGGAAGCCGCCGTCGGCGTCGACGCACGCGCCGAGGTACGGCGCGTTTGGAACGCCGAGGACGTGTCGCGGGCCGTTGTCGAGCGCGGTGGTCTGATAGTCCTGCGGGGCCGTGCCCGCACCGACGTCCGGGGCGTCGCCGTAGTCGTACTGGGGCGGACTGCCGGCGGGGATGAATCCGAAGTCCACGGTGAGGTTCGTGTCGCTGTCGCCGTCTTCGTGCGTCGGCTCGCCGTTGTCGGTCAGAGTCACCGGCAGACTGGCGATGAGCGCGCCGATGTTGGTGCCGTTGTCGTCGCCGTTCACGTCGTCGTCGGGATCGGGAGCGGGATCGTTGCCCGTGCTCGTCGACATGCCCGCGAGCGCGCCGCCGCCGTTGAAGCTCGACGGGGCGACGACGACGATGTAGTTGCCGGGAGCGAGATCGTCGAAGCGATAGCGCCCCGCGAAACCGCTGACCGTCGCCGTGACCGCCGAGCCGGCGTGCTCGTCGAGCGTCGGCTCGCCGTCGGCGTTGACGTCGCGGTAGAGATCGAGACGCACGTCGTCGATCCCGAGCTCCCCGTCCTCCGGCTCGAACAAGCCGTCGTTGTCGGCGTCGGCCCACACCTGGTCACCGAGCGAGAGCGTGCCGGTCGGAGCGAGGAAGCCGGCGTCGAACGTCGGATTCATTTCCAGCGCGGCCACGGAGAACACCGGCGTCGCGCCATTCGCGTCGAGATCGGAGTCGACGGTGTCGTCGCCGCCGGCGTTGCTGGTCGTCCTGGCCGTCGCCGAGGCGGGCGTGACGAACTGGATGAAGTACGGGAGCCCGGGCGCCAGACCTTCGAAGAGGTAGTAGCCGGGGCGGTTGAAGACGTCGTCCGCGGTGACGGTGGTGGATACCAGCAGATCGTCGCCGCCTGGCTCCGCGATGCCGTCGCCGTCATCGAGGTAGAGATGGACGGTGACGCCGTTGATGCCCGAGGTCACCGGCTCGTTCTGCAGGCCGTCGCCGTCGAGATCGAACCAGACGTAGTCGCCGGCCGCGCCGAATGCGGTCGGCACGAGACCGAAGTCGACGGTCGGATCGTTCTCGTTCACGCCGAGCGTGACCGCGTGAGAGGCACCGTTCGGATCGCTGTCGGAGTCGGTCGTGTCGCCGGCCGCATCGCGCGGCGAGATGTCGTATGCCGGCGGCGGTGTGATCCGCACGAAGTACGTTCCGGGTGCGAGCCCGGGGAAGTTGTACCAGCCCGCCGCGCTGCTCGGAGAGTTGGAGGTGACCGTCGATGCGAGCGGCACGTCGTCGAGAGTGCCCGGGATTCCGTCGGGACCGGGTGTGAAGAGCCGTACGAACACGCCGTTCAGTCCCGTGGGACCATCGTTCTGATCGCCGTCGCCGTTCGTATCCACCCAGACGAAATCGCCGAGAGAGGCCGCATCGCACGCGCCGATGGCGATGCCGACTTTCTGCGGCTCGGCGGCGAGCGAGCCGAGGCCGTCGGCGCGGTCGGCCTGATAGGCGAACGAGTTGTACGCGGTGTCGCCCGGCGGGACGTTGCCCGGGGTCGTCATCACGAACGTGAACCCGATGAAGTCGAACGGATTCACGACCCGATCGCCGAACTCGACCTTGAACGAGCGCACGCTGGTGATCGGAACGGGAGCGACGGTCGTCCAGTTCGGTGGATCGCACCCGGTCGTGGGACCGCCCACTTCGCCGCGGCAGGGGTTGCCGGAGGTCGAGTAGTAGAGCGTCGTTCCCGACGGTGGCAGAATCGGCGCGGCGAGAAGCGGCGTCCACTGCGAGCCGCGCGGGCTCGTGTCGCGCACGCCGGTGTCGCCGATGAACGGCAGGATGTCGATGAGCACGAAATTCTGCATCGGCACCGTACCGACGTTCTGCACGCGGAGGTGGTACTCGATGCCGCCGCCGATGAGTGTACCGGCCGACGACGACACCGCCCCGCCGTCGCAGGTGCCCTTGATGGTCTTGCCGGAGATGAGCTGCGCGATTCCGGCGACGGTGATCGTACCGGTAGCGCGACAGAGCGTCTCCGCCGTGTCGGCGTCGCCGTCGAGATCGAGCGGGTCGGTCTGCGAGCTCCCGCTGCAGCGGAGAGCCAGCCCCGGCGCATCGGAATCGATCAGCATGTCGTTACTGAGCGTGCCGAAGAGCGCGCCGTTGCGAATGGTCGTCGTGAAGTTGATCCAAACCTGCTGGTTCACGCCGAGGTTGCCGCTGCCGGCGTTCCAGGTCCACTGCAGCAGCGTGCGGCCCGTGCCCGCGAAGTTCGGGATCTGCGCGAAGCTCTGGGGCGCGGGCAGTCCCGTACCCTGATCGTCGAAGCTCCAGGTGCTGAAGAGCAGATCGACCGGCAGGAGATCGCTGACGATGACGTTTTCAAGCGGAACCGGATCGCTCGACTGCGCCGCGCTGCGCACGCGCAGGCGCCAGCTCACGCTCTGCCCGGGATTGAACGGTCCGCCGCCGGAGAGATTCTCCTTGGCCGGATTGAGCTGCACGAACGGTCCGCTGAGATTGAACGTCTCGCAGTCGTTGCGGTTCACGGGCGTCGGCCCGGCGGTATACACCGCGCTGAGAGCCGAGCAGTTCTGGATCGAGTCGCCGAACGCCACCGGACCGCCGGCGTTGTCGGGATTGACGATCTGGCCGGTGACCAGCGGGCGCGTGCTGGACGCCAGGCCCACCGCGGCCTGGCCGTACTCCCAGCGGATGCGGGTCAGGGACTCGCCCGCGCCGAGTCCGGGAGGCGGCGCGGTGAGCGTCGTATTGGTGGTCGTGTTCGGTGAGCTCCCCCAGAGCGTGAATACGCCGAGCGCGGTGTTCTTCTCGTAGCTGACGCGAACGCCCTCTCCCACGGCGAAGTCGCTGAGGTTGCTGTAGGCGCCCGTGGTGACGGACGCCACGCTCAACTCGACGGGCAACGTGTCGATCACGACCAGGGCGTCGAGCGGCACGTTGCCGTTGTTGGTGATGTTCATGTCATAGCGGAAGGTCTGGTTCAGCGTCGGCGGGTTGGGCGTGCCGCCGGCCATGTTCTTCGAGAACCCGGCGCTCGGATTGGGCACGAAGGTCGTGACGGAATGAGTGATCTGGCCGACACCGAAGTTCTGCGGCGCCTCGCCGAGGGGCGTGCCGTCGGCAGTGAAGGAGTTCGTGACGTTCGTTCCGGACGGGAACGTTCCCGACGGGAAGGTGACGTTGACGAGGATGTCGCAGTTGCTGCCGGGATTTCTCGGAACGCTGCACGGCGAGGTCCAGGTCACCGTCGCGGGAGTCGTTCCGACGCAACCCGGCTGGCAGTCCGCCGCCGGTGTCGCACCGTTGAAGACCGTTCCGGGCGGCAGCGTGTCGACGACGGGACCAAACGCCGTGAGCCGCAGCACGCCGTTGTTGTTCGGCACCGAAGTGCGGAGGCGATAGGTCTCCGGCATGTCGAGATTCGCCGGCGACGTCGTCAACGTCTTGGTGAGAACCACCTCCGCGGTCGCAACGGCGGTGACGTTCACCGGCGGCGTGGGGAGCGTCCCGGGCGCGGTCTCGAGATTGATCCCGTCCGCGGTGTTGACGGCCACCGTGCCGTCAGGGGTCGAGCCGTTGGGGAAGCGGACGTTGACGAGCAGATCGCCGCTGTTGCCTGCCGGGAGCGGTGTGATCATCACGAACTGCACGCGCGTCCTGCCGCTGCCCATGAAGTTCGGCGTGATGTTGATCGCCGCGACGTCTCCGGTCGGGCTGGCCGGGACGGTGGAAACGTACTCCACCTCCGCCGGCAGCAGATCGGTCACCTCGGCGCCGATGCACGGGCCGGAGGTGCTGCTGCAGTTGTACGTCAGCCGGTAGGCGAACGTGGCGCCGGTGAGTTTCGTATTCCCGGGATCCACCTGAATGGCGGATTTGACCAGCGGTTGCGCCGGGATGGAGAAGGCAAACGAACCGAGAGCGAACAGGAGTCCGGCGATGCGACGAATCACGTCTTCTCCTCGACGACTATTTTGGGGGGGACTGACAGGGAACCTCGTTTCGCACTGTAAGGGAGTGCCGTCACAAAGAAATGAATGGAAGCGTCAGAAAAGCGTTCGAAGAGCGGAGGTTACGCGAGATCCCCACTCTGTGCCCTCGGTGGCTCAGTGGTGAGAGTTTTCGTGCATCCGCTGGGGGGACCACCACAGAGCCACAGAGAGCACAGAGTGGAACGGAGCTCGAGGGCACGGCGGCGGCTCCTCGCTCGCTGGCGAAGAGCGCGCTCCGTGCTGCTGATGACAGCCGGTGGAAAGCTCGCCAGCTCTGGCTCGATCGCCGAAGCGGCCGTGAGCTCCATGGTGAACCTGCGTACGAAGTCGAGCCGTCCGCACCGCCGGCTCGTTTCTCATCAGCGCGGCAGGGTAGGCTTCCCAATATTCGGGAAATCGGGAGGAGCGCTGCATGCGGGAAGCGAAGTCACGAACGCCAGGTGAGAGTGGGGTCACCATCGCAGGAGTCACACCGATTCTGCGCGTTGCCGATTACGACGCGAGTGTCGAGTACTACGTGAAGGTTCTCGGCTTCAAGCTCGACTGGGGCTCCGGCGGCTTCGGCTCGGTGAGTCGCGGCAAAGCAAGTCTGATGCTGTGTGAAGGGAGTCAGGGACATCCCGGCACCTGGATGTGGTTCGCGGTGAGCGACGCCGACAGGCTCTTCGAGGAATTGCGCGACCGCGGTGCCCGGATTCGTCATCCGCCGGAGAACTTGCCGTGGGGTTCTCGCGAGCTGCACGTTTTCGACGTCGACGGGCACGTGCTCCGGTTCGGTTCCGAGACACCGGAGGGAGCTCCCCTCGGAAAATGGCTCGACGAGGATGGCGTCCGATGGCAGGCGCATCCTGACGGACGGTGGACGCGAGTCGAGTGAGCGGTGCCGCCTCGTCGCAGGGGGACTGCCGCTCACGTCAGGAGCAACCACCGCTCACGCGGTCGACAGACTGGCAGGTCCGCGTGCACACCTGGATTGACGACGATGGGGAGGAGGCCAACATCATCGTGACTCATTCGATGAGTCACTGCGAGGCATCCCATGAATCAACTCTCCCTTCGCGGCTTTCGACAAGGACCTGGCCCGCCGGATCCGCGAGCTTTCGCGGCGAGAGGGGGTCTCGCTGAACAAAGCTGCGCTTCTCCTGATGCGTCGTGGCGCCGGTATCGGTGACGAGACGACCTCCGAAAACGCAATCGGCAGCGCGCTCGATCAGTTCATCGGCGCGTGGTCGGCAGCGGATGAGAAGCGCATGCTCGAAAGCATCGAGCCATTCGAGGCAGTCGACGAGGAGCTCTGGAAGTGAAGCTGCTGCTCGACACGAATGCGTACGCCGCCCTGGTTCCGCGGACACGATGAAGTGGCCCGGCGCGTGCGGCGTTCCGAGCAGGTGCTGATCTCATCCATCGTCGCCGGCGAGCTCCTCTTCGGATTCCGTAACGGGTCGCGTCATGAGGCCAATGCGCGGCGCTTCGATGACTTTCTCGCCAGCCCGTACGTGACCTTCCTGCCGGTCACGCTCGTCACAGCGGATCGCTTCGCCCGGATCGCCGTAGCGCTGCGACGGAAGGGACGGCCGCTGCCAACCAATGATATCTGGATCGCTGCACATGCAATGGAGTCGGGCGCAGATCTTCTTTCCTTCGACCGGCACTTCGCCCACGTCGATGGTCTCCCATGGGTCCATCCGGAAGGCGAAACGTAGCACCCCGAAACAGAGTGCACGAAAAAGCCGGGCGGGGGCTCGGA
Organism: uncultured Thermoanaerobaculia bacterium; assembly: GCA_964558905.1. GTDB lineage: Bacteria > Acidobacteriota > Thermoanaerobaculia > Gp7-AA8 > Gp7-AA8 > QHVT01. The sequence continues at coordinate 35,616 of CAZLGP010000316.1, read as the reverse complement.
CGGAGAACGCGCGGGTTGCCTGCTTTCCATGCACGGGACGACGACCGGCCCGGCGTCGACGTCAGCAGCACGAGGCGATCCGCGTCGGGATACGGCAGCGGCCTCAGAAGAATGGCGTCTCTGCATGAAGTGCCGGGAGGACTGGTGAGAGGATGAGCCGGGCGCTCGCCGAGCTCGCGGATCGAATCGTCGCCTCGTTCCAAGGCTAGAATCTCAGCTCCATGGATGAGACCGGGCCGGATGCCGCAAACGCGGCAGGGAGAAGAACTTTCGACGGCGGCGCCCTGCTGCGGAGCCGGATGCTGTTCGAGGCCGGCGGCACGTTCGTGGTGCGCACTTCGGACATCCTGATGGCCGTCCTCTTGGCGCTCGCTGCGGCGTCGGAGTACATGCCCTGGATTGCCGGGCCGCGGTTCGTCGCCGTGATCGAGCAGCTCCACTTCGTGGTGATTTTCGAGGGCGCGTTCCTCATGCTGCAGGGTACGCTCGTCGACATCGCGACACGCTTGGATAAGCGCCCGCCGCTCTGGCTCGTCCCGTTGATCGGCGCCGGCTTGCTGGTGTTTTCGCCGCATGCCCTCGAAGGGGTCAAGGCGGCCTGGGAGTTGGGCTCGGCAGTCTTCATCCCGATCGCGATCTCGCTGCTGAGCCGGTTCATGGTGATGTGGCACATGCCGGAGTGCACGGACCTTCAGAAGCTCGCCGCCCGCGCCCAGATCAGCAACCGGATCGCAACTGGAATTGGTGTGCTGGTGATCGGATTCGCCTTGATGGTGGCGGTTTTGATCACGGGCCGGGACCTCTTCAGCCCGTCCATCTTCTTCGGACTCGCTTCACTGCACTTTGCGATCGCCTCCTACGACGACTGGCGTGTTCGCCGCCGGGCCTTTGCCGAATACCCCACAGTGCTGTTCCGCTTCGACGTGATTCACTTCAAACACATGGATCCTCTGTAGCGGAAAGGCGGAGGGTGCTCGACACTCTACGCATCGCCGTTCACCGTTCGGTCAACAAGTTGACAGATCGGCGATGAGCGGTCTTCAACCATCCGGTGCGGGACGTACGGATCGGCGAAGTCCGTCGTGTGACGAACCTGTTTAACCGCCGGAAGGCGCTCCGTTTACTCCTCCTCCGCTCCTCGTGCACGGCCTTGCACCACTGCTGAGGCTCGAATGATCGAGGAGGATGGAATGACGAACAAACTGCTACGGATGCTCTTGCTCACCGCCGTGACTCTGGTCGCGGCTCACGCGCTGCTCGCGCAGACCACCGCGTCGCTGACAGGCACGGTCACGCTGGACGGCGCCGGGATTCCCGGGGTAACGGTCTCGGTGTCGTCGCCGAACCTGCAGGGCACGCGCGACACGGTGTCGGGCCACGGCGGCGGCTACAGCTTCGCCGCGCTGCCTCCGGGCGCATACACGGTTACGTTCCACCTGGAGGGGATGCAGCGCGTGACGCGCAGCGTCAACGTATCGCTGGCCACGGTCGCGCGAGCGGACGCGGAGATGACCGTCTCCGCGGTGGCCGAGGCCATCACCGTCACGGCGAGCGCGCCGAGCGTGATGGAGACCTCGCAGGTGGCGTCGAACTTCTCGTACGACGAGGTCGACGCGCTGCCGATCAACCGCAATCCGCTCGCGGTGGCCGCCCTCGCTCCGGGCGTGCAAGGCGACACGACCGCGGGCAACAACTCGCTGAACACGCTCTCGGCGAACCAGCTGGTCATCTCCGGCAGCCCCGGCTACGACAACCTGATCATGGTCAACGGCGTGGCGATCATGGAGAGCATCCGCAGTCAGGCCCAGCCGCTCTACATCGAAGATGCGGTGCAGGAGACGACCGTGCTCACCGGCGCCATCTCGGCGGAGTTCGGCCGCTTCACGGGCGGCGTGGTGAACTCGATCACGAAGTCCGGCGGGAACGAGCTCTCCGGCTCGCTGCGCGACTCGCTCGACAATCCGTCCTGGACGCGCAAGACCGACTTCCCGACGCAGGCCGATCCGGTGGATACCCTCAACGAGACCTACGAGGCCACCCTCGGCGGCTATGTGGTCCGGGACCGCCTCTGGTTCTTCTCGGCGGGACGCTATCGGGACCGAGCCACGAGCTTCTCCACCATCACCCACAACCCGTGCGCCACGCCGCTGTCGGCGAACTGCAGCATCGACTCCACGCCTCTCGCGTACGTCCGCGGCGACGAGGAGACCCGCTGGGAGGTCAAGCTCACCGGGCAGATCGCGCCGAATCACAACGTGGTCGGCTCCTATCTCGACAAGAAGCGCTACCTCACCAACAACCAGTTCACGACGAACATCTACGACCTGGCGAGCCTCAGCAAACAGGACACGCCGGAGCACCTGCTGTCGCTGCATTACAGCGGCATCCTTCGGACGAACCTGCTGATCGAGGGGCAGTACGCGCGGCGCGAGCTGCAGTTCGAGAACAGCGGGTCGCAGTTCACCGACCTGCTCCGAGGCACGCTGATGATCAACGTCGGCGTCACCCCGAACGCGCGCTTCGCGTCGCCGACCTTCTGCGGCGTGTGCGACACGGAGAGCCGCAGGAACGACAGCCTTCTGCTCAAGAGCTCCTACTTCCTCTCCACGAACGGGCTGGGCGATCACAACATCGTGGCCGGCGCGGAGCAGTTCAGCGAGCAGCGCTACGCGAACAACTTCCAGTCCGGAAGCAACTTCCGCATTCACGTTCCGGCGGTGCGGGTGATCGACAACCAGGTCTACCCGACCATCGACTCCAGCTCGGCCAGCCGCATCCGCTGGACCCCGATCTTCGAGGGCGCCAACGACAGCGATCTCCGGACCCGCTCGTTCTTCGTCAACGACACGTGGGATCTCAACTCGCACTGGTCGTTCAACCTCGGTGTGCGCTATGACAAGAACGACTCCGTCGACGGAGTCGGCAACACCACCTCGGACGATCAGGCGCTCAGCCCCCGCCTGACGGCCATGTACGACTTCGCGGGCAACGGCCGCCATCGCGTTAGCGCCTCGTACAACAAGTACGTGTCGCGTGTCGTCGAAGGCGCGGCGAGCAACGCCAGCAGCGCCGGCGTCGCGGCGACGATCGACATGCAGTATCGCGGACCGGTCATCAACCCGCTCACCGGACCGGCCACGATGACCGCCGAGCAGGCCCTGGCCGCACTCTTCGCCTGGTTCGACGAGAACGGCGGGACGAGCAACGTCGCCGGGCTGCTCCATCCGAACGGCACGATCGCCATCCCCGGTCTCGACTACGTCTACGACGGCACTCTCCGGTCGCCCTCGGTCGATGAGCTCGTCCTCGGCTACGGCGTGCAGCTCAGCCCGCGCGCCTTCGCGAAAGTCGATGCGATCTATCGCAACTGGAACGACTTCTATGCCCGCCGGATCACGCAGAACACCGGATCGCGCAACGACCAGTTCGGCGTTCGCCACGATCAGGCCATCGTCCACAACACCAACGACATCGAGCGCGAGTATCGTGGACTCCAGCTCCAGGCCCAGTGGCGTCCCGGCCGTCTCACTTCCGGCTTCTCGTACACGTGGTCCGAGCTGAAGGGCAACGACGAGGGGGAGACCGCCGGGAGCGGCCCGGTCCTCAACTCGCCATTGGCCGCGTTCTACCCCGAGCTGGCCGGCTATGCGCAGCGGCTGCCGAACGGCTACATCAACCAGTTCGACATGCGCCACAAGGCGAAGGCCTGGGCCGCGTACAACGTCGACTTCGGGCGGATCGGCTCTCTGTCGCCGTCGCTCCTGCACAGCTACCACTCGGGCGTGGCCTACTCAGCGATCGGCACCATCACCATGCCGTTCCCGGGAGCGCCGGCGCACCCGTACGCGCGCTCTCTCCTCGGCGCGCCGAACTACTACTTCAGCGATCGCGGCCAGTTCCGGACCGACGCGGTGCATCAGACCGACCTGTCGCTCAACTACACCATTCCGCTGTGGCGGGTGCAGCTCTTCGCGCAGGGCGACCTGCTCAACGTGTTCAACAACCAGGCCGTGGAGGACGTGAACTTCGTGACCCGCACGGTGCTGACGCAGTCCAACGCAGCCTGCCAGCAGACCTCCAACGGCCCGACCCCCGGCGCGCGCTGCCTCGCATTCAATCCGTTCACCGACACACCGGTCGAGGGAGTCCACTATCGCGTCGACTCGAACTTCGGAAAGCCGAACAACTTCCAGGCGTACCAGCTCCCGCTGACCTACCGTTTCGCAGTAGGTGTCCGCTTCTAAGCTGGCTGGCGCAGTCGTCCCCTGAGGCCCGGTTCCGGCCGCGCCTCAGGGGCGACAGTTCGGCGGCAAGCGCTCACTCGCCCGCGATGCGTCGCAACGCGAGAGTCGATCGAGTGTGGCGTGGCTTCGGATCGGAGAATTGGCTGTGGCGGGAGGATTCGAACCTCCGACCAACGGATTAACAATCCGCCGCTCTACCGGCTGAGCTACACCACAGCAATGATCGTGAGGGACGGCCATGGTCGCCGAAGGATTTCGAATTGTCAAACGCGGCGGGCGCGACGTCGGTGCGAACCGGCGGGTGCCACCGGGGACGGTACTGTGTCGAAGGCGAAGGAATCGAGAAACAGCTCGACCGGCCGCTGCAGCCGGGCCAGTCGGCGAAGCTCGTCGTCGATCTTCGTGCGGGGACGTACAAGGTGTATTGCCCCGTCGCCGACCACGAGGATCGCGGAATGACGCGGCCTCTCGTGGTTCAGTGATCCCGCGGCGGGGTGCCAGCCGCCCTTCGAGCCCGCCGACGGTTCACGTGTCCCATGCGCTCATCGGTTCCCCTGCCGGTCCTCGGCGGGGCCGCCGTGGCGGTGGAGGTTCCGTGCGGTGTTGATCAGCCCCACGTGCGAGAAGGCCTGCGGGAAATTGCCGAGCTGCCGCTGCGCGACGGGGTCGTACTGCTCGGCGAGCAGGCCGACGTCGTTGCGGAGCGAGAGCAGGCGCTCGAAGAGCGCCTCGGCCTCGTCGTGCTTCCCCTGCAGCGCGAGCACGTCGGCGAGCCAGAACGTGCAGAGGAGAAAGCTCCCTTCACCAGGAGGCAGCCCGTCGAGGTCAGTATCCGTCCGATAGCGGAGCAGGAACCCGTCGCGTTCGAGCTGCGCGCGGATCAGCGCGACTGTGCCTGTCATTCGCGCATCGTCGGCAGGAAGGAAGCCGAGGGAGGGGAGCATCAGCAGACTGGCGTCGGCCGAGGAGGAGCCGTAGAACTGCACGAAGGCGTTGCACTCGCGGTTGAATCCGTGCGCCAGAACGTCGGCGCGGATTTCATCGCGAATCCTCCGCCACCGTTCGACCGGGCCCTGCATCCCGAACTGCTCCACGGACGCGACGGAACGATCGAACGCCACCCAGGCCATCACTTTCGAGTGCGTGAAGTGACGCCTCGGGCCGCGCACCTCCCAGATCCCCTCGTCGGGCTCCTTCCACCCGCGCTCGAGGAACTTCATGATCGCGCACTGGACGCGCCAGGCATCTTCATTCGGCGGAAGATCGAGTCGCCGCGTCAGGTGCAGGGCGTCCATCAGCTCCCCATACACGTCGAGCTGATACTGGCGATAGGCACCATTGCCGTCGCGGACCGGACGCGATCCCTCGTAGCCGGGCAGCCAGTCCAGCTCCAGCTCGGTGAGGCGGCGCTCGCCGGTGATGCCGTACATGATCTGGAGCTCCTCGGGGCGGCCGGCCGCCGCGTGCACGAGCCATTCGCGCCAGGCCCGGGCCTCGTCCGTGTAGCCGCCCACGGTGAGCGCGTACAGAGAGAACGTCGCGTCGCGGAGCCAGCAGTGCCGGTAATCCCAGTTCCGGACTCCGCCGATGTGCTCCGGCAACGACGTGGTCGCGGCCGCCACCAGTCCGCCGGTCGGCTCGTACGTCAGTGCCTTGAGCGTGATCAGCGAGCGCATGACCGCATCGCGCCACGGCCCGTCATACGTGCAGCGAGACGACCACTCGCGCCAGAACTCCTCGGTATCCTCGAGCCGCGACTGTGCCTCCTCGTGGTCAGGCTCCGGCCCGTACGTGCTGGTCCAGGTGAGATCGAAGTTGGCGCGTTGCCCGGCCGCGACTTCGAATTCCGCGACGGTGGCCAGGCCTTCGCCGCGCATCGGCACGTCTCCGCGGCAATAGATGGTGTCCGGGCCGGCGATGGCCCGAATGCCGTTGCCGATCGAGCGCACCCAGGGAACGATGGAGCCGTAGTCGAAACGGATCTCGAGCTCCATGCGCATCGGTACGGATCCTTCGATGCCTTCGACGATGCGGACCAGATCGACGACTCTGGTTCGAATGGGCATGAAGTCGATGATGCGTACGCGTCCTTCGTCGCATTCGATCTCCGTCTCGAGCACGAGCGAGTCGCCGCGGTACGCGCGCCGGACCGAGCGTACAGACGACCGCGGCTCCAGCAGCCATCGGCCGTGCTTCGGCTCGCCGAGGAGGGCGGCGAAGCAGGCCGGGGAGTCGAATCGCGGGACGCACATCCAGTCGATCGACCCGTCCCGCGCCACGAGCGCACAGGTCTGCAGATCGCCGATCAGCGCGTAGTCTTCGATTCGCGACGGCATCAGGACGCCACGGCTCCGAGACGGCCGGCGGTGTTCTGCGAGCGCCGATGGTGATAGGCCTCATTTCTCACACTGTCATCCCCGCTGTCATCCCGAGCCGGCAGCGCCGGCTGCGCTGATTGGCAAGTCCCAGTCACCGGACACGTGGCTCCGCCGGCCATTCTGAGGAAAACGACCGGAAGTGCAAGATGCGTGCGATTCATTGCTCTCCATCGATTGAGTCGACCATGAAGGAACGATGAACATTGCTCCGTGGCGGCGCCCGCCGATGTTCCCGTTGAGGGCCGCCACGTCCACCCGCGGGCGCGCGGCAGCAAACTTGAATGGCGCACCATCCATGCACTCCATCCGGTTCAGGCTGGCCGCGGCCGGCCTGCTGTGTCTGGGCGGCTGCTCGGGTGCGCAGTCGGCGCTCGATCCGGCCGGGCGCGGAGCGGAGGTGTTGGCGGACCTCTTCTGGTGGATGGCCGCGGGCGCGGTGATCGTCTGGAGCGCGGTGATGGCCCTCGCATTCCATGCCGTGCGCGTCCATCCCGATGCCGGCGGAAAGCGTTCCGCGCTGCTGATCATCGGCTGCGGCGCGATCATCCCGACGATCGTGCTGACCGTGCTGCTGATCTACGGTCTGCGACTGATGCCACCCCTGCTCGCGGCGGTCCCGCCGGGAACGATGCAGATCGCCGTCACGGGCGAGCAGTGGTGGTGGCGCGTGCGCTACGACCCGGCGGGCGGCGAGGCCGTCGAGCTCGCGAACGAGATCCGCCTGCCCGTTGGCGAGACGGTCGAGCTCCTCCTCGACAGTCGGGACGTCATCCACTCGTTCTGGATCCCCGCTCTCGGCGGGAAGATGGACATGATTCCCGGGCGCCGCACGCGCCTCGTGCTCGAGCCGACGCGCATCGGCACGTTCCGCGGCGTGTGCGCCGAATACTGCGGCACGTCGCACGCGCTGATGGCCTTTCCGGTCGTGGTGATGGAGAGGGAGGAATTCGCGCACTGGCTCGAGGGGCAGCGGAGCGCCGCACGCGCACCATCCTCCGCCCAAGCGCGCGATGGGCGGGACCGCTTTTTCGCCAGTGGCTGCCCGGCGTGTCACAGCGTCGCCGGCACGAGCGCGCGGGGCGTGATCGGCCCCGACCTGACCCACGTCGGTAGCCGCCTCACGCTCGGTGCCGGCATTCTCCCCAACGAGCCGGGAGCGTTCGTCCGCTGGATCGAGCGCGCCGAGGGTGTCAAGCCGGGCGCCCACATGCCGGAGTTTCGCATGCTCGGCCGGGGCGAGCTGCACGCGCTCGCCGCATACCTGGAGTCACTGCAATGACGACCACCAACCTCGATCCGGAACCGCTCGAGCGCCAGCCGCCGCTGGAGCTGCGCCGGGCGCAGGAGGAGCGGTTGCGCAAGGTGTGGGCGTCGCCGAGCGGATGGCGCTACTGGTCGGACGTCAACAACACCACCGTCGGCATCTGGTACACGGCCACGGCCTTCGGCTTCTTCCTCTACGGCGGCGTGCTCGCGCTGCTCATGCGCATCCAGCTCGCCAGACCGAACAACGACTTCGTTTCGGCCGAGACGTACAACCAGATCTTCACCGTACACGGATCGGTGATGATGTTCCTCTTCGCCATTCCGATCTTCGAGTCGATCGCGGTGATCTTCCTGCCGCAGATGCTCGGCGCGCGGGATCTACCGTTCCCGCTCCTCTCGGCGTTCGGCTACTGGTGCTTCCTCCTGGGCGGGATCTTCCTCTCCGGCTCGCTGCTCTTCGACGCCGCGCCGCGCGGCGGCTGGTTCATGTACCCGCCGCTGACGTCGAAATACCAGGAGGGGATCGGCGCCGACATGTGGCTGCTCGGCTTCTCGTTCATCGACGTCGCGGCCATCGCCGCGGCGGTGGAGCTGATCGTCGGCGCTCTGAAGTGCCGCCCGCCCGGGATGCGCATCAACCTCATCCCGCTCTACTGCTGGTATGTCCTGGTCGCCGCGGCGATGGTGCTCTTCGCGTTCCCGCCGCTGATCGCCGGGAGCATGCTCCTCGAGGTCGAGCGCGCCTTCGACTGGCCGTTCTTCCGGCCGGAGGGAGGTGGCGATCCGCTGCTGTGGCAGCACCTCTTCTGGCTGTTCGGACACCCCGAGGTCTACATCATCTTCCTGCCGTCGATCGCGATCGTGGCCATGGTCGTTCCTACGTTCGCGCGGCGCGCGATCGTGGGCTACAGCTGGATCGTGCTGGCCGCCGTCGGCACCGGCTTCCTCAGCTTCGGATTGTGGGTCCACCACATGTTCACGACAGGCCTGCCGGGGATCAGTCTGGGCTTGTTCTCGGCCGCGTCGGAGGCGGTGGCGATCCCGACGGGCGTCCAGATTTTCTGCTTCATTGCCACGATCGCCGCGGGACGACTGGTGAAGTCGGTGCCGATGCTCTACACCCTCGGCGGCATCGCCATCTTCGTCCTGGGCGGACTGACCGGCGTGATGGTCGCGCTGGCGTCTTTCGACTTTCAGGCCCACGACACCTTCTTCGTCGTCGCGCATCTGCACTACGTGCTCATCGGCGGGGCGGTCTTTCCGATCGTGGCGGGGCTGTACTACTGGTTCCCGCTGATCAACGGAAAGAAGCTCTCCGACCGCCTCGGTACGATCGCGTTCTGGCTGATGTTCATCGGCTTCAACCTCGCCTTCCTGCCGATGCACTTCACCGGGCTGCGGGGAATGCCACGGCGCGTGTTCACGTACCCGCCGGATCTCGGCTGGAATGCGCTGAATCTTTCCTCGACCATCGGCGCGTTCATCCTCGGCCTGGGCATCGCCATCATCACCTGGGACGTGATCCGGCCGAAGAAGAAGCAGCCGCTGTCGGAGCGGAATCCATGGAACGCGGGGACGCTCGAATGGATCCCGACGATGCCGCCGGAGAACTGGGGCATTCGTTCCATCACGGAGATCGACAGCCGCTATCCGCTCTGGGACCAGCCGAACTTCGAGCGCGACGTGGACGAGGGACGGTTCTATCTGTCGGACGCGGAGGAGATGAAGCGCGAGACCCTGGTCACGACGCCGATCGACGGAAAGCCGGTGCAGTGCCTCAGGCTGCCGGGGCCGAGCTGGAAGCCGCTCGTCGCGGCGATTGCGCTGGGCGGCTTCTTCGTCATCGGGACGTTCCACCTCTGGACCGCGGCGCTCGCCAGCATGGTGGTCGCGATCTGCGTGATCTGGTACTGGCTCTGGACCGGCACGGCCAAGATCCCCGAGAAGGAGACCAAGGACGTCGGCCTCGGATTGACGTTGCCGCTATACGCTTCCGGGCCGGCCTCGGTGAGCTGGTGGGCGATGTTCATCACCATGCTCGCGGTGCTGACGGCGTTCGTCTGCATCGTCTTCGCGTACTTTTTCTACTGGACGATTCACGAGGACTTCCCGCCGGAGAACGCGGCCGGTCCGGGGGTGTTCTGGCCGGCGGTGGCGGGAGTCACGCTCCTCGGCTCGTGGGCACTGACGCTGCTCGCGCGGCGGTGGAACCGCGCCGACCGCGCGACGCTGTTCTACGCTGCGATGTTCGGCGCCATCGCGCTGGCCGTCGCCGGCGGAGCCGCCATCGTCGCGGGGCCGTGGACGACCGGCCTCGATCCGAAGAGCCACGTCTACCCGGCCACGGTCTGGCTGCTGGCGATCTGGACCGCCGGTCACGCGCTCGTCGGCGTGATCATGCATCTTTACTGCATCGCGCGACGCATCGCCGGCAGGATGACCGCGCGCTACGACATCGAGATTCACAACGTCGCGTTGTACTGGCACTTCGCCGCCGTCACGGCGGCGATCACGGTGCTGGTGATCGCGGGATTTCCTCTTGTGAAGTGATGGATGACGCGATGGAAGCGCTCGCCGAAAAGAAAGAGAGTCTGTGGCGCCTGATCGTGTCGCCGACGATCTGGGCCGCGCACTTCATGCTCTCGTACGTGACGGGCGCGGTGTACTGCGCGAAAGCGGACCGCGACGCGTCGCTCATCAGCGTGCACTGGGCGATCGCCGTCTACACCGCCGTCGCTTTGGTGGGGATCGTCTGGAACGGATGGGACGGATACCGCCGCCACAGGCTCGGTGCCGCGACGCTCCCGCACGACGACGACACGCCGGCCGACCGTCATCGCTTTCTCGGCTTCGCCACGGCACTCCTCGCCGCGTTGAGCATGGTCGCGACGATCTACGCCGCGCTGGTGATCCTGTTCGTGAGGACCTGCCGATGATGCGCCGGATTGCGCTCGCCGCGGGAGTGCTGCTCCTCGCCGCGCTCTGGCTCGGACCGTTACCGTCGCTCGCGGCAGGCTCTTTCGCCGCGCACATGACGATGCACATGGGAGTGGTCGCGGTGGCCGCGCCGCTGATTGCTGCCGGGTTGGCAGTTGGCGGTTGGCGGTTGGCGGGCCCCCCGCCCGCGGTCGTCGATCTCCTGCCAACCGCCAACCGCCAACCGCCAACCAACATGCTCCTCGCGCCCATCCCCGCATCGGTCCTCGAGCTCGTCATCGTCTGGGCGTGGCATGCGCCGGCATTGCATCAGGCGGCGCGACACGAGGCGGGGATCATGGCCCTCGAGCAGGCGTCGTTTCTCGGCGCGGGCGTGCTGGTGTGGCTCTCGTCGTTCCGGAATCGCGGCCCAGGCATCGTGGCGCTGCTCCTCACATCGATGCACATGACGCTTCTCGGTGCGCTGCTGGCGCTGACGCCGCGGCCACTGTACGCGCACCACGGAACGGCCGCTCTGGCCGATCAGCACCTGGGTGGCGCGATCATGCTGCTCATCGGCGGGGCGTCGTATCTCGCGGGCGGTCTATGGCTCACCATGCGATTGCTCCAGGAGCGGGGCGTCGTGGGAGGACGGGCGTGATCCGCCGGTTTCTCGACTCCGTGATCTGGGGCTCGATCCTCGCGATCCTGTCGCGCCTCCCGCCGCCGCCGCCGCCCCGCGAAGTGCGAAAGCGGCGGTGGATGGATCGGCTGCTCGAATTCGGCGTCGTCTCCGGCGTCCTGGGCATCATCGGTCTCGTGGTCGTCGTCGGCGGTCTGATTCCGATCAAGGCGAGCTCGGGACACTGGCCGATCACCCAATGGTTTCTCGAATTCTCGATGGAGCGCTCGTTCTCCACGCAGAGTCTCGGCGTCGATGTGCCGCCGCTGGACGAGCCGGCGCTCGTGCTGCGCGGCGCGACGCAGTACGAGACGACCTGCCGCCCGTGCCACGGCGCGCCCGATCTGCGGGCACCGCGCGTCGCCGCGGCCATGACGCCGGTGCCGCCGTATCTTCCCGACGTCGTCGCGAAGTGGACGCCGGCCGAGCTCTTCTCGATCGTCAAGCACGGCGTCAAGTTCACGGGCATGCCGGGATGGCCGACGCAGAAACGCGATGATGAGGTCTGGGCGATGGTCGCGTTTCTCCGGCGACTTCCGAGCCTCGACAGCGCCGCCTACCAGCGGCTCGCGCATGGCGAGAACCGCGCCTCCGAAGCGGCGGCGCCGATCGAGATGCTCACCGGCCCCGAGAATCTGCCGCGCGCCGTAGGCGAGCGCTGTGCGCGATGCCACGGTGTGGACGGACGCGGACGCGGCACAGGCGCGTTCCCGAAGCTCGCCGGACAGCACGAGGCGTATCTCTACAGCGCGCTGAGGGCGTACGAGGCGGGACATCGGCACAGCGGCATCATGGAGCCCGTCGCCGCCGGTCTGTCGGATGCGGAGATGCGGGAGCTGGCCCGGTACTACGCAAGTCTGCCGCCCGCCGTCGGCGCGCACGATGCGCAAGAGGGAGGGATCACGCGCGGACGCGACATCGCCCATCGGGGCCTTCCCGCGCAACGCGTGCCGCCGTGCGTGGACTGTCACGGACCGAAGGAGCCGCATCCGCGCCACGAGTACCCGATGCTCGCCGGCCAGTCCGCGACGTACATCGTGCTGCAGCTGGAGCTGTTTGCAGAGGCGCATCGCGGTGGCTCGCCCTACGCGCATCTCATGCGCGAAGTCGCACCGAAGCTCACGCCCGCGCAGATGCGCGACGTCGCCGCGTATTACGAGTCGCTGAGGGAGCCCGGGAGCCGATGATGGGCAGGCTGCCGGTGTCGCCGATCAGCGCACGCGACCCGACGGCTCATTGGCCGGCCGGCAATCGCCATCACTCCGGCGGCGTCGCCGACGCGGGCGGCGGAGAGCCGCTCTCGGGTTGCGGCGGAGGCTCGTTTCCGGTGACCTGCGCATACGCCCTCCGCGCCTCGGTCAGGTTCCCCTCCAGCAGGGATCGCGCGCGGACGGCCGCCGTCTTGACGTCCATGTCGGTCGCGGTCGTGGCGGCAGATCCGTGGAGGCGCACGAGCTCGGGATACGTCTGCAGGAGCGCGGCGAGATACGCGGCGTCGAGGTTTCGGCCCGTCAGCGGCTCGAGTCGCGCTTTCGTCTGCTGCAGTTCGAGGGCGGCGTCGTTCGCCAGCGTGACCGACGCCTGGGCCGCAATCGTGGCGAGCTGAGTGTTGATCCCGTTGTGTGTCTCGATGATGCGTCGTGCAACGTCATCGACGACCGGGGACTCGCTGCGGCTCGACACCGCCTGCGCGAGCTCGATCTGTCCCATGCCGTGCTGCAGGGCCTGCATGAGATAGAGGGCATCGGCGGTCGCAACCTCGGGCGGCTGGTCGTCCGCCGGGGTCGGCCCCGCGGGAGAGGTGATCGTCGGCGCGGAGGCGGTGGTCTCGGTCTGCGCCGCAGCCGTCCCATCCGTTGCCGTATCCGCCGACCGCTCGCGGGTACACGCGGTAGCCACGGCGAGAACGGCGCAGAGAGTCACGACGATGTGGATTGGGACGCGTCTCCTGGAGCGCCCGTTCGCGCGCGCCATTCGCTGGATGCCGAAGAAGTGGTAGACCGGGGATTTCATGACGGTTCTCCTTTCGAATGTCCGGATGCGCGCATTCCGTATTGGTACGCCGCTCACCGGATGGTATACAGCAGCATCACTCCTCCCACATACACGAGCACGACCAGAATCGAGTCGAGTCCGAGTCGCAGGAACGTACGGTCGCGGTGCTCGAGAATCCCGGCGAGATAGATGGTCGTGCAGGCGATGCCGAGCAGCGCTCCCACTTGCGCAAATCGGCCGACCTCGTTCAGCACGGGGCCGCCGCTGTAGGTGAAGTCGATGATGGGGAGCAGACCGGCATCGAAGAGATTGGTTCCGAAGATGTTCGAGATGGCCATGATCGGCGCGCCGATGCGCACGGCCGCGAGCGTCGTGCTCAGTTCCGGGAGCGACGTCGCGAGCGGCATCAGCGCAGCGCCGACGAAGCTCCCGCCGATCCCGGTCTGCTCCGCGATCTGCTCTCCCGCTTTGGCTACGGTGAACCCGGCGGCCAGCACCGCCGCCGACGCAAGCACCATCTGAAGGATCAATTGCCCATTCGACAGCGAGCGCATGCGCTCGCGCTGCTCCCGGCCGCGCTGTTGTCTTTCCTCGTCCGCCGGCGCATCCCTGTGGACAGCCTCCCATTCCGGATTCGGCTCATAGCGCTTGACGAGATACAACGACAGTACGACCAGCGCCAACACCGCGACGCTCCAGACTCCTCCGCCGGCGAACGGAACGTCGCCGACGGAGATCGCGGCTGCCGCGACGGTCAGGACCAGCACCAGCATCACGCCTTCGAGGAGCACGCTCGACTCCCTCGCGCTCGCCGACAGGGCACGGCGCCCGAACGCGGCGTCGGCGATGACCAGCACGGCCACCTGCATCGAGATGCCGCCGAAGATGTTGTTCACCGCGATGGGCGCGTTTCCGAGGAAGGCCGCGCTCGTGGTGGCGGCGATCTCCGGCAGCGACGTTGCCCCGCCGAGCAGTAGCGCGCCGATGAATGCCTGGCCGAGCCCGGTCCGCTCAGCCACAGCCTCCGCGCCCTTCGACAGGCGGTTGCCGGCGATCCAGACGATCACCGCCCCGATGCAGAACACGACGCCGTAGCCCCAGAGCGGCAGACCTTCCAGCAAACGCATGCGCGGAGGCCAGCAAGATTGATGCTTGGTCTACCATGCGAGCGGCACGTGTCCTGCTTCGAACGCTCCGGTCCACCGCGAAGGAGGAACTGCGCTCATGGCTTCCAGAAATGCCGCCGACATTCTGCTCGACGTTCTGATCGACTGGGGGGTCGAGGTGGTCTTCGGCCTTCCCGGCGACGGCATCAACGGGATCATGGAGGGACTGCGGCAGAGGCAGGACCGGATTCGCTTCATCCAGGTTCGCCACGAGGAATCGGCGGCCTTCATGGCCTGCGCGTACGCCAAGTACACGAACAAGCTCGGCGTCTGCGTCGCGACCTCGGGCCCGGGCGGCGTGCATCTCCTCAATGGGCTTTATGACGCGAAGCTCGACGGCCAGCCGGTGCTCGCCATCACCGGACACCACTTCCACGACCTGATCGGCACATACGCGCAGCAGGACGTCGACCTCGACAAGCTCTTCGAGAACGTGGCCCGCTACAGCGTTCGGGTCATGGGTGCCGACCATATCGAGAGCGTCGCCCATCTCGCCTGCCGGACCGCGCTCGCGCACGGCTGCGTGACGCACCTCAATTTCCCGGTGGACCTGCAGGAACAGGAGGCCGGCTCGTCGTCGAAGCGAAACGTGAAGCACCATGCCGACACCACGGTCCTCGCGCGCGGCGGCGGCGTCCCCTCGGACGACAATCTCCAGCGTGCGGCCAGCGTGCTGAACGCGGGACAGAAGGTCGCGATGCTCGTCGGCCGCGGCGCGCTCGGCGCGACGGACGAAGTCGAGCGGCTCGCGGACGTCCTCGCCAGCCCGGTCATCAAAGCCCTCCTCGGGAAGGCGGTCCTGCCGGACGACAGCCCCTACACGACCGGAGGCATCGGCCTCCTCGGCACCAAGCCTTCCGAGGACGCGCTGGCCGGATGTGACACGCTGCTGATGGTCGGCACGTCGTTTCCGTACATCGAGTTCCTGCCCAAGCCGGGGGAGAAGCGCGCGGTGCAGATCGACTGCGACCCCGTGCGCATCGGCCTCCGTTATCCCGTCGAAGCGGGCCTGGTCGGCGACGCGGCGCAAACGATCCGCAAGCTCATCCCGCTCCTGCAGCGGAAGGACGATCGCTCGATGCTCGAGGAGGCCCAGAAGGGGATGCGGGAGTGGGAAGAGCTGATGGCCACGCGCGCCACGCGGATGGACAAGCCGATGAAGCCGCAGGTCGTCGCGGCCGAGATCTCGAAGCGACTCCGCTCCGACGCCATCGTCTCGTGCGATTCCGGAACGGTCGCGACCTGGTTCGCCCGCCACATCCGCGCGCAACGGGGGCAGATGTACTCGCTCTCCGGCACTCTGGCCACGATGGCCTGCGGGCTGCCGTACGCGATCGCCGCGCAAGTCGCGCACCCGAACCGGCAATCCGTCGCGATCATCGGCGACGGCGCGATGTCGATGCTGATGGGCGAGCTCGTGACCGCAGTCAAGTACGCGTTGCCGATCAAGGTGTTCGTCTTCCGCAACGACTCCCTCGGCATGATCAAGTGGGAACAGATGGTCTTCCTCGGCAATCCGGAGTACGGCTGTGAGCTCCAGCCCATCGACTTCGTGAAGGTGGCCGAGGCCTGCGGCGCGACCGGCGTGCGAATCGACGATCCGCAGTCCTGCGGCGATGCGATCGAGCAGGTCCTGGCCATGCCCGGGCCGGTGGTCGTGGAGGCGGTGATCGATCCGGACGAGCCGCCTATGCCGGCCTCGATCAAGCCCGAGCAGGCGCTGCACTTCGCCGAGGCGCTGGCCAAGGGACAGCCGGCTCGCGGCAAGATCGTCAGGACGGTGCTCGAGAGCAGGATCAAGGAGATGGTGTGATCGGTCTCCGGCCCGCTCTTTGCTCATCGTTCGGGTGTAACCAACGCCGCTGACGCGGCGAAAAAGGAGAATCTATGAAGAACCGTCCAGGTTGGTACACCGACGAGCACGACAGCGCGTGGGACCGCGTGAAAGCCGCGTTCCGGAACGACTGGGAGCAGACCAAACACGACTTCGGGTCGGACTCAGCGCGGGATCTGAACCAGGACGTCGACGACACGGCCAAACAAGCCATGGGAAGCGACGATGCGTTCGAGAATCGCGAGCAGGC
This sequence comes from uncultured Thermoanaerobaculia bacterium, assembly GCA_964558905.1. Classification (GTDB taxonomy): domain Bacteria; phylum Acidobacteriota; class Thermoanaerobaculia; order Gp7-AA8; family Gp7-AA8; genus QHVT01. Next base: position 18,885 of record CAZLGP010000316.1, on the reverse strand, counting down.
CTTCCGCTTCGGGCATGCGGCGCAGCGACAGTACCGGTCGCAGCACCCGACGTGGGACGATGGTCTCGAGTCGCGACTGCGGCAGGACTACGGCTCCGACTTCGATCGCGACCGCTCCTCCATCCGTCGCGCGTACGGCTACCGCTATCCCACCACGGGCGGCACGACGACCGGCATGACCGGTGGCGAGTCGGAAAGGGCGCCCCGCTGATTGCGGTCGAGGTAGCCCCCTCCGGCTAACCGGAGGGGGCGGCCCGCGGCTGCAGGGTCTGTTCGCAAAACGCCCGCGTAGCGGTCGCTCTCCTCGATTGAACGCTGCGTCAGACGCCGAGCGACCGCCGGATCCGGGCGACGAGTACATCCGGACGTTCGGAGGCATCCAGCACGAGTGCGTCTTCCGGCTCCTCGAGCGCGTCGAACTGGCTGTCGAGCAGATCCGGATTCATGAAATGGCCGGTGCGCGCGGCGAGCCGGCGGGCGACGAGCTCGGGCCCGGCCTGCAGATGGACGAAGCGAAGATCGCCTACTCCGTCGCGAAGACGTTCGCGAAAGCTCTTGCGCAATGCGGAGCACGCCAGCACGAGGTTCTCCCCTGCCGCGTCCGCGCGCCGGACGAGAGCGCGCAGCGCGGCGAGCCATGGCTCACGATCGGCCTCCGTCAACGGTACGCCCGCACGCATCCGGTCGACGTTCTCGGGCGAGTGAACATCATCGGCGTCGACCAAGGGCCATCCCAGACGCGCCGCGAGCGCGCGGCCCACGGATGTCTTTCCGGATCCCGAGACGCCCATCACCACGACCACCATGCTCACCCGGCAGAGTACGCGATCGTGGAGAGCAGCGCGTTCTCCGACTGGCGCGAGTCGAGCCTCGTGTGCTGCACCACGATCGGAACGTCACTCTCGAAAACGCTGGCGAAGTCGGTGCCCTTTGGCACCGGCTCCGGGTCGTCGAGGTCGTTGAAGCGGAGGTGCAGCGTCCGGCGGGCGGGAACCGTGAGGTGGTACGGTCCGGCGGGCTCGCGGTCGGCGTAATAGACCGTCAGCGTGACATGGGCGTCGGCATCACCAGCGTTGAGGATGCAGGCGGTCTCATGACTGGTCATCTCCGGAGCCGGACCCGTGCTCGTCTCGGGGATGTAGCCCTCGGCAATGGCCCATCTCCTGCTCCCGATTGCGTGTTCCATCGGCGCGTCTCCTGTCTTCGGAAGGTCTGCGTAGAACGCCGCAGCGAGTGTCGGCACGCACTGCGCGGTCGAAACGTGAGGCGCGTTGCGCCGCCCCGAAGCTGCGACTGTCGAATCCCATCGGAGACGTGCCGAAAGGCGGAGCAACCAGCGCTGCCGGCCGTGCCGGCTACTAGTTCCTGTCGCGGATCGCGTCGATCAGCTCCGCTTTCTTCATCTTGCTCCGCCCGCGGATGTTCAGTTCGGCGGCGCGGTTCTCGAGCTCGTCTTTCGTCCGCGCTTCCAGGCCCCGGTTCGGGTTGCCGGTTCCCTGCGTGGTTCGGTTCGGCGTCCGCCCTTCCTCGCGGCGGTTCTTGTTGACCGTGCGGGCGGCGATCTCCTGTGCGCGATCCTCGCTCTTTCCGCGCCCGAGCGCTGTCCTTGATGTGGTCGTACATGCGTTCATCTTTGTCTGTCCAGTTCGGCATCGCCGTCTCCTTCCATGATCACGACGTCACGCAAGCGCCATGCGCAAAACGGTTGGTACGCCATAGGCGTGAATTCCGCCGCCGGCTTGGAGCGCCGGCGTCCTCGCCGGCTGGCCCGCAGGCGTTCGGCGCCTGCGTTCTGTGGCCGCGAGGGACGCCCCCGCCCACCCGAGCGGCGGCGCGGGACGCCGTCGGGCCAGCCGCCGAGACGGCGGCGCTCCGCTAAGTCAAGACCATAGGGCTTAGGGGCCTGCGCGGCAGAAAATGAGCCTCGGGCGACTGGCGTGCCCGAGGCTTGGCCAACCAGCGCTGCCGGCCGTGCCGGCTACACGGGCCGCGAGCGCCCTCGAGGCGGCCGAGGAGCCGGAGGAAGCCGTCGAGGATCGTCAGGGGATGCGGCGGACAACCGGGGATGAACAGGTCCACCGGAAGCATGCTCTCCGCGCCGTCGTGTTGCTCGGGATGGCCGGCATAGATGCCGCCGGAGATCGCGCACGCGCCGATGGCGATGACGATCTTCGGGTCGGGGATCGCGTCGTAGGTCTTGCGCGCGGCCAGCCACATGTTGTCGGGGATCGGGCCCAGGATGACGATGCCGTCCGCGTGTCGTGGCGACGCGACGTACTGAATGCCGAAGCGCCCCAGATCCCATCCGATGGTTCCGAGGACGTTCACGTCCGGACGCGCAGCCGTTGCAGTCGCCGGCGCTGACGACGCGGAGCTTGAGCGACCGGCCGAACAGGCGGCGGAGCTTCGTGTCGAGAGCATCGGCGAGTTTTCGCTCCTCGCCTGCCAGGAGGTGGAGATCCGCGCGCGTGCGCGTGGCGAGACGGTAGTCGTCCGTGAACACGATCGCGCCCTCCGGACAGGCCGTCTCGCACTCCGGGCAGAAGATGCAACGGCCGAGATCCAGTGCGACGGTCTCGCCTACAAGCGTGATCGCTTCCGTCGGGCACGCGTCGGCGCACGCCCGGCATCCGTCGGGGCAACGCGTGAGGTCGATCCGCGGCACGCCACGGAAATGCGTGGGAAGCGCCGGCGGCTCCGCGCGCGGATAGCGCATCGTTCTGTGGCCCTGGCGCGCGCGTGTCAGCAGTGCTTTGAGCATCCTTTACCAAGGCAGAAAGCAGAAGGCAGAAAGCAGAAATGGCGAGTGGGTCTCATTTCTGCTTTCTGCTTTCTGCCTTCTCCTTTCTGCCTCTGCCTTCTGCCTTCTGCCTTTCTCAAAGGTCGTGTCCGCAGTACGACAGATTGAAGCTCTTGTTGCAGAGGGGAAAGTCGGAGATCTGTCCGTTGCGCAGCGCCAGCGCGAGCCCGAACCAGTTGTGGAACGAGGGATCGGTGATCTTGTAGCGCGCGAAGCGGCCTTCCGCGTCGGTGATGGCGACGTGACAGATCTCGCCGCGCCAGCCTTCCGTGAGCGAGGCGACCATGCTGTCCGGCGCGAGCGATGCCGTCATCGCGGCGCGGATCGGTGTGGACGGAAGCGCCTGCAATTGCGCCGCGACGAAATCGGCGGAGCGCTGCAGCTCCAGCCAGCGCACGAAGGCCCGCGAGTTGACGTCTCCATGATGCGCGGTCATCACCGGAATGTGCACGAAGCGGTAGATGCCGAACGGAAAATCGTGGCGGACGTCGATGCTCCGGCCGCAGGCACGTGCCGCGACGCCGACCATGCCGATCTCGTCGCACGCGTCGGGTTCCACCGTACCGGCGCTCTCGAAGCGCTCCATGACCGTCGGCGTGGTCCACAGAAGCCCGACCGCATCGATCGCGTCGCGTGTCGCAGCCCGCACGCCTTCCGCGAACGTGCCGATCCGTTCCGGCGAAAGATCGAACAGCACGCCGCCTGGACGCACCAGACCGCGCCCGAAGCGCGAGCCGCAGAGCTCCGCCGTGAGGTTGAGGTAGTCGCCGCGGATGCGGCCACAGTATGACGCGGTCGGCAGATACGCGACGTCGCCGCTCAGCGCTCCGAGATCCCCCGTGTGATTGGCGAGGCGCTCGAGCTCGAGCGCGATGCCACGAAGCGCGTGCGCGCGTGCCGGCACCTTCGTGCCGCTCAGCGCCTCGATCGCATGGGCATACGCGAGCGTGTGCCCGATCGTCGTGTCGCCCGCGGCGGTTTCCATATAGTGAATCGTCTTCGCGTTCGGACCGCCGATGAGAGCCCGTTCGATCCTGCGGTGCTGGTAGCCGAGCGCGATCTCGAGATGGAAGACGTGCTCGCCGTGGCACTGGAACCGGAAGTGGCCCGGCTCGATCACGCCGGCGTGCACCGGACCGACCGCGACCTCGTGAACCTCCTCGCCCTCGACGCGGAAGAAATCGGCGACGCCCGGCACCGGCTCCGAAAAAACATGGCCGCCGGCGCCTGGTGTCGCTAGCGGGCGCTGAAACCGGACCGGTTTGAGCCAGGGATGCCCGACCGGCTCGACGCCGTACTGCTCGGCGATCTCGCGCTCGAAGAGGTGGACCTGCGGGCACTCGGGAGTCAGCGACTCGAACCGATCGTCGCTCACGCGGGCGCGCACGAATCCGAGCTCGCTCGTCGCGTCGTCGGCGACGACGGCCACGAGCTCGATCCCCTCCACGACCGCGCGCGCGAAGTACGACGCAACGCGACACTCGTCGCGAACGGCGTCGAGGATGGTGGCGCGGAACGAAGCCATTGGCACGCGTGGGACGTCGGCGAGGGGAGCCGGTTCGGCGTTGCGTCGGACGAGGAGTGTTCCCTTCATGTCAGGCGCCTCCCAGCAGGCGCGCTGCCGCGTGCAGGAGGTTCAGGACCCACTCCGGAATCCAGACGCCCATCATGACGACGAGCGCGAGGCTCGCCACGATGGGAAGCGTCTTGAAAGGAGACTCGCGGAACGAGCGCCCCTCCGGGTCCTCGGGCGGAACGCCCTGGACCACCGAGAGGATCGTGCTCCCCATTCCGATGAAGATCACGGCGAGGAGGCTCAGGTACAACGCGGCGACGACAAAGCGGCGGTCATCCATCGCGGCCGTCAGAATGGAAAGCTCGCTCACGAAAGGGCCGAACGGCGGCGATCCGGTGATCGCGAAGAAGCCTGCGAGAAAGAGCCCGGCCGACACCGGCAGGCGCCGCAGCGCGCCGGTCACGTCTTCGAGCCGCTTGCTCTTGAAGGCACGATGGATGTTGCCGGCGGCGAGAAAGAGCACGCCCTTGGTGAGCGCGTTGTTGATGGTGTGGAGAAGCGCGGCGAAGATCCCCGCGCCACCGATGCCGATCCCGAGCACGAGAATCCCCATGTGCTCGACGCTGGAGTAGGCGAGCAGCCGCTTGAAGTCGCGCTGCCCGACCATGAACGCCGCGGCCGTGGCCATCGAGAGCAGACCGAAGACGACCAGCAGCTCGCGCGCAAAGACCCCCTGCCCCGCCGCGTCCGTGATGCGATAGACGCGCAACAGCGCGAGGAACGCGCAGGTCGTCATGCCGCCCGCCAGCAGCGCCCCGACCACGCCGGGCGCTTCGCCGTAGGCGTCCGGCTTCCAGGTGTGGAGCGGCGCGAGTCCCATCTTCGTGCCGTATCCGACGAGGAGGAACACGAACGCGGTCCGGACCCAGGGCGCGGGAAGCTGCGCCCCTCTGCGGACGAGATCGGAAAAGAGCAGCGTCGGCTCGCCGATGCCGAGGCGCGCGCCGTAGGCAAGGAACAGCGTGCCGAGGAGCGCGAGGGCGATCCCGACCGAGCCGATCATCAGGTACTTCCACGTCGCTTCCAGCGAGCGCTGGTTCTGATTGAAGTAGAGGAGCACGGCCGTCGCGAGCGTCATCGCTTCCATCGCCACCCAGAGGATGGTGAGGTGTTGCGCGAGCGCGACCAGACTGGTCATCCCGAGGAAGAACAGGAGCGCGGTGCAGAAGATCCGGTTCGGGCGTTCCGCGCGAATGCGCAGGTAGCCGATGCAGTAGAGCGCGCAGATGCAGAAGAGCGTCGAGACGATGATCAGCACGAGGCGTCCGAGGGCGTCGAAGCGGAGCCACTCGGAGGCGAAACCGGTGTCGCCGGCCGCGACCGCGGCCGACGCGAGCACGAGGTGCATCACTGCCACGCTCGCGACGATCCAGGGCCGCATGCGGTCGGACGGCAGGAGAAACGCGGCGAGCGCGCCCAGCAGCGGAACGACGATGAGGTACAGGGCCATCCGTTACTCCCTGAGGCGCGACAGTTGCTCGGTGTCGAGCGACGAGAACTCGCGTTGAATGTGATTGAGGACGATCCCCATGACGAAGATGCCGACGAGGAGATCGAGGAGGATCCCGACTTCCACGACCATCGACTGGTACAGCAGCAGGCCGAAGACGTAGATCCCGTTCTCGAGAACCAGATAGCCCGTGACCTGGGTGATCGCCTTGCGGCGGGTCGTGAGCACGAGAAACCCGCAGAACAGAGTGGCCAGCGACGTCGGGACGAAGAGCCCCGCCCGGTCCGCGCTTGCTAGCGGCAGAAGGTCGGCGAACAGGAGCGCGAGCGCCGTACCGATCGCGCACAGGAAGAGCGACGCGACGAATCCGAGATAGGGCTCGACCTCGTGGCGGATGTGCACGTCGCGCAGGGCTTTCAGAAGCAGACGCGGAATCACGACTTCCTTGATCGCCGCCGTGGCCACGACGATCGCGATGAGACGCAGGGTCGCCTCCGACTCGACGAAGAGCGGCAGGACTCCGAGCAGAAGCCCCTGCAACGCGACACCGTGGATCGCCGAGCGGAGATTCGCCGTCCCGAGGATGAAGAAGTTCGTCAGGAGCAGAAGGATCAGGATCGAGTCGGCAATGGGCGGCATCAGTCTTATCTCAATACGAGCACGACGGCGAAGCCCGCGACGAGACTCGCGAGCGCGCTGAACACGAAGAGCTTGAGCGCGCTGCCGTAGAGGATCAGCCCCAGCGCCGGGCCGCTGTGGTCGAGGACCATGACCTCGTGAATCATCGTGAGCTCGAGGTGCGTGTTCGGATCATCGAACGGGACGCGCGAGTTCTCGGCGAGCAGCACGATGAACCAGCTCGCGACGATGAGAACGAGCGCCGCGCTCGCGCGGTGCCAACCGTCTTCGCCGACCGCGAGCAGCGACGAGAGCGACAGCGAGCCGGAGATGCGCGCCAGCGCCAGGAGGCCGAAAAACAGCGCGGGCTCCGCGAGCGCCGCGAACGTCAGCTCGCGCGCCGCACCCATCCCCTCGAACGCGGAGCCGGTGTCGAGCGCCGCCGCAGTCGTGCAGAAACGCGAGAGCGCGAAGAGATAGACGAACAGAATGAGATCGCCCGTGAACGCGATCGGTGCCCGCGGCCCCGCGAGCGGCAGCAGCAGCGAGCAGAGGACCGGAATGACCACCGCGACCGCCGGACCGAGAAGGAACACCCACGTCGTCGTGCTGCTCAGCACCGTGCCTTTCCGGAGCAACTTTGCGATGTCGTAGTACGCCTGCAGCAGCGGCGGACCGCTGCGGCCGGCAACGCGCGCCTTCGTCTTCGTGATGACGCCGAGCAGCAGCGGCGCAGTGACGAGGACGAGCAGGAGTTGCAGAAGAACGGTCATCGGGCACTCCAGGCGAGGAGCACGACGAGCGTGACTCCGAGGTAGACGAGGTAGAGCTGCATGCGGCCGTGCTGGATGAAGCGCGCGAAGCCGAGTGCCCATCGCGCACCGCGCAGCGCCGGCAGCAGAGCGCGATCGAGGACCGTGTCCGGGACGTGGCTCTCGAACGCCGCCGAGGAAGGAAAGAGCGGGAAGGGCCGAGGCGTGTGAACGACGGGCGGCATTGCCCACGCGAAAAAGCCGACCAGTCCCCGCGCCAGCGAAGAGGCGGTGTACTGCATGCGGGCCGTCGGCGCCGCGTAGCCGCAGTCCCAGGTCGGTGCTTTCGCGGCGCGACGCGTCGCTGCAAGAAGGAGCAGGACCGCGAGGACCACGACGCCCGCGACGATGAGCGCGGACGTCTGAATCGGCTGGAGCAGCGCGGGCAGTGCGACCGGCGCCGCGAGGCCTGGTGCAGCGCCGGCCACGGCGCGAGCAAGGATCGGCGCGAACAGCGCGTGCGCGCCAGGGAGCCAGAAGTGCAGCGGCACGACGCCGGCCTTGAACCCGAAGCCGGCGAGCGCCAGAAGCAGGATGACCGATGGGATCACCGCGCCGGCCGCCGCGGCAACGGGGCCGAGAACGAAGGTGCCACGCTCGGCGCGCAGGACCGCGAAGAGTGCGAACAGCGCGAGCGTGCCGATGTGTGTGGCGATCAGATAGAGCCACGCCGCCCCTCGCACCTCGGCGTCCCTGTCTTCGGTAGCAATGAGGAAGAACGCGGCAATCGCCATCGTCTCCCAGGCCACGAGGAAGAGCACGGCGTGGGCGGCGAGGACGACGGTCGCCATCCCCGCGAGCAGCAGTCCCGTGAACACCCGAACGCGGCTCGCGGACTGCTGGTGACGTGCCGGCCAGTATTCGAGCCCGTAGACCGATGCGAGCGCGCCGAGCACGAAGATCGGAAGCAGGAACGCCGCGGCGAGCGGGTCGAGATGAAGCGCAACCGCGGCGTTCGGCAGTTGCCACCGAGCGGCCGCGTCGGCGCTGCGGCCGTACGCGAGCGTCGAGAATGCAGCAAAAAGGCCGCCCGCGGCGCCGAACAGAGCGAGGGCGGTGCTTGCGACTTCGCCCGAGCGGCCGCGCACGGTTCGTGTCGTGTCGCGCGACACTAGAGCGGGCGCACCGCTGATCGCCACGACGAGGATGCTCAGGACCAGGAGGATCAACACTCCGCCGGGCTCCTTCGGTTACAGGTCGTCAGAACGCCTCCTCCAGTGCCGCGGCGATCCGCACGATCTCCTCCGCCGACGCCTGCCGGCGGATGGCCGCACGGAACGTCTGGTCCTTCAGGCCGAAGGCGAGCTTCGCGAGCATCGCGAGATGCACGTGGATCGTCGGGCAGATGAGAAGGAAGAGCGTGTCGATCGGCTGGCGATCGGGCGCGTGAAGGTCGAGCGGGGTCGTGAGGAACGATAGCGCGAGCACGGCATCCGTTCGGAGCGAGGATGATCGGCGTCCGCACGTGCGGAATGGCGATCCCCTCACCGAACCGGGGTGACGCCCAGCGTGTGACGCGCGAGGAGGACGTGGAGAAGCATGTCCCGATCCGCACGATCCTCGAGCGGCAGGAGCTCGACGATGTTTCGCAGGATCGTCGCGAGATCGGATCCCTCGATCCGATGATGGACGCCGCCGGCGCGCAGCGCATCCGCGAGCGATGGCGTTCCGCGCTCCTGGCGGAATGCGCGAGGAGCGAGACAGATGTTGTGCGCCGTCGCCCACTCGAGCAGGTCCGTCCGGTTGATGCGGAACTGCCCGCGAATTTTCTGCGCGGGGAGCGCCTCCTCTTCGATCCAGTCGTAGACGCGCTCCTCGGCACTCCCGAGGAGCGATGCCGCCTCGCTCACGGTGAGCTTCACGCCTCCTCCTCGTTCTTCCCCGGCAACCGCGCCTCCGCGTCGCCGATCAGGAGAATCGCTTCGGCCGGCGTTTGTGCAACGGCGAGCCGATCGATCAGCTCCGGATCCGCGAAGAGCTTGAGGGCGCGCGAGAACGCAAGCAGCTGGCCCTGGACGGAGCGCGCGAGGATCAGGGCAACGAGGCGCGGACGATGGCCGTGCGGATCGAGGAAATCGAGCGGCTCGCGCAGGACGGCGACGAGGACGCGCTTCCGTGTGAACCGGAACGACCGCGGATCGATCGGGTGTGGGAACGCCGCCTCCTGCAGCACCGCGGTCGAGCAGACCGTCTCGCGCTCGCGAATCGATGGGTGGGAGGCGGAGAGTAAAGGACACGGATGGACAATAGTGGCCACTCATGACCATACATGCCCATTGCTCCGACGGGGGACCGAATGGAGTCAAAGGACCGGGCATCTAATGACAACGCTGGCTTCAAGCTGTTTCCGGAGTGTCATCTCACTCAGAGTGGCCGGCGGAGCCACGCATCTGGAGGCCGAGGCTTTGGCCAATCCGCGCAGCCGGCTAACCCGCATTTCTCACGGTAGAAGCGAAAAAGCCGCCGCACCGTGCTATTAAGTTCAGCGTCAACAAGAACTTGATAGGCAGGGGAGGCGGCGGCGTCCAGGGCGAAGAACCACCAACTGATCCGACTGCCCTCCTCGCGGTACACGACGCGCGCGCCGAGCATCCAGGCGGCCAACGACGCGGCAAGAAGCAGGAGTGTTTAGATCGAGAAGCTGAACGGACCGATCTGGAAAAGAGGGGCGAACACGTCAGTCAGTGCGCAACGCTGGAAGCATCAGCAAGCCCCGGAGTATCTGTTCGAGCTCGCCGAGCGGGATCGGCTTCTGGACGCAGCGGTCGGCGCCGCGCGCCTGGGCTTCCATCTCCACGGCCGCCGACCCGTAGCCCGTGAGGAGCATCACCTTCGCGTCCGGAAATCTCTCCCGGGCCACGCGGATGATCTCCAGGCCCTCGGTTCTGTCCCGGGCGGACAGACGCAGGTCGGTGATCACGGCGTCGTACTGCCGAGTCATGAGGAGCGCCACCGCTCCCTCGAGGTCCTCGGCCAGATCGACCTGGTATTCGCGGGAGCTCAAAACATCTCCAGCGCCGAGCGGATCGCCTCCTTCGGTCGGTTGGTGACCGTCTCGAGGAGGCGGACGACGCGCTCTTCGAGCTCAGCGAGACCGCATCGACTCTTCGTCAGGAACTCCGTCGGCCCCAGGCGAAGCCGCGACTGATCGGCGATTCCGACATCCAGCGCCGAGTAGACGATGAGGGGAACCCGCCCGATCGTTGGGCTCTCTCTCAGTGCGCGGACCACCGCGAACCCGTCCATGTCCGGAAGGACGACCTCGAGGACGATCAGGCTCGGCTCGTGTTGCCGGCAAAGCTCGACCGTGTCGCTGCCCCGAGTCGCGTGAAGAATCTGCATGCCGTGGCTTTGCAGGGCCGTGATCATCACTCGCGCGAGATCGAGATCGTCCTCCACGAGGAGAATTGAGGGTGTGGCACCGCCAGCTCGTTCCAGCGAATCGGGATCCGACGGGACGATGGCGGAGGGAACCGCCAGCGGAATGCTGAACTGAAACCGGCTGCCCTCAGGGTCGTTCTTTCCCGCCCAGATCCGGCCGCCGTGCGCATGGACGATGCTCTGACAGATGGCTAGGCCCAGGCCGGAGCCGCCCTTGTCGCGTGAGTCCGACGCATCCACCTGGCTGAAGCGTTCGAAGATCGTTCCGAGCTTCTCCTCGGGAACGCCTCGTCCCTGATCGGCGACGCACAACACAAAGTCCGCTTCACGTGCAGCGCCGCTCAACGTCACGGTCGTGTCGGGCGGTGAGAACTTGATGGCGTTGCCGAGCAGGTTGGTCAGCGTCTGAATGATCCGGTCGCGGTCGCCCCAGAGCGCTGCGGCTGCCGGTTCGATGACCAGGCGCACGCCGGCCTGGTCGGCCATCGACTGCACTCCTTCCAACGCCTGGGCCATGACGGCGCCCGCATCCAGGTAGCCGCGCGTGAGCTCGACCTTCCCCGACTCGATCCGTTCGAGGTCGAGGATGTCGTTGATCAGCCGGACCAGGCGATCGGTATTGCTGACGGCGATCTGCAGCATCCGCTGCCCTTTTTCGGCGATCGGGCCGAGCAACCCGCTGCCCAGAAGGCCGAGCGCTCCGCGAATGGAGGTCAGAGGCGTGCGCAGCTCGTGGCTGACCGTCGAGACGAACTCGCTCTTCAGCCGTTCGATGGCCTTCTCTTCCGTCACGTCGCGGAAGGTTACGGCGACTCCGGTCACGCGGCCCTTACCGTCTCGGATCGGGGCGCCGAGGTATTGGACGGGAAATGACGTGCCGTCCTTCCGCCAGAAGACCTCATCGCTGACCTGCCGGGGATCGCCGTCGGTCACGATCCCCTGCATCGGGCAGTCACCCTTCGGATAGGGTCCGGTGAGCTTGGAGTGATGGACGGTCTCGTGAGCAGGGAGGCCCACCAGTTCCGTGGCCTGCCAGCCGAGCATTCTCGCCGCTGCCGGATTCGCCACGATGACGTTCCCCGAGAGATCCATGGCCATGACGCCGTCGGCGATCGAGTTCAGGATCCGCTCGTTCTCCAGCCGGAGGTGCGTATTGATCTCCGACGCGGTTTCCGCGGCCTCTTTGCGCGCGCTCAGCTCCGCGGTCTGCTCGTCGACCATCCGGACCAGGCTACGCTCGCGCTCCTTGAGCAGTCTCATGCGCATCTTGACGCCGGCGCCAACCGCCAGGAGCAGACCGATGCCGCAGGCGATTTTGAACCAAGTGGTCTGGAAGAACGCCGCCTGGACGTGTATCTGAAGAGCATTCGGCGCCGTGCTCCAGACCTCGTCGTTGCTGCTTCCCATCACTTCGAAGGTGTAATCGCCGGGCGGCACGTGAGTATAGAAGGCGGCACGCCGATTACCGGCCTCGACCCAGTCGTCGGCGAATCCCCTTAGGCGATAGCGGAACTTCACCTTGGACGGCGCGATGAAGCTCAGCGCCGTATAGTGGATCTCGAAGTTGTGCGGACCCGGGCCAACGGTCAGGCCTGCCGCGGTGAGCGGCATCGACTCTCCATCGACCAGAACATCTTCGTTCCAGACATTGGGAGTCACTGAGTTGACCCATCCTTTGTTGGGATCGATCACCGCCACTCCCTTGACGGTCGGAAAGTACAGTCGCCCGTCTTTCCCCTTCCAGGCCGCGGGGGAGCCGCCATTGCATTCGTTCTTCTTCATCCCGTCGGCCACGCCATAAGAGACCGAGTGAACGCCGGGGATCCTCTTGTCGGCGAAATCGTCGAGCTCCTTCTTGCTGACGCGAAAGACTCCCCGATTGCTCGTCATCCACAGGTAGCCCTTGTCGTCTTCGAGGATGGAGTACACGACGTCGTCGTACAGGCCGTCCTTGGATGTGATCGGAGTGATGCGTCCGTCTTTGATCCGATTGAGACCGCCGCCATACGTTCCGATCCAGTGAGCACCGTCGCGGTCGTGATACGTCACGCGAACCGTGTCGCTGGACAACCCGTCCTTCGTACTGTAGTTCCGAAAGCGGCCGTTGTTCAGCACGCTGACGCCACCGTTCGTCGCGATCCAGAGGCTGCCGTCGGAATCCTCGTCCACCGATGCCACGACGTCGTTCACCAGACCGTTCCCGGTATTGAAGACGGTGAAGACTCCATCGCGGAAGCGATTGAGGCCGCCTCCCCGAGTGCCGACCCAGATGCTCCCCTGGCGATCCTGCATCACTGTCCGGATCATGTCATGCGACAGTCCGGAGGAGGTCCGATAGACGGTCAGCTTGCCGTCCTGGTAACGGTTGAGGCCATCTGTTGTTCCGAGCCAGAGGACGCCGTCGCGGTCCTCGAGCACGGTGCGAACCACGTTCGACGAGAGACCTCCGGGTGCGGAGAGGTTGCGGCTCACTCCGTCTTTCCAACGCGAGAAGCCGTCGTTGGTGCCGATCAGGAGCGAGCCGTCCGCGGCTTCCCGAACGGACCACACGACGTCTCCGATCAGCCCCTCGGACTTGCTGATCGTCACGAACCTCGACGGCCGGAGCTGATTGACTCCGCCCACGGAAGTCCCGACCCAGAGACTCCCTTCCCGGTCTTCGAAGAGCGACTGAACCGAGGCGTCGGAAAGACCCTGTGTCGTTCCGAGCGACGTGAACTTGCCGCCGTAAAGCCGATTGACCCCGCCACCGTCCGTGCCGATCCACAGGTTTCCGTGTCGATCCTCCCGAATCACCCTCACGGAGTTGTTCGACAGACCGTCAGCCGTGGTGAAGGTGGTGAGCTTCCCGTCGTGCAATCGGTTCAAACCGTCGTTCGTACCGATCCAGAGGTCGCCGGCGCGGTCCTGATGCACCGCCCAGACGATGTTGTTCGCCAGGCCGTTCTGCGTCGTGTAATTCGTGAACCTTCCGTTCGAGAATCGACTCAGGCCGCCCCCGTTCGTCCCAACCCAGAGCGCGCCATCGCGTCCGACATGGGTGGTCCAGATCGAATTCGAGGCCAGCCCGTTACTGATCGTATACCTGGTGAGCTTCCCGTCGCGGAAACGGCTCAGCCCTCCCGAATATGTTGCGATCCAGATGCTGCCGTCCAGACCCTCGGACAGTGACCAGATGAACCCATCGTGCAGACCATGGCGTTCCGAATAGCTCGTGAACCGGCCCTCCTTGTACCGCGTGAGACCGCCATTTCGTCCGATCCACAGCGATCCGTCGCGTGTCACCAGCAGAGCGTTGACGTGCTGCGTCTCGAGGGCCGGCGTATTTCGTTTGTCGAAAACCCTGAACCGTACGCCGTCGAAGCGGGCCAGACCTTCCTGTGTCCCGAACCAGAGGTAGCCATCCGCTGTCTGAGCGATTGCGTTGACCGAGTCCTGGGGCAGCCCGTGCTCGGTGGTCCATCCGCTGAGGCCGTACTGGGTGATCGCCTTGGAAGGGTCGAGTGCCATCGACGAGGGCGTGACAAGGAGCACGGCCAATGAGAGCCAGTAGAGCGATCGGCCCGCATGCTTGGACACAGACAATGCTCTCTGGCGGCTCATGGCCACGACAGTACGTCCTTGATCTGCTTCCCGAGCGTGAGTGGATCGAAGGGCTTGGCGATGATTCCAGAAACCCCGAGCTGCATGACGCCCGGCACGATGCGCAGGACCTCCGGAATGGACGTTGCCCCCGAGCGGCGGATGTCCTCCTGAGTGATGACGAACACGGCCGCGGCCGTGTCGGCGAGCTTCTGCCCTTTTCGCGACACCGACGTCATTTCGACGTTCATCAGATCGTCGACGCTCAGATCCGTGAGATCAGGGGCGACCTGTGCGTGAGCCGGCCCGCCGAGCAGCGCCAGCGAGAGGGCCACGACGGTCGTGACCAGGCTCTTCCGTCGCGGCGACGCGATGAGTAGCGAGGACAGGCGAGCAGAGAATCTTCCGGCATTTGCCACGAAACACATCCTTTGTCTGACCTGTCGGTGGACTGGGTCATCCACAGGTCCGCCGAAGGACCGAAAAAAATACAGGCCGAAGGGTTTCTGGGAAGACGCGCCAGCAGCTTCCCGCGACCCGTTCCGCCGGCGCATATTTCTGTGGGCGCCGACACGTTTGATGGTGAGCGTCAGCGCGTCCCGCCGCGGCGAAAATCGATCATCGTAATGGCATGAATGAGCGGGGCGCTGGAGTCTGGACACTGTCCCCGATGGTGGAGTCTTCCCTGCCCTGGGGAATGACGCGCGAAGGCGCGACGCGCCTTCGCGCGTCAAACCGACTTCGCCGCTACGAAAATGTCAAACTCCAGAGGCCTCCTACGGCGGCCGGTGCAAGTGGATCTGCCAGCTTCTCAGCTTCGAAGAAACTAGAAACGCCGGGGGACGACATCGCCGCCATGCCGGCGGCGGTGGCGGAGCCGCTCGGGCATTCTCGCTGACCGACTCGTACCGCACTGCGAACGGCGCGGTGGCGATGCTCACTCGTTCCAAGTGCAACTGTCGCGGACCGAAGTCGAACCGCCGCCCGCAGCCGGGACAACTCCTCAGCCGGCCACGAGGTTTTCGCATCCCGGTCGCGAAAACTAGCCAACGACTGGTTAATATCGCTTGATGCCGAAGATGAGCACCTTTGAAGCGAAGACCCGTTTCGGCGAGCTGCTGCAGCGCGTCGAGCGTGGTGAGGAGATCGTCATCACCCGACACAATCGTCCCAGTCGCGCGCGTCGTGCGGGAAGGGGCACCGGACCTCGATTCCGTGAAGCGGTCCGTGGAAGGGCTACGCCGGTTGCGGCAGCGCATTCGCGAACGCAGCCGAGGCAGGTCCGCGCTCTCGTCGGCCGAGGTCCGCACGCGGTCGTGGCCCTCGAACGGAAGGACAGCGTAACGCTCGGGGTGCACCAAGCAGTCGCGACGCTGCTCCTCAGTCGCGCGGGCAGCGAGTCGATCACCTATCTCGTGAGCGCGGAAGCGGCGATCCTCTACGGCGTCTGGACCGACAACGTGACGCAGGACCCGAGCCTGCATTTTGTGGAGTGAGCGTTGAAGCGAGTTGCGAATCGTTCGGATCGGCCGTCACAGTCGTTGGTGACAGCCCATGCGGACCGGGACTGGTGGATTGATGTAGCCAACTATCTTGGCTAACATCGCGACCGTGAAAAAGGTCAGAATCTGCGAGTTTCGAAACCGGGCCGAGCGGGCGTCGGTAATACTGCAGCTCCCTGACTCGGCGTGGCGGAGACGAACGTTGTTCCCACGGGCAGGATGTCGGTGATCGTCACGCCGGTGGCGTCGTTGGGACCGTTGTTGGTCAGGGCGATGTTGTAGGTCACCTCCTGGCCAACGACATACGGTCCGGCAGTGACGATGGTCTTGGCGATGGAGAGGTCGGCGGCTTCGTCGGTAATGATCGCGGTCACCTGCTGGGGCGTGGCCTCATCGCCATTGATCACGCCTGTGGCCGAGGCTTGGCCATCCGCGCAGCCGGCCGTGCCGGCTCGGGAGAGACTCACGCGAGTGCCGCCGCCGTCACTCCACGGCTTGGGCGAACTGCATGTACATCTCCGTCAGCTTGGCCTTGGCCGCTGGATCGGCGCGGGCCAGGTCGGCGGAGATCTCGTCTCTTCGAGCGAGGATTGCATCCAGCACCGACCGGCGCTCGGAGCCGGCGACGAGTTGCGTGCTGTTGACGGCGGCGCGAAGGCGGTCGAAGAACTCCGTCGCACGCTCGGCCGCCACACCGAAGTTGTTTGTGTTGGCCTCGTGCAGGACCTCGCCGAGGCGGCCACGCAGTTGCGCCACTTCGAGATCGAATTGGGTCTTGGCGAGCGCGGCCTGTGTCTCCTGCAGAGTCTGCACACTCCTCCGTGATTCCTCGGCCGCGCGGTTGGCGCGGGAGCGGCCGGGCAGGTACCCCGCCAGGAAGACGACGACGATTCCGACTGCGATCGCGATGATCACCACCAGCCGTTGGCGAGAGAGCTCCATATCGCCTCCAACAATTTCTATTCAGGGTCTCCGTGCAACGCATCCAGGACTGCCCTGTCGCGTCCGTACAGATCGGGGCGGAACTGAAGTGCATCCGTTTCGTCGGCCCAGGCCGTCCAGTAGAGGATGTGCACCGGAACCCGCTGGTCGAGACTCACGGTCCGTGCCATTCCGGCGTTCGCCGCACGTTCCACCTCGTCGCGCGACCACCCCTTCTCCGCGAGCAGCAGCGTCGCAAGCTCGAGCGGCTTCTCCAGGCGAATGCATCCGTGGCTGAACGAGCGTGACGTCTGGTCGAAGAGGTCGCGCGCCGGGGTGTCGTGGAGGTACACACTGAAGCGGTTCGGGAACATGAACTTGACGCGGCCGAGCGGATTCGCCGGCCCGGGTTTCTGACGAAGCCGCCCCCCGCGAAGGACTTCGATCCCGTTCCGGCGCATGTATGTCGAGCCTTTCGGCCGGATCTCGTTGCGTGCAATCGAGGAGGGGATGTTCCAGTAGGGGCTGAAAACGAGATAGCGGATCTCATCGCTGAAAATCGGCGTCCGGTGATACGTACGGCCGACGATCGCGCGCATTCCCAGAGTCAGCCGATCGCCGTCGTAGAGTCCGGCGCGGAACCCGGCGATGTTGACGAGCACATAGCGTTGCCCGAGGTCCGCATCGAGCCACCGCCATCGCTCGAGGTTGATCTCGATCTGATCGATCCGAGCCTCGACGGGGACATTCAACTCCGCACGCGTCGCCTTTCCGACGACACCGTCCGGATCGAGTCCGTGGCGCGCCTGGAAGCCACGCACGCGTGCCGCGAGCTCTTCATCGAAGATCTCTCCATCAGGCGCGCCGGTCACGGCGAGGCGTCGTCGAACGGCCAGGACCTGAGGTCCGCGATCGCCGCTGCGGAGCGACGGACCGTCCGGAACCCGGGCCCAGCCACCCTGCCGCGCGATCGCACGAAATTCCTCGAGCCCGGCGCGCAGGCGATCGTAGGCCGGATGCCTCGGCAACAGATCGGCCACGACGACGGAGGGATCCTCCACGGCCGCCTGCTGCAGGCGCGCGCGCAGATCGGGGTCGGGACGATCGATGTGCCATCCGGCCACCGTCTCCTCGCGCACTTTCCCACTTCCCAGATGATGCGCGTAGACGAGAAAGGCATCGCTGGCGATTACGTCGAGCTCCGCGGCATCATCGGGCGACTGGACGCCGGCATCCGCATGCATCGACAACCATCGATTGTGATAGTCGTCGCGTCGCAGACCATGGCTCTCGGCCTGCGCCAGCATTTGCAGAAGGAGCCGTGAACGACCGTTCGTCCACAGGGGGGCGAAGTCGCGGTCCCGGTACACCGCGGCCAGTTCCTCGGCCGCATGCACGTGCTCGCCACCGATCGACAACACCGGCCACGCATCGCTTTCGAGGAGGTCGCGAATGGCGTCCGCCGTTGCACTCGCACGTCCGTCGTACGCGACGATGGCCGCGACGAGGAAACACACGGCGCGGATCCACATCACGAACCTTCCTCTCGCAGTTCCCATTCGACGAGGCCGAACGTCGCCGGACGGGGCCGGGTGAAGATCTCGCGCCGGTGCACCCAGGGAATGATGAGCCGGCGGAGCTGCTCTCGGGACTCGCGGCTCACGTTCCGGCCAAGGGCGTGAAGGATCTCGTCGATGAACAGCGGCTTGCCGGCGACGGCGAGGACGCGGCGGACCGCGACGACAGGATCATCGGTCTCGGGCTCCTGCAGTCGCTTCTCGGCCGCCTCGACGCGATCCGCGAGCAGGCTCACATAGGCGCGGCCGGCGCGGAGCTCCGCTTCCAGACGCACCATCTCCGCTTCCTTTTCCTGAATCAGAGCCCGAATGGTATCGATGTATGGCATGCCATTTCGTTCCCGCTATCGATCGCAATGCCGAGACGGACACGTCCCGCCATTGGCGTCAATGCAATGAACGGGCGCAACGGACGGGCGCTTCCCGACACTACTGTCGTGACAAGGCTGACACGGGCCCGCGTAGCGGGCAATAGGGAATAGCCCCCGGCCTGAAGCGGCAATGGCGTTAACTTTAGGCGAGGGCGTCGTCTTGTTGCGGTCAGCGGCTCTCCCCACTCGACGCGGAGAGAGTGGCCTGATCAGCGCCGGAGGCGCGGCAGAGGGTAGCCGGTGGCGAGCGCGGAGCGCCGCCACCGGAAGAAGACGGCGTGCAGGAAGTCCGCCC
>CAZLGP010000315.1:0-26671 GCA_964558905.1 uncultured Thermoanaerobaculia bacterium | reverse complement strand
GCCAGATGCGAGGCGCCGCGACGAGGCGATGCGGGGACATCGTGGAGGAGCGGCAACGAAGCAGATGGCCGGTCGCCGCCGCAAAGACCGGACACCAACTTCCGGGGCGCTGTACTAAGTGGCCCCTCGACTTCGCTCGGGGCTTTGGGGCGGCGGCTACCGCGAAGAACGCTTCGCCGCCTTCGGCCCGGCCACCTCCCGCGGCGCCTGCTTCGGCGACTTGCGCTCCACCTTCGCCTCGACCGGGACGCGATCCGCTGAGATGCGACGAGAAGAGATCACACCGCCAGCGCCTTCAGCAATGCGTCCCTCGCATCCAGGTAGTCGTGGATCGCGATCTTCGCTGCCAGATCATCCGGCAGATCATTCAGCAGACCGGCGCACCGCACAGACTCTCCTCCCATGAGATTTGGTCAGAAGTCGACGACCTCGCCCAGTTTGTGGAAGAACGCAACCCCGCGACGCCACCCACGCCGGCTTCACCCTTCGCCACATCCGCACAGGCACGCTCCGCGAGGGGTTCCGGCTGGAGGTGAAACTGCCTGGGGAGTGAGGGAGGGAGGCGCAGAGGACACGCGCGCGAAATCCTGCTGCCCCGCGTCATTACCCAATTCATTACGCAATTTCGCCCGACATTACCCAATTCGGCGCCACCGCGCATTCCGTCCGCGCCCGAGGCACTCGACCCGCCCCTGCTTCTTCAGTTCGGACAGCAGATGGCGGATCATGTCGAGGCTGACACCCGGGCACGCGCGTTGGAGCTCCGACGTGCTGAACGGGACCGGTTGACGCTCGATCACGGCCAGGACAGTCTCACTCTTCTCGCCGCGTCGGGCGCCCATCTCACCGGCACGCCGCTCGAATTCCCGGTAGGCCTCCTTCAGCACATAGAACAAGTAGTTCACGTAGGGCCAGGGGTCGTGTTTCCCTTCGTGCCAGCGCCGGGACGACTCTTCGAGCGTCTCGTAGTAGCGCTCCTTGTTCATCTCGATGATCCGCTCGATGCTCACGTAGCGCCCTACTTCGAGGCCAGCCTGGTAGCACTGGAGCAGGAGGAGCAGACGGGACACCCGCCCGTTGCCGTCGCGAAATGGATGGATACAGAGAAAGTCGAGATTGAAGGCGGCGATCGCGATCAGCCGCGGGATCGACTCGAGAAGAGCGGAATCCCATGCGCCAATGAGGTCGCGCACCGCGCCGCGTGTCTCGCGTGCAGGGACGGTCTTGAAGCGGACGCGTGAGCGCCCATTCGCGTACGTCTCGATGATGTCGATGTCGTCCTTCTTGTACCGGCCGGCATCGCCCACTTCGCCGCGAGACAGCCGATGAAGCTCGAGAATCGTCGCCTCCGAGATGGGCTGCTCGTCGGCCGCTGAGTGGATCCGACGAAGCGCGTCGCGGTATCCGCGCACCTCTTCCTCGTTCCGGTCGCGCGGCACCGGCTTCCCGAGGACGACGGCGCGGACGCGCGACGGCTCGATCTCCACGCCCTCGATGCGATTCGACGAGATGGCGCTCTCGACCATCGCGTGCTCACGCAGGGCCTTCAGGCGCTGCGGCGACTGGCGCGTGAAGAGCTGCTGCCGCCCCTTCGCCTCGGCGAGGTCCGCGAGGTACCAGGCGGTGGCTACCGGGATCTCCGGATGCGCCGCGAGCAGTTGCTGCATCGTCGTCATCGGTTCACGCCAATCCTTCGCTTGCGAGTTTGGCTTGGAGGACATCGGGGAAGCGAGCGATTGTGCAAGCTTCCAGAACCGCGAGCGAATTCCCGTGGTCCCACGGCGCCGCATGGAGAGCCGGGCGTCTTCGTCTGCACGCGGCGGCGCATCCTGCCCGCCGCCTCCCCTGGGTTTCAAGAGATAACGTCCAGCCGGCAGAAACCGCGCAGGTCAGAGGCGAGCGTGCCGCCGTTTCCACGCGCACCGTGGAACCGATGTTCCCGGCGTCGCCGAAGCGCCGGGCAGGATGCGCCGGCGCATACGGGCAATAGATGCCCGCTCTCCGTTGCGCGCACGCCCGAGGCGACTACGGCGCCAAAAATGTCCAAACTCCAGTTGCCGTGCGCAGCACGCCCCCAGGACGCTGAAGGCGTCCCAGAGGGGTAGCCGGGGGTCGGCCGATCAGGCTGCCCCCCGGAAACGAGGGTTTTAATTGCGGCACCCCGGCAGGGGTGCAAGAGCGCCTCGTGGCGGACACGAGCCACGGAGCGGCATACGAATCTGACGATCATCCGATGTCGCCGCTCCGCGAACTGACTACCAAACGGGAATCGCTCCCGGCGCAGGCAATATGCGAAACACCCACGAATGACTGCCAGGCGCGAATGCGCATACGATCTCCCCATGCTTCCCGCCGATCGTCTTCGCTCCTTCATGAGCACCTTCTACGGCTACGGAACCTGGTCGGCGAAACTCTGGTTCGTCGGGATGGAAGAAGGGGGCGGCGACACGCAGGAAGAGATCGGAATGCGCCTCGATGCCTGGAGCGGAGCAGACCTCCAGGATCTCCGCGACTTTCACAAACAGTTGAAGGGAACCGACTGGTTCAGCAACCGCCCGCCCATCCAGAGCACCTGGTCCAAATTGATCCGCATCGCCCTCTGCGCGGGCAACCGCCCCTCGGACACCGAGGCTGTTCGACTCTTTCAACGCGATGAGCTCGGCCGCCGGGACGGAAACACCGCTCTCATCGAGCTCTTTCCGCTCCCCTCCCCGTCCACCCAACACTGGACCTATGGAGCCTGCGGCATTCCGGCGCTCGCCACTCGCGAGATCTATCGCGACTCAATGGCCGCATCCCGAATGAAGACCATTCAGGACCGCATTGACGCACACAAACCGACGGCGGTGATCTTCTACGGCCGCTCCTACCGGCACTACTGGGAAGAGATCGCCGGTGCTCCCTTCACGGCAATCCACGATACCCGCTTCGAAGTCACGCATCGAAACGCCACGCTGCTAATTCTTGCCCGCCATCCCGTCGCCACCGGCGTGCGAAACGCAGACTTCTGCGCGATCGGTCAGTACGTCGCAGATTAGCCGCGGTGGGAACAACGGAGACCCCCTACCCTAACCCGCATTAGGCCCGGATCGTAGTCGCTCACGACAACCAGTTGTGCGCGCAACGTGGCAGCCACGGATTCACGGTCCTCGAGTCTCTCCCGTAACATCGATACCACCAGCTCGTCTGGGACACAGTCCGCGAACTTCACAGACTTGAGGGCCTCCTCGGTGACGTCAGCCGATCCTATCTTTGGCGGATCGCGTCGGATCTCTTCCAGTGCCTCATGGAACTCATGGGAGGTGACCACGCCCGCGATGCGCACTGCCAGGTTGTCGTGTTTCACGGTAAGACTCAGCGCGAAGCCGAGGCGTTCCGCCAGCATGGCGTTCGCGAGGTCGCCGGCGAAGGTCCACCACCGTGTCACGCCAGCCTTCACATCGATCATGAGCTGGGTTGATTGCTCGTCCAGCCAGGCGAAGTCCTGCCTCATCTCCCGGAGCGCTTCGACTGCGCGTGGTGACCACTCCGGCTCATCATCAGACGCTGCGAGCACGCTCCGGATCGACTGACACAACTCGAAGCGGAGCGGTTGACCACTGCCGAGCCAACGTGACTTACCATGCACGTCAGATGGCGCGACGTAGGCTACCCGCCGGTCCCAGTCCAGATGAGTGACCTGCCATCCGCGACCGCCGAGGAGGAGAACCGCAGGTCCATCGCGCTTCACGAAGAACGTCGTCTCGTGGACGAAACCGAGATCTGTGTTGCCGTACTTGACGGAGAAGAGAGGAGGGCTGTCGAAGATGCTGAGGAGCTCCATGAAGTGCCGGCGCCCGTACTCGGCATCCGCAGCCTCTCCGATCCTCAGAATGCCGCTGTCGTCCCAGAGCCATCCCCGAGCGACCATGAACTGGATCGTGCGTTGGCGCTCTTCCATCGGGATCTCACGGAAAGCGCTCAGCCGAGCGTCGACTGACGCAGCATCGCTGAGCGGAAGCCCGTCGTTCTGAAGGACGCTCGCGAGGACCTGCTGGGCGAAGAGGTGAATGGGACGAACCGGCGGCTCGATCGGCTCGACGTATCCCCTCTTCCACAGCCGAACCATCGCGGCGGCTTGCAGCAGCGATTCCTCCGACGTCGCGAGGAAGAGGCAGTTCCGCCGCGTTCCTGGGCGTCTGCCGGTTCTTCCCATTCGCTGCAGGAAGGACGCGATGAACGGAGGGGCGTCCACCTGAATGACCCGGTCCAGATCACCTACGTCGATGCCCAGCTCGAGGGTGCTCGTCGCGACGATCACGCAGTCCGTCGCTTCGCTGAACGCAGTCTCGGCCTGCGTGCGCTGATCGAGACTGAGAGAGCTGTGAGAAACGAACGTCCGCACTCCCTGCTCGTTGAGGTGTCGCGCCAGTTCTTCCACGCGTACATCTCCGCGGACGCGCTGAAGAGTTTCGACCTCATCGAGCACCAGCACGAGCCCACTGAACCCGGCGTCGCGGAGGACTACCAGAAGCCCTTGAAGAAAGCTTAGCGCGCCAAAGTGATCGATGACGCCCTTGACGTTCGCGACCCGTTTGATACCGGCTGCTACGTTCGGCTGCCCCGAAATCCAGGCGAGCAGCCCTTCCGCTGTCGCGGAATCACCCTGAGCCGACGTTTCGCGGTACGCCCGGAGGGTTGCGGAGAACATCGGCGCCGACTTGGAGATCGACGCGAGACGCTGTTCGAGTAGTTCATTGGTCGTCTTCAGGAGTCCTTCAGCGTCGTTCGGGTTCACCGATCCCGTGGACAGCACATCTTCTTCGAGCGTGTAGAACCACGCGTCGAACACCGACTTGAGGGCTCCGCGGTCGACGTCCGAAGTCGCGAGGTGCTCGATCATCCGGCGGTAGACCGTTTCCAGCTTGTGCAGTGGGGTCTCCGTCTCTGAAATCTGCACCTCCGCGACAGCGAAGCCGGACTTCTTTGCGCGCTCCTGCATCCACCGGGCGAGGAACGTCTTTCCACTCCCGTACTCGCCCCGCACCGCCTTGAAGACGCTTCCGCCCCTCTTCACCAACGCCAGCTCGTCGTCCAGGCCTGCCCGATCAGAATCAGATAGTGCAAAGGACTGCTGTCGGCGACGACGATCATCACTCAGGGGCGAATGCCAAGCTCGCGATGCGCGGCCAGATCATCCTCGAGGTCCGACTCCGTGTAGCGCAGAGCGATGCGGTGATCCTTGAGAAGCGCGTGAACCTGAAAGCGCGATTCGAGCCCGAGGAGCCGCCGAACCTGGTTCTCCGTCAACGCGCCGGTTCGATAGCCCTCCACTGCTATGGCTTCGAGCGCCTGCCTGGTGAGATTGGGCCACTGCCCTTCGAGCGCAGTCGAGATGTCGTCCGGCAGATCGAGTGTGACTTGCATGGCTACCTCCCTTCACAGACGTACACGCAAGGAGCGAACATCATTCCTCCAACCCAAACTGAGAGCGAAGCAGCTCCCGGTTGAGGGTCACCGTCTTGGCCCCATCGTCGAGGACCAGTACCGCATATCCCTCGACGTTCAACACTCTCCGCGAATTGGAAGCGCCGCCGGGGTGACTGCTCCCGATCTCAGGACTCGTGTTCTCGCAATCGTTGGAGCAGGTCATCAATCCAAATGCTCCGTAGTCTTCTTCGTTTGAACAACAGCGGATACCACCACGTCCCGGCCAGCGGCCGGCGCTCCCGGTCACTCCAACATCGGCTCCGGCGAGTCGGGCCAGACTCCCACCCATTCGGCGCTGAGGGTAGCGTCATAGAAGAGAATCCAGGCGCGGCGGGTGATGTTGCCGCGGCGGAGGACGTCGCGGACGATGTCGATGCCGCGCTCCACGTCGAGCAGGGCCAGGTCGATGTAGGAGTAGCGGAGGCCGGTGCCGCCGCCGATGACGCAGCCCGCGCGCGTGGCGCGAAGCGGTTCGTCCAGCGCCTCTTCGATCTCGCTCTTGTCCGCGAAGTGCTCTTCGTCGAGACCTTCGCTGCCGTCCAGCTTCACGTAGCAGAACTGCTCGCCATGACGCGAGAAGGAGCTGGAGTCGAACGACCGGCCGCCGCGCGCCGCGGTCCACGTCGCCGGGTCGGTGCTCTTTGCAACATAGAGATCCTCCTGGCGCGCATAATCGGTCTGCTCCTCCGGCTCGAGCTTCCACATCGTCCACATATCGTCGCGGTCGATGCATGGCTGGGGCGGAAGCGCCCCGCGGACCGCCTCGATTCGCGCCTCGACCTCCCGCCGCAGGCCAGCCAGGCCGACGACGGCGACGGTGTCGCCCTCTTGCGACGCGACGCGCGTCGCGTCGTCCACGCTGGTGGCCTCGATCGTTCCGATCCACTGATCGAGCACGGCCTCCCCGAGCAACGCCTCAGTGGCCACGAACGCGACGTGCCACGCCTCCCGATCCTCGGGCGGTGCGCCGGCCTCGAAGCGAAAGCGCAGCCCCACCCGGCGGTCCTCCTCGTTCCACACCTCGACGCGCGCGTCCTCGTCGATCGCGAAGCCGACACGCCCCTGGACGGCGAGGAGCGCCTGCGCGACGGACTCCGGCAGGCGGTGCGCATAGAACTCCCAGCCGTCGATCGCCGGCGCGCGCTGCAGCAGGGTGCCGACGAGCGGTCGCAGCGCGCGCTCCGACTCGGGCGTGATCACGAGGCGATGCCCCTTGACGCGCACCGCCGGTCCGTACTCCCACATGAGCTCGGGATGCACGGCCTGCAAGGTCTCAGTCATCCATCCAGGGAGGTCCCACTTCTTCTTCCCCTCGAACAACACGACAAGGTCGTTCGCCTTCTCTGCAAAGCTCCTCCACCAGGCGTCGATCTGCCTACTGGTTTCCTCGACGTACGCACGTTCTTCGGGACGGTTGGGATCAGCGTAGAGCCATCGCATGGGGGAATGATGAACGACGAAGCGTAGTGGGTGAGCGAAACGCCCTCAGCACCCCCTCACCCGCAAGAGCAACTCATGCAACTCCCCCCTCCCCGACGCCCGCTCCGGCAACGCCGACATTTCCGCCGCCTCCTCCAGCACGGCCATCAACCGCGCGTACTCCTTCTCGAACCGATCCGCCTCTCCCTCCCCCAATAAGCCCTTCTCCGTCCCCTCGCTCTTGCGCGCGATGAGGTCGTCGATAAAGGGCAGGCGGAACTCCAGGTTGAGATGACCGAGGTTGGCTTCCACCTGGCCCGTGCGCAGAAGGTGGATTCCGGTGAGGAGGACGCGGAAGGTGTAGAGGAGCGGTTTGATGCGCGGCGGGCTCTCTTTGCGGAAGAGGGACCACTGGTTCTCGGCGAAGCCGCGGTAGTGGTGGCTATGGAGTCGGGTGATGCAGCCTTTCGCGATCTCTTTCAGCTCTTCGTGCGCGAAGGCAGCATCGAACTGGCGGTGGAGGTCGAGCCGCCAGGCATCCACCTCCTCCCACGTCCGCTCTCCCCTCTTGATCGCGAGCAGTTCTTCGCGATGCTCCTCGACTCGGACGGGGACGTGTCCCTCCCACAGGATGATGATCCCGGAAAGCAGCAGGCGGATCAGGTGCATCGCGTGCTTCCACTTGATCGCGCCGCGCGTGCGCAGGTCCTGCTCCAGTCGCTTGAACTGCGAGAGGACGTAGCCGTTGTAGGTCTGGTACGTGAGGCACGAAAGGAACGCCGCGCGCATGTCGAGGAGCTCGCGGGCGAGGTCGCTGGCGTGGTCGACGAGCGGCGTGTAGAGGCATTCCAGGATGTTGGGGTTGGCTTTCAGCGCCAGGCGCACGAACTTCTCCAGCTCCCAGTAGGTCTCTTGCGTGGCCTCGTTCTCCAACTGCTCGGGAACGCCATACAGCGACCAGTGCAGTTCCGCGCTCGGAAGGAAGAAGCCGCGGCGGTCGACGTCGGACGCGTCGTCCTCCAGACCGTACGCGCGCGACCCGACGACGCAGCGATAGATGACGAAGGCGTTCCAGTCGACGTCCTGTCCCAGCGACGCGCCGCTCAGACCGCCCTCTTTCATCGCCCTCAGGATCGTGAACTCGCTCCGCCGCAATCCCGCCTCGGATGCATCCGTGAATCGAACGCGATAGCGCTCCTGCACGTCCCGAGGCGCACGCGTGATCACACCGACGACGCCCGCGGGATGAACGCGACCGGTCTCGGGGATCGTCACCGCCGCATGCGCGACGACGCGCGTGCCGGGTGGAACGATGAGCGTCGTGGGAGGTTCGGTTACCGGCGCTCTTCCGTGGAGAGGACGCGTCGGCACGACGATGTATCCGGTGTCGAGGTCTCCGAGCATCTCGTTCCGCTCCGCGCCCCACCACCAGAGGTACAGCGCCTGGTACGCGCAGAACCAGGCATCGAGAACGTCCTCATGCTCTTTCAAGCGCCGGCCGTTCAAAATGCCGAGTTCGGTGCCGAGGAGGTCGCGCCCGACCGCAGCAGGCTGCAATGCCGGCTCCGCGACGGGGAGCCCCTCGGCGAGGTACGCCTGCAGCGTCGCCAGCCCTGCACGCTTCTCGGGGACGCTCCCCTTCTTGTAGCGAATGATCCTCTCGCGATCGAAGAGCACCACCTGCGCGGGATGGGGATAGACCTCGAAGATCCAGCGACCCTCCCGTCGACGCGATTGCTCCAGGTCGAGGTCATGCGCAAACCCGTGCGCGGCCAGCATCGCCACGAGTCTCGCCGGTCCACCACCGGGATAGAGCGTCAGGTTTGAGGAGTGCGCACCGGCATGGCGAGCGCCGAACTTGCGCGAGATCAGCGTCTCGCACGGGCGCCGCCCGGTGTAGTTCTTCAGAATCAGCGGCGCATCGATCGCCACAACCGTGTGCTCGGTCGATTGCGCGGCGATGAACGCGACGGCCGCCTCGAATGAGGTGATTCCTGTCGCGACGGCGACGAGCTCGGCGCCACCCTCGCTCTCTCGTGCGACGGCGATGCCGGTGTGGTTCGTCGTCCCCTGCCACGCGAGGTCGACGCCGATGAAGGTCGTGGCGGACATCGAGGAGGAGCTTACATGCGGACGCCGAGTGTTCAGGCCGAATCTCGGGCTCGCCCATCCCTGTCCTGAAGGCCTTCAAGCTGCATCTGTTGGGCCGAGCTGGATCCGGCTACTGCGACTTGCGACTTGACCGCGCGCACTGCGTCTGGTCTCGAGTCTCAAAGTCTCAAAGTCTCATAGTCTCAAAGGGTTTCCGGCGACCTCTTCGCGAAAGGAGGCCGAGAACCCCTTTGAGACTTTGAGACTTTGAGACTTTGCGACTTTGAGACTCCACGGCAGTCACGAAGACGAACCACCTTGCAGAGGAGAAACGCCGAGGACTACCGGGCGCGCGACTTCGCCGCCTTCGGCGCGGCCACCTCGCGCGGCGCCTGCTTCGGCGACTTGCGCTCGTCCTTGGTCTTGACCGGCATCTTCGTCGGAGGCTTCGCGGCCCCGGTCTTCGCGGAGGGCGCCGGTTTCGAGCTCGTCCCGCCGAGACTGCGGCGGAGCGCCTCCATGAGATCGATGACCTGCGCCTTCGGCTCGTCCGCCTCGGCGCTCGTGATCTCCTCGCCCTCGATCTTCTTCTGGATGAGCGCGCGCACGCGGTCGCGCACTTCGTCGCGATACTGCTCCGGTTTGAACTCCTCGCTCGCGCTCATCTCGGCGAGCTGGATGGCCATCTTCAGCTCGTTGTCCTTGACCTCGGCATCGCCCATCTCGATCTCGTCGATCGAGCGGATCTCGTTCGGGTAGTAGAGCTGCTGCATCACCAGACCATTGCCCAGAGGGCGGATCACGACGAGATAGCCCTTGCCGCGCGCCGCGTACTTCGCGACCGCCCAGCGGCCGGTCTCCTGCATCGCCCGCGAGAGCAGCGCGTAGGCGCGGGAGCCGTTCTTGTCCGGCCCGAGGTAGTACGGCTTCTCGAAGTAGATCGGATCGATCAGATCGGACTTCACGAACTCGGTGATCTCGATCTGCTGGGTGGTCTTCTCTTCCAGCGCTTTCAGCTCTTCTTCGTTGAAGAGAACGTACTGGCCCTTGGAGAACTCGTAGCCCTTCACCACTTCATCGCGGGAGATCGTGCGCTCGTCCTTGGGGCAGAAGAGCTGCTGCTGGATGCGACTCCCACAGTCGCGGTGCACCATGTTGAAGGAGACCTTCTCCGACGACTCGGCCGCGGAGAAGAGCTTCACCGGGATCGAGACGAGACCGAACGCAATCTGACCTGTGGCAATCGCACGTGGCATCGAGACACCTCTCAAGGGATTTTTCAACGAGTGCGCGGAGACCTTTAGTCCTGCGAAGCGGGGTGCCCAGAAACCTGTGCATCTTACAATGCGCCGCGGTGAAACGCTACGAGCTCATCTGGCGCATGGTGCGCAGGATTCCGCGCGGACGCGTCGCGACCTACGGCCAGATCGCGGAGCTCGCGGGCCTCGAAGGCCACGCCCGCCAGGTCGGCTACGCGCTGCACAATCTCCCCGAGCGCAGCACCGTGCCGTGGCATCGCGTGATCAACGCGAAAGGCGAGATCAGCCCGCGCAGCGCCGGCGACTCGCACGAGCTGCAACGCCTGCTGCTCGAGGCCGAGGGCGTGTTCGTCGACTTGCGCGGGCGGATCGACTTGCACGTTTTTCGGTGGAAGGTCGCAGAGTCTCAAAGTCTCAAAGTCTCAAAGTCTCAAAGGGGTTCTCGGCAACCTTCTGGCGAGTCGTCTCGAAAAGGCAGCCGAAAACCTCTTTGAGACTTTGAGACTTTGAGACTTTGAGACCTTGAGACTTTGAGACTCCGAGATCCCGGCCCGAGCGCGCGACAACACGCGCGCCCGAGCCGACAAATTACCGCTCCACCGTCACCGGCGGCACCGCCACCTTCTTCGGGGGATTCTTCGCCAGCTCTTCCATCAGCAGCTTGACGGCCGCTTCCAGCGACGGGTCCTGACCGGCGGCGACGAGGTCCGGGCGATCGACGACCTCGATGTCCGGCTCGACGCCCACCCCTTCCACCGCCCACATCCCCTCGGTGTCGAAGAAACGGAACTGCGGCGCGGTGACGGAGCCTCCGTCCATCAGCGGCGGGTTGCCGGAAATGCCGATGAGCCCTCCCCACGTGCGCGTGCCGATGATCGTGCCGAGGTTGCGTTTGCGGAAGTAGTACGGCAGCGCGTCTCCGCCGGACGCCGAGTAGCCGTTGATGAGCATGACCTTCGGCCCGACGTGCGCGTACGCCGGCGTCGCCGACGGCTGCACGCCACGACGCGCCCAGTAGTTGAGCACTCCGCGGTCGAGCAGCTCGATCATCCGATCGGGGATGAAGCCGCCGCCGTTGTAGCGGTCGTCGATGATGAGCGCGTCCTTGTCGACCTGCGGGTAGAACGACTTGAACAGCTCGCGGTTGCCTTCGCTGCCGGTGTTCGGCAGATGCATGTAGCCGATCCGTCCGCCCGAGGCCTTCTCGACGTACGCTCTCCGGGACGCCACCCAGTCGAGATAGCGCAGATTCGTCTCCTGTTTCACCGGACGCACGCGCTCTTCGCGCGCGCCGGCGAGGTCCGGTTTCGCATTCACGAGGAGCGTGACGACGCGGTCGGCCCTGTTCTCGAGCAGACGATAGAAGTTGTCGACGCCGCGCGTCGGAACGCCGTCGACGGCGAGGATGTACTCGCCCTCGCGCACCTTCACGCCCGGCTCGGTGAGCGGCGAGCGGAAGGCCTCGTGCCAGTTCTCGCCGGGGAAGATGTTGGCGATACGGAACACGCCCGCATCGGCGACGATCTCGGCGCCGAGGAGGCCGTTGTCGACGCGATCGGTGTTGAGGTCCGCCGGCGAGCCGACATAGACGTGGCCGGCGTTCATCTCGCCGGCGAGCTCGCCAAGGATGTAGTCGAGGTCCGCGCGATGAGCGACGAAGGGGACGAGCTGGCCGTACTTCGTCCGGATCGCGTTCCAGTCCAGGCCGTGCATGTTCGGGTCGTAGAACCAGTCCCGGAGAATGCGCCAGGCATCGTCGAACTGCTGCGCCCACTCGGCGCGCGGATCGATGCGCATCTGCATCTTCTCGAGCTTGAGCAGCGACTCGTTCGGCTTCTGCCCGGGCTTGGGCGCGACGATCGTGTAGTTCGGTCCGATGCGCGCGATCAGCTTCTCGCCGCCGGCCGCGAGGTCGTAGTTGACGACGGACTCGAGGATCGTCTCTTCCTTGCGGTCGTCGATGTTGTACAGGCGCAGCGAGCGCTCGGCGCCGCTCCCCTTGATGTAGAGGACGCCGTTGGCGACGGCAGCGAGCCGGCTGTACGCGCCGGCCGCGCCGGGAATCGCGCGAACGCGGTTCTCGAATCCGGCCGGGTCGATCCGGACCACGACCTTTGCGGCGGTCTTCGCGCTCGCGTCCTTCTTGTCGTCCTTTTTCTCTTCGGGGGGCGCAGGCGTCGCGGGCGGGGTCGCCTTCTCCTCATCGCTCTGCGGCAGGAACAGCGCCGGACCGTCCTCGGCGAGCATCCCGACGTAGACGCGCGTCGGATCGGTATAGACGTAGTTGAACTCCCACGCGCTGAACGTGAGATTGAAGTCGCGGTTGGAGAGGAAGTAGAGGTAGCGGCCCTTCGGATCGAAGACCGGGTCGGTGTCGTCGGTCATGCCGCTGGTGAGTCGATGGGACTTCGACTCGGGGACGTTGTGTACGTAGATCGATGAGAACCGGGCCTCGTTCAGCTTCGTGTACGCGAGCCAGCGGGAGTCGGGAGACCACTGGTACGTTCTGATGTCGCCGTAGATGTCCTTGTCGACCGCGGAGAGCTTCCCGGTCGCGACGTCGACGACGGACAAGGCCTGGTCCTTGTCGGAGAAGGCGAGCATCTTCGAGTCGGGCGACCAGAGCGGCGTGAATCGCCAGGCCTTCCCGTTCGTCGTGATCTGCCGCTCATTCGTCGCGTTGTCGGCGGGACGGACGTAGATCTCGTAGTCGCCCGACTTGTCGGAGAGGTAGGCGATCCACTTCCCGTCCGGCGACCAGTTCGCGTCGCGCTCGCGGATGCCCGGCGTCTGGGTCAGGTTGCGGATCTCCCCTTCCTTCGCCGGGACGGAGAAGATCTCACCGCGGGCGACGAACAGGGCCCGGGCGCCGCTCGGCGAGAGCCCGAACTCCTGGATGTTGCCGGTCACGCTGCGAAAGTACGGGAGGGTGTTGCGGAAGTCGCCGTACACCCGGATGGGGACGCGCTCGCTCTTCTGGGTCGTGGAATCGAAACGGTAGATGGAGCCGCCGTTCTCGTAGACGACCTGGGTGCGGTCGGCGCTGGGCCAGAGGACGTCGTAGTCGTCGTGGGTGGTCGCCTTGCGGGTCTGTTTGGACTTCGTGTCGTAGGCCCACAGGTTCAGGCGGCCGGCCGTCGTCTCACCGGCTTGCGCGGGGCGGTCCGAGGTGAAGTAGATCGTGTCGCCGATCCACACAGGCTGGTTGTCGGTGTAGGGGTTGTCGGTGATCTGCTCGGCCTTGTTCGCGACGAGGTCGTAGATCCAGACGTCCTGCGCCCGCCCGCCGCGATAGCGCTTCCAGGTGCGGAACTCGCGCTCGACGGGGGTGTAGACGAGCTTCGTCCCGTCCGGCGAGTACGCACCGCCGCCGGCCTCGGGGATCGCCAGTGGGGTCTCCATGCCGCCCGCGGCCGGGACGACGTACGGCCGGGCCATGCGGTCACTCCAGGGAAGACGATGCGGCAGGAAGAGGATGTTCTTCCCGTCGGGCGTCCAGTCGAGGATGCGGTTGTCGATGCCGCCACGGGGCGGCATGGGGCCCACGTCGTTGTAGTACGTGAGCTGCCGCGGCGCTCCGCCGTCGACGCTGATGACGAAGACCTGCCGGCTCCCGGAGTAGTCTCCGGTGAACGCGATCCAGCGGCCGTCGGGCGAGAACTTCGGGAAGTACTCCATCCCGGCGTCGGACGTGAGGCGGCGCGCGTCGCCGCCCCTGGACGAGACGACCCACAGGTCGCCCGCGTAAACGAAGGCGATCTGATCGCCGTGAATGTCGGGTTGGCGCAGAAGACGCGTGAGTCTTTCCTGCGACGATGCGGTCGCGGCCATTGCAACGACCGTGAGGATCATGATGAGCTTAGTGGTCAGCTTTCCCATGGCGCCGCTGATACCACGGTTCCGGAGGATCTCGATGCATCGAACGTTGTCGATTCTGTTACTTCTTTCGCTTTCCTGCGCCAGCGGGACGATACAGCGGCCCCCGGGCATGCCCCAGCCGGACATCGACGCGCATCTCGTCAACCCGATCTTCTTCGGCTCGGGCGGGAGCGCTCCGGCGACGATCGAGGTGCGCGTGGCGAACCGCGGACCGGTGCCGCTGGTCGTCCGCCGCATCGAGCTCGACTCGCCGGGCATGGGGCAATACACGCTCGCGCGCATCGTCCGCCAGTTCAACGAAACCGTCCCGCCGGGCGAGGCGAAGGCGATGACGGTGTTCGCGACCGCGGTCGCGCAGACGACCCGCCGACCGACCGAGCCGCTCACGATTCGCGCGATCATCGAGGTCAAGGCGCAGGGCGTCACCTGGCGCGAGGTCCTGATCATGCGCGATCAGGTCTAGGCGGGCACGGCCGGCCGCGCTGGTTGCTCCGCCTTGCGGCACGTCACCGGATGCATTCGCCGGTCGCGGCTTCGGGCGGCGCAGCGCGCCTGAAGTTCGTCGCGCTTCCAGAGCCTGCGCGGAAAAAACCGGTGTCCCCCTATCGCAGGAGGTCCTTCGCCGTCTCCGCGGCTCAGAGGCTGTGAAGAAATCCAGGCGGCCACGCGGCCCTCCTCGTTCTCAGCGCGAGAGACGGCGATTCCGTCCGGAGGGACATGCGTATTCACCACAGAGCCACAGAGACACAGAGGGAGGACGGAGACCTCTGGAAAGGCGTGCTCTCCATCCCTTCCAGTGCCTTTCTCCGTCCTCACTCTGTGCTCTCTGTGGCTCTGTGGTGAACACTCGTGTGCTCGCGAAGTGAACCAGAGCGGTGCCTCCCTCCCTCACCACCAATCCTCTGCGGTAAGGGGCCGCCCGGGCCCGCCTTGAATGCCGTACACTAACTCCATGCAAAGTGACGATGTTGTTGCTGACCGGCCGGCCGGCATTCCAAAGTACTCCTGGTATGCGCTGGCCGTTCTCACGGTCGTCTACATCCTGAACTTTCTCGATCGGCAGGTGATGTACGTCCTCTTCAGCCCGATCCAGAAGGAGATGGCGTTCACCGACCTCCAGCTCGCGCTGCTCGGCTCGACGTCGTTCGTCATCCTTTACACGGCCTTCGGAATTCCGTTCGGCGTGCTCGCCGATCGGGTCTCGCGCAAGGCGATGATCGCGGCCGGCCTCGCCGTCTGGAGTCTGTTCTCCGGGCTGACGGGCTTCGCGACGTCCTTCTGGACGATGTTCTTCTGTCGCCTGATGGTCGGAGTCGGAGAAGCGACGCTCGGTCCGGCCGCGCTCTCGCTGCTCAGCGACTACTTCCCGCCTCGCATGCGGGGCACGGTGCAGGCGATCTACGCCTCAGCAATTGCCACCGGCGGCGGTCTCGCTTTCTTCCTGGGCGGATGGATCGCGCAGGCATACGGGTGGCGGTGGGCGTTCTACCTGCTCGGGTTTCCGGGACTCGCGCTCGCGATCGTCGTCTTCCTGCTAAAGGAGCCGCACCGCGGCCGCACCGAGACCGCGGCAGCGACGGCCAACGCAAACGCCGACTGGCGACTGCTGTTCCGCTCGAAGCCCCTTCTCTATGTCTACGCCGGATACGGGCTGGTCGGGCTGGCCTCGAACAACATCGCCGTCTGGGTCACCGTGTTCCTGATCCGCGTGCACCATCTGAGTCTCCTCACGATCGGCGTGTTCGCCGGCGTGATCTCGCTCCTCGTCGGCATCCCGGCGATGATTCTCGGCGGCTACTTCTCCGACCGCGTGAGCCGCAAGCTGCGCGGCGGGCGGATGGCCTTCACCTCGCTGGCCGCCGCCGCGTCGGTGCCGCTCTGGCTCGCGCTGCTGTTCACGAACCAGCTCACGGTGCTGGTCGTCGTGAACATCGCCCTGTACGCGCTGGCGATTCTGTGGGTCGGTCCCGCCACGGCGGACGTGCACGACCTCGCCGGTCCCCGTCTCCGCGGCCTCGCGATCGGGATCTTCTTCTCGATCGTGAATCTCGGCGCGTACCTCGTCGGCTCGCCGCTCATCGGGCTGTTCAGCGATCGACTCGGCGTCGCCGCGAACCCGGAGATGATGCGCTACTCGCTCCTCGTCTGCCCGATCGCCTGCGCACTCGGCGCGGTGCTGTTGTGGATGGGGAGCCGGGCGCGGACGCGCGCGGCGATGGTCGCGTCTCCCGAATAGCCAATCAGCGTCAAGAGAAACGTCAGGCGCGCTGCGCCGCCCGAAGCCGTGACGGTTGAATGCAGCAGTGGCGCGCCGCAAGGCGGAGCAACCAGCGCTGCCGGCCGTGCTGGCTACAGCCAGCGCAGGGTGAAATCGATGATCTTCTGTTGAAGCTTCCGGCCGTAGGGTGGGAAGAGCAGCTCGATCGTGCTGAACGGCAGGCGCTGATCGAGGACGCCGCGCGCGTTCGAGAACGCTTCGAAGCCGAAGAAGCCGTGTCCCTTGCCGACCCCGCTGTGGCCGACGCCGCCGAAGGGAAGCTCGAGGTTGTTGAAGTGAATCATCGTGTGATTGATGGCCGTGCCGCCCGCGCGCGTGCGGCTGAGGATGGACTCGACCACGCCGCGATCGCGGCTGAAGATGTAGAGCACGAGGGGCTTCTCACGCGACTCGATCGTGCGAAACGCGTCCTCGAGCGTGCGGTACGTCAGCACCGGGAGCACGGGCCCGAAGATCTCCTCCTGCATGACCGCGGCATCGGGCGAGACGTTCGTCAGCACCGTCGGCTCGATGTCCCGTCCGCGACACGCGCCACCGATGGCCGTTTGTGCGCCGCCCGCGGTTGCCTCGTCGATGAGCCGTTTCACGCGGGCGGCGTGGCGGTCGTCGACGATGATTCCTCGCGAGCCGTCGGAGCCGAGGGATTCGATCGACGCGCGCAGTTTCTCGAGGAGCTCGTCGCGAACGCTCTCGCCGACCAGCAGGTAGTCCGGAGCGATGCAGACCTGTCCGCAGTTGTAGAACTTGCCCCAGGCGATCTTCTTCGCGGCCTCGTCGAGATTCGCCGTGCTGTCGACGATCACCGGCGACTTCCCGCCCAGCTCGAGCGTGACGGAGGTCAGATGTTCCGCCGCCGCCCTCATGACGACCTTTCCGACCGCCGGACTGCCGGTGAAGAAGATGTGGTCGAACCTCTTGCGCAGCAACGCCTCGACGACCGGCACATCGCCTTCGACGACGGCGACCTCGCTCTCGTCGAACACCTCGCTGAGAACCCGCTTCATGCACGCGGTCGACGCGGGCGTCATCTCCGACGGCTTCAGAATCGCGCAGTTCCCCGCCGCAACGGCGGAGACCAGGGGCCCCAGGTTGAGATTGAAGGGAAAGTTCCACGGCGCGACGATCAGCACCACGCCTTTCGGCTCGTAGCGGATCCACGAGCGCGAGCCGAACAGCGCGAGCGGCGTGCCGACCCGCCTCGGCTTCATCCAGCGACGCAGATGTCGGATCGCGTGCCGGGCCTCGCAGACGACGGGGTAGATCTCGGACAGATCGACCTCCGCGGCCGGCTTGCGGTAGTCCTCCCACATCGCCGCGCGGATCTCCTGGCGGCGGGCCAGGAGCGTGTCATGGAAACGGCGCAGCTTCGTGATGCGCTGCGCCGCCGTCGTTGTGGCGACGGCGGCGCGATTCTCTCGTTGGAGGTGGTAGAGCCGGTCGATGTCATCGAGCGGCCGGGAAGGCATCAGCGGCGTGGCGGCGCTCACGGCGCTGATTCTAAGGGAAGACCACTTCCGCGATCTCGGTGATGGGTACGTGCACGAACGCGCCCGTCGTGTGAACGCGCGCACCGATATCCACCTTGTAGCGCTCCTCGCAGGTGTCGGTGAACAGCACGTCCATCGTCTGGCCCGTCTTGAGCGTCAGACTCATCCTCGCCGCGTTGCCGTCGGTGCAGCACGCTCCACTCGGGACCATGACCGCCGGACCGGTGAGCTTCGCCATCTGCGCGCGGTGAATGTAGAGCTTGTTCCCGTTCAACGTGCAGAAGTCGTCCGACTCCGATTCGCGATAGCCGCTGAACGGGACGGGGTAGCCGAACTTCAGCGACTCCATGTCGACTTCGAGCGTCTCGCCGTTGGTCTTGCGGATCGTGACCGTTTGGGTCGGAACGACGCGGAGTGTCAGCGGCGTGGCATCCCCCGGCTTGAACTGCACCGTGTGCGGCCGGTACCCCGAGCGATCCACCTGGATGACGAGATAGCCGGAGCCGGTGACGTTCTTCAGATCGAAACGGCCCTGCGCATCCGTTGCGTCGATGCGGTTTCCACCGGAGACCGTCGCCGCGATGACCGGCTGGCCGGTGACGTCGTCGACGACCTGCCCCGAGACCACTTCGAGGGTGAACGGTGCGCCCGGAGAGCGGGTACCGACTGCACGGCGCTTCTGCGCCTGTGACGGTAGGGAGATGCAGAGGGCCGCAACCAGTGCGGCCACGACGTTACGGCGGAGCTTGACGGAATTCATGAGTCTCCTTGCGGTTTGAGCTGCGACGATCCGGAGACGCCGCGCGAGGTCAGAGAGTGATGGTACACCACCGACGCTAGTTATACGCACAAACGAACGTCAACGTTTGATCACCTGAGGCCCGTCCCAATTCTCGCACCGTTCAGCACCCACCACCCACCACCCCACCACCCACCACCAGCACTCAGCACTCAGCACTCAGCACCCAGCACCCAGCACCCAGCACTCACTCCGAGGCTATACTCGGCCGCACACTCGGAGGTGCCATGCATCGAACGATTCTCCTTCCTCTGCTCCTGATCCCGATCCTCGGAGCGTGCACCACGACCACCACACCCATTGTCGCGCCCGCGGCCGAAACGGCGCAGATGGATTCCACCCAGACCATGACGACCGTTCCTCCCACCGACACCGCGCCCACCGCCGAAGAAGCCACGCAGTTCGTCCATGAGGCGGAGGCGCGTCTCGCGAACCTGAACGAGGACCAGCAGCGCGCCGCGTGGGTGCAGTCGACCTACATCACGCACGACACGCAGATCCTTGCGGCGCGCGAGAACGAGCGCCTGATCAACGCCGGCGTCGAACTGGCGAAGAAGGCCGCGCGTTTCGACGATCTCCAGCTGCCGTACGACGTCCGCCGCAAGCTGAACCTCATCAAGCTCAGCCTGGTCACGCCCGGCCCCTCCGATCCCGCGCTCACCGCCGAGCTGGCGAAGATCGCCGCGGAGCTCGAGGCGACGTACGGCTCGGGCCGGTACTGCCCGCCCGGCAAGAGCGGCGAGGACTGCCTGGACATCAACGAGATCTCGAACGTGATGCGGACGAGCCGCGATCCGCAGAAGCTTCTCGAGGTCTGGCGCGGATGGCATACGGTGTCGCCGCCCATACGCGACCAGTACACGCGCTTCGTCTCCCTCATGAACCAGGGCGCGCGCGAGCTCGGCTACGCCGACACCGGCGCGCTGTGGCGCTCGAACTACGACATGGCGCCCGACGCGTTCGCGGCGGAGATGGACCGGCTCTGGACGCAGGTCAAGCCGCTCTACGACTCGCTGCACTGCTACGTGCGCGCGAATCTCTCCAAAACCTACGGCTCGAACGTCGTCGCACCCGATCAGCCCATCGCCGCTCATCTCCTCGGCAACATCTGGGCCCAGGAGTGGGGAAACATCTATGACGCCGTCGCGCCGCCGAGATCGGAGGCAGGGTACGACCTGACCGAGATCCTCCAGAAGCGCGAGAACATCGACGCCGTGGAGATGGTCCGCTACGGCGAGCGCTTCTTCACCTCCCTCGGCTTCGAGAAGCTCCCCGGGACGTTCTGGGAGCGCTCGATGTTCGTACAGCCGCGCGACCGCGACGTCGTCTGCCACGCCAGCGCGTGGGACATCGACAACGTCGACGACCTCCGCATCAAGATGTGCATCGAGAAGACCGCCGAGGACTTCACGACCATTCACCACGAGCTGGGACACAACTTCTACCAGCGCGCGTACAACCGCCAGCCGTATCTCTACAAGAACAGTGCGAATGACGGATTCCACGAGGCCATCGGGGACACGATTGCTCTTTCGGTCACGCCTTCGTATCTCGTCAAGGTCGGGCTGCTCGACAAGGAGCCGCCCCCTTCCGCCGACATCCCTCTGCTGCTGCGCGACGCGCTCGACAAGATCGCCTTCCTCCCCTTCGGACTGCTCATGGACAAGTGGCGCTGGGGCGTGTTCAGCGGACAGATCGCGCCGTCGGACTACAACAAGGCCTGGTGGCAACTGCGCACGCAGTACCAGGGCATCGCCCCGGCCGGCGCGCGAGGCGAGGAGCTCTTCGATCCGGGCGCGAAGTACCACATCCCCGCGAACGTGCCCTACGCGCGCTACTTCCTGGCGCGCATCCTTCAGTTCCAGTTCCACCGGTCGCTCTGTGCAACCGCGGGCTACGAAGGCCCGCTGAACCGCTGCTCCATCTTCGAGAACAAAGAAGCGGGTGCGCGCCTGGCGAAGACTCTGGAGATGGGAGCGAGCCGCCCCTGGCCCGATGCCCTGGAAGCGCTGACGGGACAGCGGGAGATGGACGCGAGCGCAATCGTCGACTATTTCCGCCCTCTGAAGGACTGGCTCGACGAACAGAATCGCGGAAAGCAGTGCGGATGGTGACGTGGAGTTGCCAGTTCCCAGTTGCCGGTTGCCAGGGCGTTTCCGCCCGGGCGACACTGTACTGGTAACTGACCACTGGCCACTGGCAACTTCCATATGTCCCGCTCCGTCGCCGTCGTCTTCTCGGAGGACTTCTCGAGTCAGCTCGAGAAGCTCGCCTTTCACACTCCGGTGTGGATGGTGGACACGCCCGCGAATCGTGCGGCGGCGGAGGCGGCCTGGATGTCCGCGGTCGAATGGCCGCACATCTCCGTGACCCTCTTTCGCCCGCTCGGCTGGCATACGTTGCTCGAGCAGATCGCGCTGCAGGAGCGCTTCGACGTCGTCGAGGCCATCGGGACGGAGCTCACGTCTGAGGTGCGGGAGGTCCTGGAGAGGTCCGGATTCGTCCGCATCGAGACCACGGCGAACGGATTCCGCGCGCGGAAGTAGCGAATCCTCATTTTCGCCACAATCCCCGCACAAAGATTCCTCACCTCCTTCGCGGCGTCGACGAAGAGCGGGCGCTCAATGCTCTCTGTCATGGAATCGAACGACTACCGCCTCGAACGCTGGCTCGCGATCCTTCTCTCGCTTCTTTTCTTCCTCCCCTTCGTCGCGCGGGCGGACGACATCGCCGTCACGTGCCCAGCACCTCGCGGACGCGACGGACGAGCTCGTCCTCCGCATCCGCCGCGACGTCCCGCTCCTTCTCCGCGGCCTCCAGCAGCGACCGCAGCGAGCGCCACGCGTCTCCCCGATCGGACGCCTCGTCGAGAGGGATCTTCACCCGTTGCTCCATTCGCGCGCGGATCTCCGCGGGCGTCGCGTTGCGGACGATCCCCCGCGCCTCGCGGCGCAACGCCAGCTCGCGCGCCACGCGAGGGAACGCGATGAATGCCGCCAGCAGCAATGCCGCCCCGCCCGCGAGCCACGGCCACGGAATCGTGCGCCGCATCTCCACGGGCGGCGGCGAGGCGCCCACGGGGAGCGGCATCGCAACGACGGGAAGGAACGTGCCGGCGCATCGCAGCTCGCGGCGCGTGCCGCCGCGGGGGTCGAAGATCCGCATGGTCAGCGCGGGCACTTCCAGCGTCCCGGTCTCCGACGGAAAAATCAGATACTCCCACTGCCGCGTCATCTCCGCCGTCGCTTCGTCACGCGCAACGCTCACGGCTCCGCCTTCGATCTGCACGGTCCCCGCGACGCCACGCTCGAATCGCGGAGGCTCCACCGCGCGCACGTTGCCGGTGCCCGACAGCGCCACCCGCACCACGACCGGCCCGTTCCCCGCCTGCGGCGGCGTCTCGCACGCAAGCGTGAGCTCGCCCACCGCGTCGACGGGCGGCCCCTCGGGAATCGGCCGCACATCGAGATCCACCGGCGCCGAGGTGAACGTGGTCTCGACGAGCTCCCCGTCGAACATCGCGAACGGTCCACGGCGGACCCGTCGCATGATCGCCCCTTCGACCGTGAGACCCTCGACGCGCAATCGGCCGCTGCGCAGAGGGTAAAGCGCAACGCGGCGCACGGGCAGCCGCTGCACCATCGTGTCACCGACGTATTGGCGCTCCTGCGACTCCTTGCGCGTCAGCTCCTCGCTCCAGAAATCGGCCAGCTTCGGCACGTTCACGATCTGCCACTGCTGCACCGCCGCGGCGTTGTACATCACCCAGGTGATGACCACCGGCTCGCCGACGAACACCGTCCGCTTGTCTGCCTCGGCGACGATGAAGAACGGATCGCGGCCGAGCGCGAGCAGCTCGCGCAGAACGTGCTCCGGATCGTTCGAACCGCCCGCGCGGTTCGGAAGCACCTCGAGCGCGACCGCCGCGAGTCGATCGACCTGCCCGTCTTCGGCGCTGAGCTCGATGGGCCCGATCACGGCGGGTCCGGGCACGAGCGGACGCACGCGATAGCGGAACACTTTCCGCCGGACGACCTGCCCGTTGGTCAAGACAAACTCCGACGCGACGTACGGCTCGCCCACAAAGGCAAGGTTCCGCAGCGGGATCTCCACGAAGTCGTTCGACGCGAAGGAGCCCTCGAGCGAGACCGTGATGGTCGCGAGGTCGTTCATGTCCAGCGTGCGGGTATCGACGACGACCTCGTTGGCACTGGAAGGCAAAAGGCAGAAAGCAGAAGGCAGAAGGCAGAAGAGAAACACGCGAAGCAACCACCTTCTGCCTTCTGCCTTCTGCCTTCTGCCTTTCGCGCTCACCACCCCACCCGTGCCGCGTCCGCCTTCCCTTTCATCCGCCGCAGCTCGTCCGCTTCCTGTTGCTGCACGCTGCGCAGGAGGGCCTCGAGATCGAGTTGTCCTTTCGGCTGCTGCTGGCCCTGCGCGGGCGCCTGCTGCTGTTGTTCCTGTTGCGGCTGCCCCTGCTGGTTCGCCTGGCTCGCTGATGCATTCTGTCGCTGCTGCTCGCGCCGCTGCAGCGCGATCTCGAGATTCCGCTTCGCGGCCATGTGGCGGGGGTCCGCGCGCAGCGCGTCGCCGTAGTCGCGGATCGCATGATCGAGCGCCTTCGCCGCGAGCGCGCTGTTCCCGCGGTTGTAGAGCGCGTCGGCACGCAACGCGGGGTCCTTCAGCGCCTCGGCCAGCGTCGCCGAGCCGAACTCGCGCTGGCCGGCCGCGATCTCCGCGGTGCCGAGGTTGAACGCATTCCGCGGCGAAGGGGCCAGCTCCTGTGCGCGGCGAAACTCCTCTACCGCTCTCGTGTACTCTTTCTTCTCGAACGCCTTCGCCCCGCGCGCACTGGCGAGGCGCGCGTTCACATCGCCCCACAGCGACGCGAGCACCAGCAGGGCGGCGACCGTTCTCACTCCGCACCTCGATGCAGGAGCGAGCCGGCGAAGAACGCGATGAATGCAAGCGCGAGCGGCCACTGGTAGCGATCGACCGGCACGCGTGTGTGCGTCTGGCGCGTCGTCGTCGCGCCGCGGCCCAGGATCGGATCGAGAGCCCGATCGGCGAACGGATTCTCGAGCAGCGTTCCGCCCGTCGCGCGCGCGATGTCGCCGAGGATGTCGCTGCGCGCGTAGGTCGTCACGATCTCGCCCGATGTGTCGCGCAGCGGACCGCGCGGCGTCGGAATGGTGCTTCCCTGCGAGTTGCCGATCACGATCGTCGACACCTCGGTGGCCCGCGATTTCGCGCGCTGCACCGCCTCCGCAACTCGTGAGCCCTGATCCTCGCCGTCGCTGAGGACGACCAGGTCCGCCTTTTGTCCGGTCTCCGCTGCAATGAGGCGCAGCGCGGCGAGCATGGCGCTGCCGACGTCCGAGCCGGGCGCGCCGATCTCGCCGGGCTGCAACGTATCGATCAGCGCCGCCACGGCCTCGCCGTCGGTGGTCAGGGGCGACACGACCTCCGGCTGCGCCTCGAACACGACCAGCGCGATGCGCCCCTCCTGGGCCCGTGCCAGCCGCATCGCGAGCGCCTTCGCCGCGTTCAGACGCGACGTCCCGACATCGTCGGCCGCCATGCTGTTGGAGACGTCGATGACCAGCACGCGGTTCGCTTCGCGCGCGATGATCGGCACGAGCGCGAAGCCGGCGTACGGCCCCGCGAGCGCGACGAGGGCCGCGGCCACGCCGATGCCGAGGAGCCACGGACGGGCCGCTCGCGCACCATTTGCCACTCCGCGCAGCCGCTCGGACGCAAACCTTCGCGCGATGCGCGTACGCGCGCGTTCCCGCAGCACGAGGAACACCACCGCGAGCGGCACCGCGGCAATCAGCCAGAGCATCGTGACGTTGCGGAAGCTCACGCCGGCACCTTCATCCACAGCGTCTCACCGGCCAGCAGCGCGATCGCCAGCAGCGCCAGCGCGTACGCGAGCGGAATCGCGTACAGCTCGTCGATCTGCTCGCGCTTCGGCGTCGTCAGGCGCGTCTTCTCCAGCGCGTCGATGCGTCGCAGGACGTTGCTGAGCGCGCGGGCGTCGGTCGCGCGGAAGTACTCGCCACCCGTGATCTCGGCAATTACAGAGAGGGTCGGCTCGTCGAGCTCCCCGCGGATGTGCGTGTAGACCGTCTCGGTCATGCCCGTGAACGGATTCTGCCGCTTCACAGGCAGCGGCACCGGGCCCTCGCTTCCGACGCCGATCGTGTACACCTTGATCCCGCTGCGCTCGGCCAGCTGCGCGGCCACGCGCGGATCGATCGAGCCGGAGTTGTTC
The DNA here is from genome assembly GCA_964558905.1 of uncultured Thermoanaerobaculia bacterium. GTDB lineage: Bacteria > Acidobacteriota > Thermoanaerobaculia > Gp7-AA8 > Gp7-AA8 > QHVT01. Next base: position 1,713 of record CAZLGP010000315.1, on the reverse strand, counting down.
ACGCCGTCCGTCACCAGGATCACCACGCGGCTGCTGGTCTTGGACGTGCGCAACCGATTCACCGACGTCGCCAGCGCGTGACCGATCGCGGTCCCGTTCCCATGCTCTCCGATCTCCGCGCGATCGAGAATCCCCTCGGTGATCCGCCGGTCGTACGTGACCGGCAGGCGCGTCGCGGCCCGGCTCCCGAACGTGACCAGGCCGATGCGGTCGTCCTGCCGTCCGCGGATGAAATCGGCGATGAGCTCCTTCGCGACCGTGAAGCGATTCCGAGGACGGAAGTCCTCGGCGGCCATGCTCCCTGAGGCGTCGAGGGCGACGACGATGTCGACGCCGTAGCGATCGCTCGTGGCCAGACGCGTCACGCGCTGCGGCCGCGCGAGCGCGACGACGATCAGCAGCAAAGCGATCGTCTCGAGGACGAACGGAAGCGCGGCGGTGCGGATCCGCGCCGTGCGCGCCGAGTCGACCAGCGACAGCGAGGAGAAGGCGAACGCTCCGACGCGGGCGCGACGATCGCGCCAAAGCATCGCCGCGCGCGCCAGAACGAGCAGCGCGAGCGCGAGCCAGAGCGGATGCGCGAGGCGGATCATGACGCCAGCTCCCTGGCTGTAGGGTCTTTGTCCGTCGCGATCTCCAACACCCGATTCGCCAGCTCGTCGAACTCGCGCTCCGCCGCGCCGCGACGCGAGAACTTCTCGAGATCGCCCTGCCGGAGGATCTCCTCGACGACACGCTCCCGCTCGTCGAGCTTCGGCACGAGCTCGGTCGTGGTGAGCTCGCTGCCGAGACGCGGCCGCGTGGCCGCGAGGAACCGTCGCGTCTCGTCCGCCAGCGCGGACCAGCGCCGCGCGCGCGCGGGATTCTCCCGCAGCGCCAGCACCGCGGCGCGGAAGCGCTCCTCGGCCGTGAGCTGCGGCACCGGCTCGACCGCCGGCTTCTTTCCCCGCCATCGCCTCCAGAGGTAGATCAGCACCCCGAGGGCGACGAGCACCGCGAGCGTGATCGCGATCCATCGCAGCCACTCGATCTCGAGCGGTCGCGGCGGCGCAAGCGGCGCGGGCGCGAGGTCGTCGCCCTCCCTGAGCACCGACGCCACCGGCACCTCGAGATTGCGGAAACGAACGTTGCCGGAGACGCCGCTCAGCGCGAACGCCCGCGGCTCGAACGTACGCACGACGACCGCGTTCCCTCGGCGCGCCACGACTTCATAGTCGGGCGACGCGTCGAGAACCACCGGCGCGGCGAACGTGACCGTGACCAGATCGCCGACCTTCGGCTGCGCCGGCGAAAAGGTCACGGTGACTGCCAGAGTAAGAGCGAGTCCGATCATGTGGTCAACGAAGTCGCCGAGTCGCCGAGTCTCCGAGTCGTCGAGAGTCTCCGAGGCTCAGAGTCTCATAGTCTCAGAGTCTCAGAGTCTCAGAGTCTCACAGAGGTCGTGGCGTCAACGTCGATGAGACCATGCGACTCTGAGACTCTGAGCCTCTCGACGACTCGACGACTCGGAGCTCGGAAACAGACGCAGTTCATCGTCCGCTCCCTCGCCTCGCGTGCATCGAAGCGCGGTTCCTGAAGAATCGCAACAGGTCGCGTTCGTAGGGTACCGCGGTCGACACCGCGAGGTGATCGATCGCGGCGGAGCGGAAGCGTCGTTCGAGGATCTCGTGGCGTTGCGCCGCCCGCCGGGCGACATCGGCGCGACCGAGGTCG
>CAZLGP010000314.1:0-7325 GCA_964558905.1 uncultured Thermoanaerobaculia bacterium | reverse complement strand
GCGCCGGCCGCTGGCCGGCCGGCCAGCGGCCGGCGCGCCATTCCTACCCACGGGTCACCTCCACGAGGGGCGCGAGTCGGGTGCCTTCGTCGATGCCCGACACCACGCATTCCTGTGCGTTGCAGGCGCCGAGCTTCACGTCTTTCATCTCCCCGCCGGCGAGGCGCACGCGTGGCGTGGCGCTCGCGAAGTCGATTGCCGAGCGCGGGGCGAGCAGTTGCGAAGGACGCGCGTCGCGCCTCACGACCACTCGCGCGGACAGGCCGGGTCTCATGCGCGAGGGGTCGAGGCGATCGAGTGTGACCAGCACTTCGAAATGCCGCCGCAGCGACGCGCGCCGGCTCTCCTGCGCCACCGCGGAGATCGACGCGATCTTGCCGGTGAACTGCAGGTCCGGATAGCCGTCGAGCGTCACGGTGACGGGCATGCCCCTGGCGATCTTTCCGTCGTCGACGTCCGCCAGCGCGGCGTTGACGCGGATCGTTTCGAGGTCCGGCAGGAGCGCGATGGGGAAACCAACCCACACCGGATCGCCGCTCTGCAGCTTGCGGCCTTCCCACTGATGATCCTTGACTACGACGATGCCGTCCTTCGGCGCGCGCAGCACGAGCGCTTCGATCGCGGTCTCCGCGATCGCGATCGCGCGCCGGGTCTTGGCGATGTTGAGGAGCAGGTTCTCGCGCTCCGCGGCGATCGCCGTGCGCCGCGCGCGCAGCGAGTCGACGGCCTTCTCGTGATCCGTCGTGGCGCGGCGAAGCATGTTCTGGTTCTCCTGGTACTTCCGCGCGGAAAGCAGCTCCGCCGGCACCTTCGCGTCGAGGATGGCCTTGTCGAGCGCGGACTTCTTCTGCTCCACCTCGAGCTCTTTCTGCCCGAGATCCGCCGTCCACTCCGCCTCGCGCTGTTGCAGCTCCTGCGTCGCCTGCATTGCGCTCTGACGCTTCGAGTCGAGGTCCGTCGTCAATGCGCTGTTGTCGAGCTCGGCGACCGGATCGCCCGCCTTCACCGCCTCGCCGTCCTCGGCGATCCACTTCACCGCCGTCTGCCAGGACGGCAGCGGCGGTACGGACAACAGCTCGCCATGCGCTGCCTCGAGCTCACCGGCCAGCAGGACCTCGCTGCGGAAATCGGCCCGGCGGACGCGGAGATCCTGCTCCGGGACGGATTCCGAGTAACCGGAAAAACAGGCCGTCAGAGGAAGAAGGAGAACAGCGCAGAGAATGGCGCGTGTCATGGTCCGATTTCTTTGACGATTGTACGTGTCCGGAGTTCCGTAGTTGGGACGCGCTACAATTCCGTGACCTTGGTGGCTGTCGTCCCATTCGCCCAAGACCCGCGATTCGTGCTCCTGCGCGCCCCCCTCGCTCAGAGCGATTTCGCACTCGACGTCCGCACCGGCCTGACGGCGGCGCGAAAGTGGCTGCCCCCACGCTGGTTTTACGACGCGTTGGGCTCATCGCTGTTCGACACGATCTGTTTTCTGCCCGAATACTACGTCATGCGCGCCGAGGCGGAAATCCTGACCTCATTCCGGCGGGAGATCGTCTCCTCCTTCGGTTCGAAGGTGCGGCTCGTCGAGCTGGGAAGCGGCGCCGCGCGGAAGACGCGCATCCTGCTCGATGTCATGAAGGCGACCGACTACGTGCCCGTGGACATCGACGAGGAGATGCTCGAGCGCAGTGCGCGCGATCTGCTCCGCGACTATCCCGAACTGCACATCACGGCGATCCGTTCGGACTTCATGAAACCCTCGGTGCCCCTATCGCTGCTCGAAGCGCCGGCCGCTCGCCGGCCGGACCAGCCGGCCAGCGGCGGGGGCTCCGCGCGGACGGTCGTCCTCTTCCTCGGCTCGACGATCGGCAACCTCGATCCCGAGGAGTCGATCGCGATGCTGCGTGACCTCCGGTCCGCGCTCGCACCCGGCGACGCGCTCCTTCTCGGCGCGGACCTGCGCAAGGCCCGGGCGGTCCTCGAGCCCGCCTACGACGACGCCCTCGGCGTCACCGCCGCCTTCAATCTCAACATCCTCGGTCGCATCAACCGTGAGCTGGACGGACACTTCGATCTCGCGACCTTCCGCCATCGCGCCTTCTACGACGAGGCGCACGGACGCATCGAGATGCATCTCGTCAGCAGCTGCGCGCAACGCGTGGCCATCGACGCGCTCCGGCTCGAAGTCGCATTCGACGCGGGCGAGTCGATCCACACGGAGAGCTCGTACAAACACGACGCGGCGACGCTGACGGCGCTCGCGAGCGCCTCGGGCTTCTCGATCGAGAAGACCTGGACGGACACGCGACGCTGGTTCGCGGATGTCCTATTGATCGCGTCCTGAGCCGGCACGGGCGGGCACCTAGCGTCGTGTCACGGCTAAAAGCCTGCGCGGCACAAACCGGTGTCATCCTGAGCTGCGTAGACAGCGAAGGAACCTTCCAGCACGCAACGGAGAAGGTCCTTCGCCGTCTACGCGGCTCAGGATGACACGTTCCTCGAAAGCGGCTCCCTCATCGCCTGAGGAATGCCTTCTCCGCGCAGCTCCCCATGTCCACATTCCGTAGGATCGCCGAGCGCCGTTTCGGCCTCGGTGCGTGCGCAGGATAGGTCCGATGGAACGCATGACCGCGCGGCGGCGCGCCGCGGCTGTGCACGATGAAGCACCCCTCGCGCGCCGCCGCACGAAAGCACGTCCACTCGATTGCTCATCGATGCTGTGCGTGAAAAGTCGCGCGTTTCTGCGACGAGTAGTTCATTCCTTCGGGAGACGCGCATGGGTGTCCAATTGTGAACAGACGCGGTGATCGGCGGTGCCTACGATCGCTGCGCTTTTGACCGAATGCCCACCCACAACGACGGCCGCGCCCATCTCGCTCCGTTCCTTCGCGAAGTGTTCGATCGCGCCGCACTCGCGGACACGCGCGTGCGCGTCGACGCGCAGACGCGGATCTACGCGAACGGGGACGAAGACGAGTCGATGTACCTGATCGAATCGGGTCAGGTGAAGGTGTCGATGTCGTCCGCCGCCGGCAAGGATTGTCTTCTGGCCATCTACACCACCGGCGACGTGTTCGGCGAGTCATGCTTCACGGCATCGGCAAAGCGTTTCGAGACGGCGACGGCGATGCAGCCGACGGTGGTGCGGCGCGCGTCGCGACGCGATTTCCTCGCCGCGGTCGAGCGGACGAGGGCGACCGAGGTGCTCATCGCCCATCTCGCCAAGCGCATCGCGGACCGGCAGACCGCCGTCTTCGACCTCGTCACGATGCCTTCCGAACGGCGCCTGGCGAAGGTCCTCCTCGAGGTCGCGGAGAAGCTCGGAACACCGGATGGTGCCTACCTCAAGCTCGATCAGAAGATCTCGCACGAAGAGCTCTCGCAGATCGTGGGAACCACGCGGCCGCGGATCACCGCCTTCATGCAGCGCTTCCGCGAGCGCGGGCTGATCGTCACGTTCGGCCGCGCGATCAACGTGCACCGGGAGAGAACGCGAGAGTTCGCGGAAGCGGACTGAGGGAGCGCCAGTGTCAGGACAAATGGGACGGATAGGACTCATGGGACGAATAGGGAGTCTTCCCATTCTCCCTATTCGTCCTATTCGTCCTATCCGTCCTATTCGTCCTATTCGTCCGGGTAGGCCCCCAGAAAGCGCCCAGAGCACAATCCCAGCTGCACCGAACCTCCGCCTGCTCCCCAGGAATACGTCTTCGCTCGAGGCGTTCTACACCTCGCGCGGGCCAGACTTCCCCTCTTGCGACCGCGCGTGTATCATCCCGCCCCGTGCCGAGGTAGCTCAGTAGGTTAGAGCACCAGATTGTGGATCTGGGGGTCGGCGGTTCGAGACCGCCCCTCGGTACCAACCTTTCCTTCCGGGAATTGAAAATTGAAAATTGAAAATTGAAAATTGAAAAGCCGCCGCCCCGATGCGCGCGGTTTTTTTTTCAATTTTCAATTTTCAATTTTCAATTTCCGAACAATGTCCGACACCGTCATCCCGCGGCTCTCCCGCGGCCTCCGCGATCTCCTGCCGGATCAGATGCTCGCGCGTCAGCAGATGGTCGACACCATCCGCGGCGTGTACGAGCTCTACGGCTTCGTTCCCCTTTCCACCCCGGCCATCGAGTTCCTCGACGTGCTCTCCGGCAGCGCGGGCACGGAGGCGCAGCAGTCGATCTTCCGGGTCACGAACCCGGAGAAGGAAGACCTCGGTCTCCGCTTCGATCTGACCGTCCCCCTCGCGCGCGTGATCGCGCAGTACCCGGAGTTGCCGCGGCCGTTCCGCCGCTACCAGGTCGCCTCGGTCTGGCGCGCGGACAAGCCGGACAAAGGCCGCTATCGCGAGTTCACGCAGTTCGATCTCGACTCCGTCGGCGTCGAGAGCGAGATCGCGGACACCGAGATTCTCGCCGGGATGTGCGACACGCTCTCGGCCCTCGGCGTCGGACGCTACCTCGTCCGCTTCTCCAGCCGCGCGATCCTGAACCTCCTGCTCGCCTACGCCGGCATCGCGCCCGATCAGAGCGTCGAGGTCTTCCGCGTGCTCGACAAGCTCGACAAGGTCGGTCTCGACAAAGTCAGGCTCGAGCTCATGGAAGGCTACCGCGACGAGTCGGGCGACACCATCCGCGGCCTCGGTCTCGGGCGCGATCAGGTGGACCGCATCGAGCGCTTCCTGGCGATCAAGTCCGACTCGCGCCGCGAAGTGCTCTCGCAGACCCGCGAGCTCTTCGCCGAGGTGGAGAACGCGCGCCCGCAACTGGACGTGGTCGAGCGGATCTCGAATCACCTCTACGTCCTCGGCTACGGCGATGATCGCGTCTCGCTCGATCTGTCCATCGCGCGCGGTCTCGCGTACTACACCGGTCCCGTCTTCGAGGCGATCCTCCTCGATGCGCCGCAGTTCGGCTCCGTCTTCGGCGGCGGCCGCTACGACAACCTCGTCATGCGCTTCCTCGGCGAGCCGATCCCCGCGGTCGGCGCGTCGATCGGCGTCGATCGCCTTCTCGCGGTACTCACGCACCTCGGCACGGTCGGCACTCAAAAAGCAACAGCCCGCGTGCTCGTGACGAACATGGACCCCTCCCTCCGCGACGACATCGTGGCGATGACATGGGAGTTGCGCCGGGCCGGAATCCCGACCGAGCTCTACCTCGGGTCGGGGCGCGGGCCCCGCCAGCAGCTCAAGTACGCGGACAAATACAACATCCCGCTCGCGGTCCTCTACGGATCGAACGAGAAAGAGCAGGGCGTGATCACGATCAAAGATCTGGTCGCCGGCAGGGAGCGCGCTCTGCCGACCGCGGACCGCAAAGAATGGCTCGCGCAGCGCGCCGGACAGGTTACGGTGCCGAGGGTCGACCTGATCGCGACGGTGGTGAAGATGCTCGCGGAGTTGACGGCGTGAGCGCGATCCAGGAAATCCAGTCCGCGTGGCGGACGACAGACACACCATGATCCTCCTCGACGGCAACTCCCTCACGATCGATCAACTCGTCCGGATCGCGCGCGACAACGCGCGCGTGGAGCTCGATCCCGCGACGAACGAGCGCGTGGCACGCAGCGAGGCGCTAATCGCGCGCGTGGTCGCGAACTACCGCCGCGCCTACGCGGAGGGGAAAGCCGCGCCGACCGAGTACGGCGTGACGACCGGCTTCGGCGAGTTCAAAGACAAACCGATCGCCCCGGAGGATCTCGAACAGCTCCAGCGCAATCTCCTCCTCTCGCACTCCGTCGGCGTCGGCGAGAGCTCCGATCCGGACGACCTCGCGAACTACTTCCCGGCCGAGGTCGTGCGCGGCGCGCTGGCGACGCGGCTCAACGCGTTCCTCAAGGGGCACTCCGGCGTGCGCCGCAAGCTCGTGGAGATCGTTCAGGCGATGCTCAACCGGGGCGTGATTCCGCTGGTCCCGCTGCGCGGATCCGTCGGCGCGAGCGGCGATCTCTGCCCGCTCTCGCATCTGTTCGTCACGCTTCTCGGCGAAGGCCGCTTTTACAAGCTCGATGACGCGACTCTGCGTTCCGCGCGCGAGCTCCCCGAGCTCCTTGGGTTCACGGCCGCGGAGATGAAGCCGACGTTCAAGGAAGGGCTGGGCCTGGTCAATGGAGCCAATTTCTCCGCGGCCATGCTCGCCCTCGCCGTGCATGATGCGGAGCGACTCGCGGACGCCGCCGACTCAGCTGCTGCCCTGTCGCTCGAGGCGATGGCCGGCTGCACGCGTGCGCTCGATTCCAAAGTGCACGAGCTGCGCGGACACGTCGGGCAGATCGAGTCCGCGCGTCGCATCCGGGAGATGCTGACCGGCTCGCGCCTCGTCGAGCGCGCGGGCGCGGTGCAGGATGCCTACTCGCTCCGTTGCGCGCCGCAGGTGCACGGCGCGACGCGGGACACGCTGAACCACGTGCGCGGCATCGCGGAAAAGGAGATCAACGCCGCCACCGACAATCCGCTGTTCTTCGAGGAAGGCGATCCGTTCGACATTCAGTTCCGCGCGAACTGGCCCGAGTGGTATCACGGCGAGACCCGCCTCGCCTACTCGGCCGGGAACTTTCACGGACAGCCGCTCGCGCTGGCCGCGGACTTCCTGACCATCGCCATCGCGGAGCTCGGCAACATCTCCGAGCGTCGTACGCAGCTCATGCTCGACGGCCACCACAACCGCGGCCTGCCGCCGAACCTGACCACGCGCCCCGGCGTCAACTCCGGGCTGATGATCCTGCAGTACACAGCAGCTTCAATCGTGTCGGAGAACAAGGTGCTCGCGCACCCCGCCTCCGTCGACTCGATCCCGACGGGGGCGAACGCCGAGGACCATGTGTCCATGTCGACGCACGCCGCGCGCAAGCTGCGCACGGTGCTGTCGAACGTTCGCTCGGTCCTCGCGATCGAGCTGCTCACCGCCGCGCAGGCCGTCGAGTGGCGCGCGGTATTCAACTACGACCCGAACCAGCCCGCGCCGAAGCTCCTCGAGGTGAAACACGCCGAGGCCCAGGCCCGCGAGTTCGAGGACGCGGTCCGCGACAAGTCCGCGAACATCGCCACCCAGCTCGGTACAGGCACCCGCGAGCTCTACCTGAAGGTACGGACCGCCGCCCGGCCGGTCTTTCACGACCGGCCGCTGGACGGAGACATTCGTGCGGCCCGGCTGGTGATTTAGGTCGGTTGGCGGTTGGCGGTTGGCGGTTGGCGGGTTGTGATTGACGGTTGGTGGTTGACGGTCGACTGGTTGGTGATTGACGGTTGACGGTTGGTGGTTGACGGTTGGTGGTTGGTGGTTGACGGTTGGTGGTTGGTGGTTGGTGCTTGGTGCTTGGTGCTTGGTGCTTGGTGCTTG
>CAZLGP010000313.1:0-30292 GCA_964558905.1 uncultured Thermoanaerobaculia bacterium | reverse complement strand
CGGCTACTTCATCGGCGCGATCAATCGCGTCGGAATGGAGGGTCCGTGGAACATCGGCGAGTTCTACGGACAGAGCTACTTCTGCGATCCGCGGGGACAGATCGTTTCCATCGCCCCCCGCGATCAGGATGCGCTGGTCGTGGCCGATCTCGACCTCGACAAGATCCGCGAAGTGCGGAACACGTGGCAGTTCTACCGCGACCGCCGTCCGGAAACCTATCAGGGGATCGTCCGTCTCTGATGATCGTCGTCCGCGGTTCCGGGATGATCCGGGGCCGCGGACGGTCGCGATCTTTCATCCTCCTCGGCGCGCTCGCGGCGTTCGGGTTCCTCACTTTCCGCGCCGTCTCCGCACTTGCCCTGCGCCGTCCTTCCCCCTAGAATTCCTCGGTCCACAATCACCAAAACCGAAGAGGAGGTTCCCATGCTCCGACTCCGTGTCCTTGGTCTCTGTCTGCTCGCCGCCGTCTCGGCGAGCGCGCAGACACCGCCTCCTCCGCCCGCCAATCCCTTGCTCGTGAACCACACGAACTGGTTCCTGCCGGCCGAGGTGTGGGACATCCAGAGTGACGCTCGGCTGTCGGCGCATGTGCCGAAGAATCTCGACTACAAGGCCTACAGTGCGGTCGGATACAACCTCGCCAACACGATCGCCATCGTCGGTCCGAAAGGCATCGTCATCATCGACACCCTCGGGGACCGCGGATCGGTCATCGAGGCGATCAAGGGCTTCCGCGCGAAAGGCGTCTTCCCCGCCGGCAAGCTCCCTATTCGCGCCATCATCTACACCCACAACCACATCGACCACATCGGCGGCGTCCGCGAGTATCTCGACGCCGCGCAGCTTCCGGCGTGCCCCGAGGAAGCGCGGAAGAGCGCCGGCAGCGATGACCCCCTGAACGCCGATTCGCTGCAGTGCGTGACGATCATCGGCCAGGAGAAGATCGTCGAGGGCGTGAACAACACCGCCACGGTGATCGGCACGATGATCAATACGCGGTCCGGCTACATGTACGGCAGCTTCCTTCCCCCGAACTGGCTCGTGACCAACGGCATCGGCTACAAGGTGGAGGAAGGGAAGTCCGATTTCGTGATGCCGTCGCGGACATTCTCGCAGCACATGACCCTCACCGCGGCGGGCGTGACGATGGAGCTGATCTACGTCCCCAGCGAGACCGACGACGAGCTCGCGGTATTCATCCCCGACCAAGGCAACGGCGGCAGCGGGGACGCCGGCCTGCTGCAGTCGGCGGAGGTCATCCAGGGGCCTTCGTTCCCGAACCTCTACAGCCTCCGCGGCACGAGCTACCGCAATCCGGCCACATGGTTCCGCAGCGTGGACAAGCTGCGCCTGCTGAACTCATGGTGCATGTTGCCGAGCCACGGCACGCCTTTGTGCGGCTCGAGCAACATTCAGACGCTGCTGAGGAACTTCCGCGACGCGATCCAGTACACGCACGACCAGTCCGTGCGCTCCATGAACAAGGGCTATACGATGCAGCAGATCCCGCAGATCGTAACCATGCCCGACTATCTGATCGATGACCTCTCGACCATCAACACCGCGAAGGGGAACGACGTCACCGATCCGAAGGACTACCTCCGCGCTTTCTATGGCTCGGTGTCCCAATCCGTTCGGGAGCTCTACGTCGGCTACCTGGGGTGGTTTCAGGCCGATCCCGTCGGCCTGAGCCCCACACCACAGGATCAATACGCGCGGCAGACCGTCGCGATGATGGGCGGCCGCGACAAAGTCCTCGGCGAGGCGAACGCCGCCTACAACCGCCGCGACTATCAGTGGTCCGCCGAGATGGCATCCCTGCTCGTCACGTCGAATACGCAAGACGCCGAGGCGCGCGAGGCGAAGGCGAAGGCGTTCGTGAAACTCGCCGAGCCGCAAACCAATCCCAACTGGCGCAACTGGTACCTCGTCGCCGCAAACGAGCTTCGCGGAATCTTCCCCCTCCCGACTACTCCAGCCGTCAGCGGAGGCCTCACCTCCCCCGGCATCGTCGATGCCCTTCCGTACGCGACCTGGGTGAATCAATGGACGATGCGCCTCAAAGCCGAGGAGACGATCGCATCCAATACGAACACGACCCTCGGCTTCCACTTCGCCCCCACCGCACCGAACCAGGAATGGCAGGGCTACGTCCTCGAAATCCGCCGTGGCATCTGCGAAGTCATCTTCACCGGGCCGAGCCTCGACGCCGTCCGCGCCAGAGCAAAGGTCGTCCTCCAGATGGACAAGAAGGCGGAAAGCGCGCTGATCTACGCCGACGTCGCGGGCAAGGACCGCGACTTTGAGAAGGTCCTCGGCGAGTTGATCCGCACCGGCGCAATCAAAGCGTACGGTGGCACTGAGGTGGAGGCCCAAGCCTTCTTCCGCTACTTCGACCCGCCGCTGCGGTATCTGCCACCCCTGGCGGCGCGGTAAAGGGCAGAGACCTCCTCGTGGCCGTCGCCGATCGCATCCGGACCATCAACGCATACGCGACCCTCATCGCCAATCCACTGGCAACGCTGACGAACACCGCCCTCGTCGTCAATCCACTCCCCGCGGTCGTGGACGGGACGCAGCACCAACTCTGGTTCGCCGGGGGACCGAACGGCATCGTCATCGACGATGACCAGAACACCGCCCGCGGCTGGTCGGGCGCCGCCAATGACGACTGCACCATTCAGCGCCGGATGATTCTCTCGCCGATGCGAGGGGCCGCGTTGCCGGTGGGTGCGGTCGTGGGCGCCCGTCACGCTCCCACGACGCGCGTGATCGCCGGCGCGCTCGCTTCCGAGCTGTGGGTCACGGAGATGCAGAACGGCTGCACGGTCCTGATCCTCGACTGGGGCGGAGGATCGTACTCGCTGTTCCACATCCAGCCCAGCCAGGACAATCAATTCAACTGGCTCGGCCAGAAGATCATCGGGCTCGGCGACTCCGCGATGGCGGCCTACAAGAACACCTGGCTGAAGAGCGAGGCGAATTCGATCGTCACCAACACGGGTGGCGCGTTGCCACAGCAGTACGTCATGGTGCAGTCGATGTTCGAGGCCTCGCGAGGATGGGTCACCCAGCTCCTCGGCGTGAAACAGGGAGGCCAGTTCACGTTCTACCGGCAACGGTCCAGGATGCTCCTCGGGGTCACCACGGTTCTCGCGGAACGTCTCGCGTGGACGACGTGGCGGTGGTGGATACCGTGGTCCTCTTATTGACTCCGATGACCACCGCGTCGCTTGCGCTGCTCGCCCTTGGAGTCTTCGCGATTGCGTTGCTCTACTCGTCCGTCGGCCACGCGGGCGCTTCCGGATATATCGCCGTCATGTCCCTGCTGAGCGTCGCGCCGGAAGCGATCAAGCCGACGGCGCTGACGCTCAATATCCTTGTGGCCGCGATCGGTACCTGGCAGTTCTGGCGCGCCGGCCACCTGTCCTGGCGTCTCTTCTGGCCGTTTGCGCTCCTGTCCATGCCTCTCGCCTTCGTCGGCGGGTTCATCAACCTGCCCACGCACGTCTTCAAGGTCGTCCTCGGAGTCATCCTGCTGTACTCGGCAGCACGTTTTTTTCTTCGTCCACCGGCCGACCACGATCCGATCGCGCCGCCCCGTACTCTGGCCATGTTCGTCGGCGGCGGCATCGGCCTGCTCTCCGGCCTGACCGGTACGGGTGGGGGGATCTTTCTGACGCCGCTCATGCTCTTCATGCACTGGGCTCGGGCTCGTCAGGCCGCGGCGGTGTCCGCCCTTTTCATCCTGGTCAATTCCGCTGCCGGTCTTCTGGGCAACGTGAGCAGCACACGACAGTTCCCCCACTTTGCCCTTGCCCTCGTCGCTGCCGCGGGGGTCGGCGGGACGTTGGGGTCCTACCTCGGGAGCCGGCGCTTCGATCCCGCGGTGATCAAGCGCCTCCTGGCGGTCGTCCTCCTCATCGCCGGCGCGAAGCTGATCTTCACATGATCGCCATGCTCTGGCTGGGTTCGTGCAACCCGACACACGGGCACCCATATGCCTGCGGGAAACATACTCGTAGTCGACGATGACGATGGCGTCCGGCGTCTCCTGGTGGAGTACCTGGCCGAGCGGTCGTCTCTACCAGTCGACGGCGCCCGCGACGGAGTCGATGCTCTGCACCAGATCGCCATCGAGCGCTACGCGGTGGTGGTGCTCGACGTCCTGATGCCCCACATGAGCGGGATCGACTTCCTCATTTCGCTCGACGCTCTCGTGTCCGACCCTTCTGTGAGAGCGCTCGACGAGCTCCCCGCGGTGCTCGTGATCACCAGCGCGCCGCCCGAGGACGTCCGCGCGGACGAACTGCAGCATCGCTTTCCGCGATCCGTACGCGGCGTGATGCGCAAGCCGCTGGACATCGGCGCGCTCGGAAATCGAGTGGCGGAGCTGTTGGAACAGGACCGATCGGGAGGGGCTGGGGCTACCTAGCGTGCGCGCCAGAAAACGCTGTCATCCTGGGCCGGCGGAGCGCGGCTCAGGATGACACGTTCGTCGAAGGCGGCTACGTAGCGGGCAATGCGCCCGAGTTCGGGCGGCGAGGCGCGCCTGACGTTTCTACCGGGCCGGTTCGCCCTCTTTCGGCAACGCCTCGCCGATCGCTCTCGCCACGTTCTCTCGAGACAGATCGCCCTTGTACACGACGCTCGCCGCGCGCGTCAGAATCTGCGTCTTCTCATCGTCGTTCACGAAGCGCGACGTCACGATGATCACCGGGATCTGCGCCGTCGCGGGATCGCTCTTGAGACGCGCGAGCACTTCGTGTCCGCCGACGCCGGGCATCATCAGGTCGAGCAGGATGACGTCGGGACGCTCGCTGGACGCCCGCGCGATGCCGTCCAACCCGTTGTCGGCCTGGAAGATCTCCGCGCCGGGCCGGGTGGCGAAATTCGCGAGCGTGTAGCGCGCCGTCTCGTCGTCGTCGACGATGAGGATCCGGATCGGCTTCTCCTCCAGCAATGCAGGCAACGGCCGCTGCGCGCCCCGTCCGTCGTACTCGATCGGGATCTCCGCCCAGAACGTGGACCCGAGGCCGGGTGTGCTGCGGACGCCGACCTTTCCTCCGACGATCGACGCCAGCTTGCGCGTGAGCGGAAGCCCGAGGCCCGTGCCTTTGTGATTGCGCTGCAGAGGATTGGGAATCTGCGTGAATTCCTCGAAGATCCGCTCCTGATCCTCGGGCGCGATCCCAATGCCCGTGTCCTCGACGCTGAAGCGGACCGCGTCGCCGTCCCTCTCGGCCGACACTCGGATCTCTCCCGCCTCCGTGAACTTCAGCGCATTGGAGATGAAGTTGCGCAGGATCTGGGAGACCTTCCCCTCGTCCGTGAACATCACCGGCAGATCCGCCGGTTCTTCGAACACCAGAGACAGGGAACGATTCAGCAGCAGCGGCCGGAGCATGCCGCGCAGAGCGCTGAAGAGCCTTCCCACCTCGAGCTCGGCCGGCCGGACCTCGATCTTGCCCGCCTCGATCTTCGCCAGATCGAGGAAGTCGTTCACGAGGCTCTCCAGGTCCTCGGCCGCGCGGCGAATGAGGCCGATCTGCTTCTGCCCCTCCTCGCCGAGCGGCAACTCCTCGAGGAGGCGCGTAAGCGCGAGGATCGAGTTCACGGGCGTGCGGAACTCGTGGCTCATGTCGGAGAGGAAACGCGTCTTCACCTGGTCCGCACGACGGAGCGACTCGGCCTTTTCGTCGATCTCCGCGTACAGAGCCAGCACGCCGCGATTCGTGTCCTCGAGCTCCTGGTTGAGACGCTCCTGTTCGTTCTGTCGTTCCTCGAGCTCTCCGAGGGCTCGCAGCAGTTCGGCGTTCTGCTGTTGGATCTCCTCGAGAGGGCTCTCGGAACGGTGTCGCGCGAGCTCGTCGATCAGCCGGCGCAGGCCGTCGCCGGCCAGATCGGGCGCGCGCGGCGAGAGCAGCTTCTTCATCGTCACCGTCGTGCCCTGACCGGCGCTGGTGCTAATCTGCAGATCGTCCATCAGGCGGCGCGCACCGACGATGCCGAGCCCCATGCCCGTCTGCGACTCGTACCGGCCGGCGAGCACTTCTTCGAGATTGCCGATCCCGGGGCCGCGATCCGTGATGGTCATGACCAGGGACGCCGTTCCGTTCCTCTCGACGGCGAACTCCACTCGCCCGCCGCCGCCATATCGCAGCGCATTGCGCGCGATCTCCGAAGCCACCGTCGCAATACGGGTCTGATCCTGCTGCTCGTATCCCAGGAGTGCGGCGATCTGCCGGGCCCGGCGGCGCGCGGCCACCAGGTCGTACTCGAAGTGCAGCGAGATCGAGGACAGCGGAATGATCATGAGGCCTTGGCGACGACCACGGTGGCGTCGTCCGTCCCGCGACAGTGATCGCGGTAGAGCACGGCCGCGATCAGGGCGGGGCCGTGCTGCATCAGCCCCGGGTACTTCGCGGCATTCCAGTTTGCCGAGACGCCGTCGGACTGAAGAACCAGCACGGACGAGGCCAACCACGGGTAGGAGAAGGACTGCGCCTTGCGCATCTCGTGACCGACGATGCCGGAGAGCGAGACCGTCTTCCGCATCGCGTCGTCCGTGACAATCGTACCAGCGATGTTGCCGACGCCGATGAACTCGGTTCGGCACGCGGTGAGGTGGATCCGCGCCACCGCCATCGCCGCGCCGCGCGTGGGTCGAAGGGCACCGTGCGCGTCCCGAAGCATGTCCTCGAGCGGCTGCTCGAATCGTTCCGCCACGGCCCGGACGGCGGCCGTGGAGGCCGTCGCCGCCGCCGGTCCGTGTCCGAGTCCGTCGGCGACGGAGATCGTCACGAGGTCGCGCGAGAGCCCCGCCGTCCAGGCGTCGCCGCTCTCCTCTTCACCCGGCTTTGCGATGCAGATCCCGCCGACGATGACGCGCGACGGCGCGCGCACCAGCGGTGCCCGCGAAGCCGCGTCCGCGATCGTCGCGAGGATGGTCGTGCCGCGATCGGGAAACGCATAGACGTCGAACGTCGCCGAGGCCCGCCGGACGGCGCCGAGGCCGGTGCCGGCGGTGCCGGACGTCGAGTAGCCGTCGCTCATCGCCGCCGCGTTCGTCAGCCCGCGGCCCGTGTCGATCGACAGGATGACCATCGACTTCTCGCGTGACTCGTCCGAGCCGAGGAGCACCGAGCCGCCGCCGGCGTGCTTGATCAGGTTCGTGGCCAGTTCCGTCGCCACCAGTCCGGCATAGCCGCTCGAGGTCTCGCTCAGACGAAGGGACGTGGCACATGTCAGCGCGGCACGACGGGCATCCGCGATCGCGCTCGCGTCGTCGACGCGCACTGCTTCCGAGACCCGAATCACGACGCTCCTTTCCAGCGAGTGATCGCCACCCGCGTGCCTTCCCCCGGCGCACTGCGGATGTCGAACTCGTTCGAGAGCCGTTTCGCGCCGCCGAGTCCGAGTCCCAACCCCGAGCCGGTCGTGTGTCCGTCGCGTAGCGCTGCCTGGATGTCGGCGATGCCCGGACCACGGTCTTCGAAGACGAGCCGGAGGCCCTTGCGGATGCCGTCGTCGAGCGACTCGAGGACCAGCGTACCGCCGCCGCCGTAGTCGATCATGTTGCGCGCGAGCTCGCTCGCCGCCGTCACGATCTTCGTCTGCTCGACGAGCGTGAAGCCGAGCTCCACAGCCCAGCGCCGCACGAGATGGCGAACGCTGACGACGTCGGCGGAGCTGCGTACGGGAGCCGTCTCAGTTTTCGTCGTCTGCATCCGCCGGTTCCGTTCCGATGTCCGTCGCGATACGGCGCAGCAGTTCCATCCCCCTCTCCACGTTCAGCGCGGAACGGACCCCTTTGAGGGACAGGCCCAGTTCCACGAGGGTGATGGCCACCGAGGGCTGCATCCCGACGACGACCGTCTCGGCGTCGAGGATCCGGGCCATGGCCGCGGTATTCGCGAGCATGCGGCCGATGAACGAGTCGACGACGTCGAGCGACGAGATGTCGATCAGCACGCCCTTCGCGCGATGCTTCACGATCTGTCCGGTGAGGTCGTCCTGCAGGACCATGGCCGTGTGGTCGTCCATGTCGATCTGGATCGAGACGAGGAGGAACCTCCCCATCTTCAGGATCGGGATGCGCTCCATGGCTACTCCGCCGCCCGTGGGGTCAACGGCGCTTTTCGTTTTGCGACCGTCAGACCGACGCGCCCGAGGGCGATCGCGAAGGCGTCGGCAAGGGTGGCCTTGGTGGGCACGTCCGAGATCTCGACGCCGAGATGCACGATGGTCTGCGCGATCTGAGGCCGGATGCCGCTGATGATGCAGTCCGCGCCCATGAGCCGCGCCGCGGCCACGGTCTTGAGCAGATGCTGCGCGACGAGCGTGTCGACCACGGGGACCCCGGTGATGTCGATGATCGCGATCGACGAGCCCGTCTCGACGATGGCCTGCAGCAGGCTCTCCATGACCACCTGCGTGCGCGCGCTGTCGAGCGTCCCGATGAGCGGCAGGGCCAGCACCCCTTCCCACAATTCGACTACGGGCGTGGAGAGCTCGAGGAGATCCTGCTGCTGGCGCGAGATGATCTCCTCGCGGCCTTTCTGATACGTCTCCGCCGTGAACAGGCCCAGTCCGTCGAGGATGAGGGTGAGCGCCCAGCTCTCGTCGATGAATTGATCGGCCGTCAGCTCGCCCCGCAGGATCGCGAAGATCGGCTGCTTGAGCGAGAAGACGAACATCGAGGTCTCCGTCGGCGTAAAGCCCTGCCGCGCGCGCGATCGCGACAATCCGGACAGCATGTCCCGCACCGGAGCCCAAACCGCCGCGTTCGTGGCGTCCGCGCCGCGGCCGCCGGCCTCGAATGCGGAAATGAGGGCGGTGAGGAAATCACGACACTGCTGCTCGAGCTCTCCCTCCCGGAGAAGGTTGTTGCGAAGCGAGAGGTCCTGCTGCTGGAGCCGCATCCACTCCCGCAGGACGTCTTCCTGGTGACTGCGCAGCAAATCGGCAAGGCTGAGGGTGTGAGCCATTCGATGAATCTCCCTGGTCGGTTCTTGGAGCCGGACTGCAATAGCAAACAGAGAGCCAGGCCGAGTGCTGAGTGCTGAGTGCTGAGTGCTGAGTGATTGAGTGATTGAGTGATTGAGTGATTGAGTGATTGAGTGCTGAGTGCTGAGTGCTGAGTGCTGAGTGCTGAGTGCTGAGTGAGGGCCGTGGGGGCGTTGGGCGTGGGATACCATTCGGCCGTCCATGACGGCATCCCCGAAGCGCGCGATTACCATCCACGGCCACTTCTACCAGCCTCCCCGGGAGAACCCGTGGCTGGAGGCGGTCGAGACCCAGGATTCGGCGTTCCCGTACCACGACTGGAACGCGCGGATCGCCGCGGAGTGTTACGAGCCCAACGCCACGGCGCGTATCCTCGACGCGGACGACCTCATCCTGGGCATCGTCAACAACTATGCGTCGATCAGTTTCAACTTCGGCCCGACGCTCCTGAGCTGGCTGGAGGCCGCCTCGCCCGACACCTACGCGGCGATTCTCGAGGCGGACCGGGTCTCGATCGAGCGCTACTCCGGCCATGGCTGCGCGATCGGGCAGGCCTACAACCACATCATCCTTCCTCTCGCCAATGGTCGTGACAAGCGCACGCAGGTGCGTTGGGGTGTGAGGGACTTCGAACGCCGCTTCGGACGCAAGCCGGAGGCGATGTGGCTGCCGGAGACCGCCGTCGACGTCGAGTCGCTCGAGGCTCTCGCGGACGAGGGACTCCGCTACACGATCCTCGAGCCGCATCAGGCGGCGCGTTGGCGACCCATCGGAGAGCCGGTGTGGGTACACGGATCCATCGATCCGACCCTGCCGTACCTCTGCCGCCTTCCGTCGGGCAAACAGATCGCGATCTTCTTCTACGACGGGCCGATCTCGCGCGCGGTGGCCTTCGAGCGACTCCTCGCCCGTGGCGAGAACCTCGCCGACCGACTCCTCGGCGCGCTCAACGACACCCGCACGCACGGGCAGCTGGTCAACATCGCCACCGACGGAGAAACGTACGGTCACCACCACCGCTTCGGGGAGATGGCCCTCGCGTACGCGCTGCAGGTCATCGAGACACGCGCCGACGCCCGGGTTACGAACTACGGCGAGTTTCTCGATCATCACCCGCCGGCGCACGAGGTGGAGATCCGCGAGAACACGGCCTGGAGCTGCGCGCATGGCGTGGAGCGCTGGCGCAGCGACTGCGGCTGCCACACGGGCGCGAGCCACGGCTGGAACCAGCGGTGGCGCACGCCTCTGCGCGATGCGCTGGACTGGCTGCGCGACGAACTGACCGTCCTCTTCGAGCGCGAGGGGGCGCGCGTCCTCCGCGATCCGTGGGCCGCGCGCGAGGACTACATCGACGTCATCCTCGACCGCGAGGAACCGGCGCTCGCGCGCTTCCTCGGCAAGCACGCCCAAGGCGGTGCAAACGTCTCGACGATCCTCCGGCTCCTGGAGATGCAGCGCAATGCGATGCTGATGTACACGAGCTGCGGCTGGTTCTTCAACGACGTCTCGGGAATCGAGACGGTGCAGATCCTCCACTACGCCGCGCGCGCGATTCAGCTCGCGGAGGGCGCCGCCGGGACGGAGCTCGAAACACAGTTCGCCGAACGCCTCGCCCCCGCGCACAGCAACCTCCCGGACAAAGGCACGGCGCGCCAGATCTACGAGCACGAGGTGATCCCCGCGCGACTCGACCTCGATCGCGTGGCCGCGCACTACGCCGTGCTCTCGCTGTTCGACAACTTCGACGATGAGGCGCGCGTCTACTGCTACGACGTCACACGTCGCGATCTCGTGCTGCGGCGCGCGGGACGCGCCCGCCTGGCCGTGGGGGTCATCGACGTCCGCTCGCGCATCACCCACGAGACCGCGACCTTCGAGCTCGCGGCGCTGCACCTCGGCGAGACCGAACTGGCCGGCGGCGTCCGTAGGTCCCGCACGCACTCCGACTACGGCGAAGTGAGCGACGCGCTCATTGCGGCGGTGGAGCCGGGAGGGATCCCCTCCGTGATTCGCCTCATGGACGAGCACTTCAGCGAGACGCCGCTGTCGATTCGCTCGCTGTTCCGCGACGAGCAGCGGCGGATCCTGCACACGCTCATCGAGGCCACGCTGCGGGAGGCGGAGTCGACATTCCGCCAGCTGCACGAGCGCTACGACCCGTTGATGCGCTTCCACACCCGTCTCGGCGTGCCGATCCCGCACGTCCTCCGTACCGCCGCCGAGTTCGACCTCAACCTGCAGATGCGCCGGCTCCTCGAGAGCGAGCCGCCGCAGGTCCTGGCCATCGAGGCGAGTCTCCGCGAGGCGCGGGCGGAGAACGTGACCCTCGACGAGACGACGCAGATCGCCTTTGAAACGGCGATCGAGCGCGCATCCGCCGCGTTCCGCGAGCGCCCCGACGACTTCGACCGCCTCGAGGCGCTGGAGGCCCTGGTCGGAATCGTGCGCGACGCGGAGCTGCCCGTCGATCTGCGCAGCGCACAGAATCGTTACTACCGCATGCGCGGGTCCGTGCGCCCGGCAATCGCCGCCTCGGCGAACGGAAAGCGCTGGCTCGAGCTCTTCGATGCACTCGGCGAAAAGTTGGCGATCGCTGCTTAGCCGGCGTTTCATGCGCCCGTTGTGAACGGAAACGGCATCCGGGTCGACGATTCTCATGAACGTGAACGTCTGTCGCCCGCATACGCGGGCTCCATAGGACGTGTCGCCGTGTACCCCCGGCTGAAGGGTCTGTTGCCCAAACGCCCGCGTAGCGGGCATGAGGAAATAGCCCCCGGCTTTCAGCCGGGGGTGGGGGTGCGGTGTCCTTGGTCAGCCCGCGTAGCGGGCGAAAGAGTCGTTCTGTCGCCCGCTACGCGGGCTGGCCTCCAGCGGTCGCAATTCCCCCGGCTGAAGCCGGGGGCTCTTCCCTCTTGCCCGCTACGCGGGCGGGCCTGCCCGCGAGAAAAGTGCTTCCGATCCCCACTGCCTTCTGCCTTCTGCCTTCTGCCCTCTGCCCTCTGCCCTCTGCCCCACTGCCCTCTGCCTTCTGCCCTCTGCCTTCTGCGCCCTTATCATGCGCACAATGCACCCGAATCCCCCCGACGACCGCCGCGTGGCGGGCATCCTCCTCCATCCGACGTCTCTGCCGGGTCGGTACGGCATCGGCGATCTCGGCGACGAGGTGATCGCGTTTCTCGACTGGGCCGCCAGCGCGGGGCTCGGACTCTGGCAGGTGCTTCCGCTCAATCCGCCGGGATACGGCGACTCGCCGTACGGCTGCCTTTCGTCGTTCGCGGGCAACCCGCTGCTGATCTCTCCTCAGCGGCTGCTGCATGAGGATCTTCTCGAGCCCGAGGACGTGACGGACGTGCCGGCGTTTCCCGCGGACCACGTCGACTTCGAGCGCGCGGCCACGTACAAGTTCGCGCTGCTGCGAACTTCGTGGCAGCGCTTCGCATCGCGCTCGAATGCGGACCTCGACGCCTTCGTGAGCGCGCCTGAGCAGCGCGAGTGGCTTGATGACTACGCGCTGTACATGGCCCTGAAAGAGCGCGGGGGCGGCGGACCGTGGTGGGAGTGGGACCGCGAGCTGATGGAGTGGGAGCCGAACGCGATCGCGCGCGCACGCGAGGAGCTCGCGGACGAGATCCGCTTCTGGCACTACCTGCAGTGGCTCTTTTTCCGGCAGTGGGGCATCGTGCGCGAGGCCGCGCACACGCGGGGGATCCGCATCGTCGGCGACGTGCCGATCTACGTCGCGGGCGACAGCGCGGACGTCTGGGGAAACCGCGAGCTGTTCCAGCTCGGCGGCGACGGGCGGCCCACCGTGGTGGCGGGCGTTCCGCCCGATTACTTCAGCGTGACCGGCCAGCGCTGGGGCAACCCGTTGTACCGCTGGGAGCTGATGCACGAGACGGAGTACCGCTGGTGGATCGCACGCGTGAAGACGAACCTCCGCTTCGCGGACATCATCCGTCTCGATCACTTCCGCGGCTTCGCCGCCTACTGGGAAGTCCCGGCGTCGGAGGAGACGGCGGTGCTGGGACGCTGGATGCCCGGGCCCGGCATCGCACTGTTCGATGCGATGCGCAACGCGCTCGGTGAGCTGCCTCTCGTGGCCGAGGATCTCGGGTTCATCACCGAGGACGTGCATGAGCTGCGGCGGGCGATCGGCGTCCCGGGGATGAAGATCCTCCAGTTCGGCTTCGGGCAGGACGACAGCCCCCATCTGCCGCATCGCTTCGAAGCGCAGACGGTCGCGTACACCGGCACGCACGACAACGACACCGCGCGCGGCTGGTTCGATCAGGCCGACGAAGACGAGCAGGACCGGACGATCGCGTACCTCGGTTGTACGAACCCGGGGGACGTTTCGTGGGGCTTGATCCGCGCGGCGTATACATCCGTCGCGGAGACAGCGATCGTCCCGGTGCAGGACGTCCTCGGTCTCGGCAGCGAAGCGCGCATGAATACGCCCGGAAAAGACGTCGACAACTGGAGCTGGCGCCTGCGACCCGGCGCGCTCACGCGCCAGCACAGCGAGAAGCTCCGCCAACTCGGCGTCATCACCGGGCGGAGGTGATCCCGTCACCTCTCTAGTCGGCAAATACGAGGTTCACGTCGAGTGCGAATTCCGGAAGGAGCGGCGAGGTGATCGTGCCGCCGGTGTCCGTGCTGATCTCGATCGCTCGATCGAACGCGTCTCCGACGCGGCGGTAGATCTTCACCCGGTCGATCTGAGGATCGACAATCCAGTATTCATCGACACCGAAGCGTTCGTACAGACGGCGCTTGATGACCTCGTCTTTGCGGCGTGACCCCTCGGACAAAACCTCGATCGCGATGTTCGGCGCGCCCTGCACGTTCTTCTTCTGGAGGCGGGAGACGCGGTCCGCCAGGACGACAATGACGTCCGGCTCGAGCACGTTTTCGATGGACAGAACGACATCGACCGCCGCGACAAAGACCTTGCCGGAGCGGTGCTGGTCGAGATACAGGCGAAGCGCGAGGTAGAGGTTTCCGATGATCGCCTGATGCCTCAGGTTCGGCGCAGGATTCAAGACCAACTCCCCCTCGATGAGCTCGTAGCGCCTGCCGTCATCGGGCAGGGCCATGAGCTCCTCGTAGGTCATCCGCGTCGCGGTCTGGGGTACCATCGCCGTGATTCTACGCCCGTTCGAAAATCGCCACCGGGAACGACGCGAAGACGTTGCGGAGCTCGAGAGAGTCGATCGTCTCGTCGGTGAATACGTTGCGCCAGCGGCCGGGCAGATCGAGCGCGTGCTCGCCCCACACCTCACCGAGGGGGAGAGTCGGAGGCTTGACGAGCGACGCGGTGAGTCGCGGCACGACGACGAGGATATCGTCGCCGCGCTGGAATGCCACCGCGTGCGGAGTGCCGGTATCGACGGCTCGGTATTCGTCGGAGAATCGGCGGCGGGCCGCGAGGGAGCGCGCGACGACGAACAGTTTCACCCGGCCGTCCTGCCACGTGCGAAGCATCGATGACGGCGATCCGAGCGACGCGAGCATGTCGGCCCGGCGCGCGTAGTCGACGGGACGGCGGTTATCAGGATCGACGAGACTGAAATCCCACAGCTCCGTCCCCTGATAGAAATCGGGGACGCCCGGGCTGCACACTTTCACGACGACCTGAGTGAGCGAGCTCAGAAATCCGTGGAACGCGACGCGTCGATGGAACCGGCGGAAGGCCGCGAGGAACGGCTCGTGCCCGAGGATCGAGCCCGCGAAATCGGTCAGGGCCTTTTCATACGTTTCGTTCACCGCGATCCAGCTCGAGTGCGTCTTCGCCTCGCGCGCGGCTTTCACCAGGTACTCGGTCAGGCGCGGCGCGACGGACGGCTCCTCCGACGCGTCGAGCGGCCACATGCCCACGAGGGTCTGATAGATCAACAGCTCTTCGTTCGGATGCGGAACGCCGTCCCGCTTCAACGATGCGTTCAGACGCGTCCACTTCCGCACCTCCCGCTCCCATACCTCGGGAATCTCCGACAGTACGTGAATGCGGGCCCGCACATCCTCGGAGCGTTTGGTGTCGTGCGTCGAGGTCGCGTTCATCGTGTGCGGCCACGCGCGGGCGATCTCTTCGTTCCGCGCGTGGAGCTCCGCGACGGGATCGAATGCGCCGGTCCGTCCCGGCTCGCCGCCGACCTCGTTCAGCGAGATGAGCCGGTTGTAGTTGTAGAACGCCGTGTCCTCCACGCCCTTGGCCATCACGCGTCCCGTGAACTGCTGCCAGCGCAGGACGAACTCGAGCCACTTCTCGCGCTCGGCGGCGATGTACGACGGCGGCTCGAGCAGGAGCACGAGCTCGATGAACTGGAGCAGGCGCGCGTCGACGAGCTTGGCCCGCCGCCGCGCCTCGCCGACGGCGTGATGCAGATACGCGCGGTCAGCCTCGTTCACGCCGGCCGGGGTGATGTACGTGCGGTAGACCGGCATGCAGGCCGTGACCTCCAGGAGCGCGGCAACGAGCTCCGAGGGGGCAAAGTCGCGCGCGTTGCGGTCCGCCTCGGCGAGCCGGCCGAGGTGGAGGCCGAGGGCCCGCATCTCGCCGAAGAAGAGCTGCTCGATGGCCTGCTTCTTCCGCTCGTACACGACGTCCTCGTACGGCTCGGTGAGACCCGTGTACCCGTGATAGATCTCGGTCAGACGATCCAGTCCGGCGGGATCGACGAAGAGGGTATTGACCGTATCGAGGAAGTCGTAGCCGGTCGTTCCCGCGCAGCGGAACGACGGAGGGAGCGGCTCGCCGTGCTCGAGAATCTTCTCGACCACCACAAAGAACTGCTCCGCCACCTCCGTTGCCGGATCGCCGAGACGGCGCTGCAGTTTCGCCAGGTAGCTGATCGGATCGTACAGACCGTCGATGTGATCGATCCGCACGCCCGTGACCCGACCCTGCGCGATGAGGTCGAGGATGAGCCGGTTGCGCATCTCGAAGACCTCGGGGTTCTCCACGCGGATTCCCACCAGGTCCGTGACGTCGAAGAAGCGCCGGTAGTTGATGGTCTCGCTGGCGATGCGCCAGTAGGCGAGCCGGTACCACTGCGCCTGCACCACCCGATCGAGCAGATCGGGATCAGCGTTGTGTCGCGCGATCGAGTCTTCCATCGCCCGCCGGAAGTCCGGCGAGCTCTCCCGAAGACGGCTGATCGTTTCCTTGAGAAAGCGGATGTTCGCGATGACGCTCTCGTTTTCCACGAGGTCGCGCACCTCGATACCGACGCCCTCGGACGGAACGGCGTCGACACAGGGCTCGAGCACGATCCGGTACGAGCGCGGCGCGAGCGGCAGACGCTTGTGGTAGTAGCCGAGAAAGAGTCCGTCCTCGTCGACACCGAGCCGAATCTCCTTCGACTCCAGCGCCTCGCCGTAGGGACGGCCGAGGATCGGCAGCAAAACCTTGTCGTCCCGCCAGTCGATGTCGAAGTAATGGAGGAAGCGGGACTGCGGGCCGTTCTCGAGGACGCTCACCCACCAGGCGTTCTCGTGGCTGGCGGCCATGTGGTTCGGCACGATGTCCAGGAGCAGGCCCATGTCGTACCGATCGAGCTCGCCGTGCAACTCCGTGAAGTCGTCATCGGTGCCGAGCGCCGGGTTCAGCGAATTCGCGTCGACGATGTCGTAGCCGTGCAACGAGCCCGTGCGCGGGCGCAGCAGCGGCGATGAGTAGATGTCGGTGATGCCGAGGTCGTGCAGATACGCAACGATGCCTCTCGCGTCCTTGAAGGTGAACGACGCGTTGAACTGCAGGCGGTACGTGGCGATCGGTATGCGCATGTGGGAGTTAAGGGTCGGACGCGACGATGGGACTGATGGGACTTATGGGACCCATGGGACGAATGCGGAGAACCTCCAGCGGGCTACCCATTCGTCCCATTCGTCCCATATGTCCATTCGTCCCATCGTCGGTCTGACCGGGTCTGACCCTACTCAACTCGCCCATACCGCGAACCCGTGCGGTGGCAGCGTCAGCCGCGGTCCTTCAATCTTCGCGCCTGTCTCCATCAGCGACTGCCAATCCCCGGGCGGCGCGTCGACGGTACGGGCGCGATCGCTGAAGTTGAATGCCGTCAGCGTGTCCGCGCGGCGCACGACCAGGACCTGCTTCGCGTCGTCGGCGTGCGTCTCGACCAGGGAAAGATCCAGCGTTCGCAGCGCCGGGGTATCGCGCCGCAGGGCGAGCAGTTGCCGGTAGAACCGCCACATCGAGGCATGAGCCCCTCGCTCCAGCAGCGCCCAGTTGAGCTTCGAGCGCCGGAACGTCTCCTGGTCGTGAGGATCCGGCGGCTCGTCCGACCACGTGAAGTCGGCGAACTCCTCGCGGCGCCCTTTGCGCACGGCCTCGATCAGCTCGGCGTCGCCGTGCGACGTGAAGTACTGGAACGGAGCGGTCTCGCCGTACTCCTCGCCCATGAACAGCATCGGGATGAACGGCGAGAGGATGATCGCGGCTGCGGCGAGACGCGCCTGCTCGGGCGAGGCGATGTCCGTCAGCCGTTCGCCGAGCATGCGGTTGCCGACCTGATCGTGGTTCTGCATCGACACGACGAACCGCGCGCCGTCGCGCGTCTTCGGCTTCAGCCCGTATTTGCGCCCGCGATACGGCGAATGCTGGCCGACGTACAGGTAGCCGGTCTCCAGCACGCGCGCGAGATTGCTCACCTTCGCCGGAAACCCGGCGTAGTAGCCGTCCTGCTCGCCCGTGAGGAGGACGTGCAGCGAGTGGTGATAGTCGTCGGCCCACTGCGAGTCGAAGTCGAGGCCGAGATCCGATTGCGGCGTGATCACGCGCGGATCGTTGAGATCGCTCTCCGCGATCGAATGGACGCGCCGCCCGAGCTCCGCCGCGCGCGCGTGTACCGCCACGTTGAGATCCTGGAGGAACGGCTCGGCGGAGTGATCGACGATGGCGTGCACGGCATCCACGCGCAGCCCGTCGAAATGAAACTCGTCGATCCACTGTAGCGCGTTGTGAATGAAGAACCAGCGGACGTCATCGCTGTGGGGGCCGTCGAAGTTGAGCGCGAGCCCCCATGGTGTCTTGTAGCGATCGGTGAAGTACGGCCCGAGCTCGCCGAGGTAGTTTCCCTCGGGGCCGAGGTGGTTGTAGACCACGTCCAGCACGACGGCCAGGCCGCGCTGATGGCAGGCGTCGACGAGCCGCTTGAGCGCGCGCGGGCCGCCGTACGAAGTCTGCACCGCGCCGACGTATACGCCGTCATACCCCCAGTTGCGATCACCCGGAAACTGCGCCACCGGCAGCAGCTCGACGACCGTCACGCCGAGGTTCTTGAGCGTATCCAGGCGCGGGATGACGGCGTCGAACGTCCCCTCGGGAGTGAACGTCCCGACGTGCAGCTCGTACACGACGAAGTTCTCGAGCGCGATGCCGGTCCACCCGTCGTCATGCCACTCGAACTCGCTCCCGATCACCTCGGAGGCCTGATGCACACCCTCGGGTTGATGGCGCGAGGCGGGGTCAGGCCTTTCGTTTTCGCCGAGGACGTAGAGGTACCGCGTGCCCTCGGGGCAGTCGTCGACGATCGCCTCGTGATAGCCGTTCTCCGTCTTCGACATCGCAATGCGGCGGTCCCGAGGGGCGACGATGTGCAGCTCGACTTTGTCGAGCCGCGGGCCCCAGACCCGGAACTCGCAGCGGCGTCCATCGAGCACGCGCGCCCCGAGCGGGACGCGCGCGGGCGTGGCGTGGAGCTGCGTTTCAGCAGGCGGCAACGTCTCCCTTCCCCGAATCGCGGATTCAGACAAGCGCTTCCTCGATCTCCTCGACGTCGACGGCGGACTTCTCGCGATTCCCGTCGGCAAGAAGGAACACCGCCCCGAGCGGCGGAAGCGTGAGATTCACGGACCACCGCCGTCCGTGGAGCGGGATCGGCATGGCTTCGACACCGCCCATGTTCCCCTGGCCGCTGCCGCCGTACAGCGCCGCGTCGCTGTTCAGCACTTCGCTCCAGTGGCCGCCGCCGGGCACGCCGATCTGGTAGTTGTGCCGCGGCATCGGTGTGAAGTTCAGCACGACCGCGAGCACCTGATCGGGTTTCGCTCTCGAGCGCCGTGCGAGGCTGACGATGCTGCCCTCCGTGTCGCAGCAGTCGATCCACTCGAACCCTTCCGGCGACATGTCCAGCTCGTGAAACGCGGGGATGTCGCGGTAGGCCTTGTTCAGATCCTCGAGCCAGCGGTTGAGCCCCAGGTGCGGTGCTTGCTGCAGCAGGTCCCAGTCCAGGCTCGCATCGTGGTTCCACTCGCGATACTGGCCGATGTCGGCGCCCATGAAGAGCAGCTTCTTGCCGGGATTCGCGTACATGTGCGCCAAGAGGATGCGCAGGTTGGCGAAGCGCTGCCATTCGTCGCCCGGCATCTTGCCGAGCAGCGAGCCCTTCCCGTGCACGACCTCGTCGTGCGAGAGAGGCAGCACGAAGTTCTCCGTGAATGCATACATCATCCGGAAGGTGAGGTCGTTGTGGTGGAACTTGCGGTGCACGGGGTCCTTGGAAAAGTAGCGCAGGGTGTCGTGCATCCATCCCATGTCCCACTTCATGCCGAACCCGAGACCGCCGACGTACGTCGGTCGGGAGACCATCGGCCACGCCGTCGACTCCTCGGCGATCATCTGCACGTCGGGGTGGACCTTGTAGACGTCCTCGTTCAACCGTCGCAGGAAGGAGATGGCGTCGATGTTCTCGCGTCCGCCGAACTCGTTCGGGACCCACTCGCCGGCCTTGCGTGAGTAGTCCAGATAGAGCATCGACGCGACCGCGTCCACCCGCAGTCCGTCGATGTGGTACTCGCCGAGCCAATACAGCGCATTCGAGAGCAGAAACGCCCTCACCTCGTTGCGCCCGTAGTTGAAGATCAGCGAGCCCCAGTCGGGATGGAAGCCCTTGCGGGGATCGGAGTGCTCGTACAGATGCGTGCCGTCGAAGTACGAGAGTCCATGCTCGTCCGTCGGGAAGTGCGACGGCACCCAGTCGAGGATCACCGCGACGCCATGCTCGTGCAGCACATCGATGAGGTACTTGAAGTCCTGGGGCGTGCCGTAGCGGCTCGTCGGCGCGAAGTACCCCGTGCCCTGGTAGCCCCAGGAGCCGTAGAACGGATGCTCCTGCACAGGCATGAGCTCGACGTGCGTGAAGTTCATCTTCTTCGCGTACTCCGCGAGCGGCTGCGCGATCTCGCGATAGCTCATCGAGCGCCAGGTATGGCCGCCGTCGTCGGACACGCGCCGCCACGATCCGAGGTGAACCTCGTAAATCGTCATCGGCGCTTCGTAGGAGTTGCGCTCGCGGCGCGTGCGCATCCATTCCGCATCCTTCCAGTCGTACTCGAGGTCCCACACTTTCGAGCCGGTCGCCGGAGGGTTCTCGTGATGCACGGCCATCGGATCGGCCTTGTTCACGCGGTAGCTGTTGAAGCGCGAGACGATGTGGTACTTGTACGTCGCGCCCCGCTCCAGGTCGGGGACGAAGCCCTCCCAGATGCCGGAGCCCGCCCGCGCCTCGAGCGGGTGCGCCTCCGTGTTCCAGCCATTGAAGTCGCCGACGACGCTCACGCGCTCCGCGTTCGGAGCCCACACGCCGAACATCACGCCGCCGGGGACGCTGTGATTGCCCAGCTTCTCCCACAGTTTGTGATGCGTCCCCTCGTTGAAGAGATGAAGGTCCCAGTCGGAGAGAAGCGAGGAGGGACGAGTCCCGTTCGCCTCGGGCTCGATCTGGGTATGGATCTGGTCAAGCGTGTGCTCGCGGCTCGCACGCGGCTCGACGGCGGTGTCGTCGCGGCGCGCCGGCGGCTCGCCGGCCGGTCCGCTGGCCGCCGGGCTGGCGGCGGACCGGCCGTCCAGCGGACGGCGCTCCATTTCCACTGTGATCGGCACGGTCGGGACGATGTCCACGCCGAGGTTCTCCAGCATCTCCTCCGCCGCGCTCTTCTTCGGAGCACGCTTGCGCGGGGCCGCGGCTTTCTTCGCCGGCGTCTTCTTCGGTCCGTCTCCACTTCCACTCGTCTTCTTTCGAACAGCCATTACCCTTCCTTCATTTGAGTTTGTGGGCCGTGCATCTTAAGCAAGCCGCGGGCCTCGGAGACATTGGTCAGCACGCGCCGGATCGAGCCGTCCGCACGTGCATCCTCGAGTGACATTCGAAACTTATGTCCCCAGCTCCGGTCCGGCACGCCCGGCATGTTCTGCGCCTTGGTCTCGCCCCACAGATCCTCGAGATTGATGAGGACGATCTCCGCGTCGCTGGCGGCGAGGCTCGTCAGCAGAGACTCCAGCGCCTTCCGCGGATCGTGCTCGCCGAGGGCGCGACGCATCTTGTCACGGGTTTCGTGCTCGCGGCGCGCGCCGACCTCGTCGAGGAGCCCCTGCACGACCCGGTCGTCGATATCCTTTCCCGCCCACCACGCCGCGAACGGCGGCATGTCATGGGTGTTGATGCTCGCGATCGATTCCTTCGGCGGCGCGCTCAGCGGCGGCGTCTCGGCCTTGATCTCGTACTGCACGACGTACATCCGCCGCAGCCCGTGACGGGCCATCATCCGCGGCACCTCGGGCGGAACCGTTCCCAGATCCTCACCGACGATCGTGCAGCCGTGCCGCTGAGACTCGAGGGTGAGGATCGCGTACAGCTCGTCCGCGTGATAGCGCACGTACACGCCGTCCTTCGCCTCGAAGCCCTCGGGGATCCAAAAGAGTCGATGCAGACCCATGACGTGGTCGATCCGGAGGATCCCCGCGTGCGCGACGTGAAGTCGAACCGCCCGGCGGAAATAATCGTAGCGATCCTCGCGCAGCGCGTCGGGATCGAAGGGCGCGAATCCCCAGTTCTGCCCTTTCGTGAAAAAAGCGTCCGGCGGCGCACCGACGGATGCGCCCTTCGCAAAGACATGCCCGTACCGGTGAGCGTCGTACCCGGCCGGGTTCACCCCGAGGGGAAAGTCCAGGTAGAGGCCCCCGCCGAGCCGGCGGGCGGCGTTCGCGAGCTCCCGCATCTGCTGCGCCATGCGGTACTGGACGTACAGGTGAGCCGGCACGGCCGGCTGCGCTGATTGGCCAAGCCTCGGGCACGCTGTACTACCTGATTGACCGTCCTGGATGAGGGGAATGACTTCTTCGATGTCATTGGAGGCCGCAAGGGACCCCCTCCATCGCGCGTACTCCCCCGCCTCGCCATCCGCGAACCTCTCGAAGTCGGCCTCCGGCACGAACCTCTGCGCACAGAGTCGCAGCACGCGCCGCTTCTCGCGGCGCACGCCATCGTAATCGACCCGCGTCGACTGCTGGAGGTGCGCAATCGCGCCCAGGTCCGCGTCCTCGGGCTGAAACTCCGGGAGGCGTGTGACATCGAGGTACATCTCGTTCCAGAAGAGACGGCTGACCGGCGAGTACGGGCTCGGCTCGTCATCGAACGCGGCCAGCATCGGCAGCGTCGCCACGACCGCGCCTCCGTGATGATCGACCCAGCTCGCGTACTCGAGCAGATCGCCGAGGTCGCCTGCGCCCCAGCTCCGTCGCGTGTGGGCTGCGTAGAGCGGGGCGAGCACACCCCACCTCTTGCCACGAGACGCGTACGCCTTGCCCGGCGCGGCGATGATCAAAGTCCGCGTTTCGTTGCGAAGGAGCAGGTGATAGCCGAGCGGAACCTCGATCTTCGTCGGCCCGCGTCCTGACCGCCAGGAACCGTCCTCGAGTGCCAAGTCCCAGTCGCCGTCGAGCTCGAGCCTGCCCCTCCACGCCACACGCACCGGCTCAGCCGTGCGCGGCGCATGGCTCTCGCGTGCGGCGATCGCGGCAGTGAGCGCGTCTTTGCTCGCCTGAACACGCCGGCCGGTGGCGTCGACGTAGCTGGTTTCGACGGAGTATTGCCGCGCGAGCTCGCGCAGCGCCGAGGTCCTCATCCCGATCGAGGAGGGTTGCAGCATCCGGGCCGCAAGGCATCTTCGGCGATCAGAGCGACGTCGTCCGTTTCAACGATACGAACCAGCTCATAGCCGGAACCCCGCCCGCGATCGGCAACGCCGGGATGAGATCGACGTCGCAGTCGGAACAGCGCCTGAAGCCTTTGGAAACTCGCAAGCGCACTGTGGCCAGAACATGGTGCATGTCCTCGATCCCTCCCAGGGGTTGCGTGGCGTTTGTGCGGTGAGTTGTGCGATGATCTGCACATGGCAACGAACCTGGCGATCGATCCCGATCTGCTCGAGCGCGCACTTGCAGTCAGCGGTGAGCGGACGAAAACAGCGGCCGTCAGAAGAGCGCTCGAGGAGTTCATCGCCCGGCGCGAACAGGAGAAGATCGTCGAGATCTTCGGTACGCTCGATTGGGATCCTCGATTCGACTACAAGGCAGCGCGGTCGCGGAAGTGAAGCTTCTCGTCGATACGAGCGTCTGGTCGCTCGCCTTGCGGCGTGACACCGGCGCTGATCAGCCCAGCGTCGGATTCCTCCGCGATGAACTACGCCATCAAAGTGCGATCTTCACCACCGGTCTCGTCCTACAGGAACTCCTGCAGGGGTTCAATGGTCCCAAGGCGCGCCGAGAGATCCTCGAACGATTCGTGCTCCTGCCGCTCATCACTCCCCAGCGCGAAGACCACATCGCAGCAGCCGAGCTCCGTAACGCCTGCCGCAGGCGAGGTCTCCAGATCGGCACCATCGATGCGCTTCTGGCGGAGCTTTGCATCCGCTACGATCTGGTGATGCTGAGCACCGACCGCGATTTCGAGCGTATCGCAGACGTGACGCCGTTGCGCCTCTGGAGACAGCACGACTGAGACTCGCCTCGAGCCTTCCGGTCGTTCTCGAGAGCGGTCACGTCGTTCAAACGATCGATGCGCACCGACGGCGCCCGAAGAAGGGTACCGCGTCGCGGCAGATGGCGCGGGTCGGACACCTCAGGCCTCGGCTCCGCTTCGCTATGGAGACGACGCCGCCGTAGTCGCGACCCCACGAGTCGCTCACCCCGTTGCGCTGGGAGAGGGGGTGGCGCGGTCGTTAATGCCACGCCACAGGAGGAACACCATCAGTGGGATACCGGCCAGCGCCATCGGGAGCAGCAGGAGTGGTGAGCTCAGCGACGGCGCAACGACGTAGGCGATGGAGCGCACGAAAAAGCCGGCGCCGCCGATCACGAACAGGATGCCGATGATCCGAGGCAGATATCCCGAGCGTGCGATGAGGTAGCCGCGAATCATCGACGCGATCCCGTACATGCAGAGGAAGAGCCAGCCGATCATGGCAGTGAGGCGGACGGCCAGGAGGGCGAGCGCCTCCCGCTGCTCCGTAGTGAACGCCGTCATACCCCCCGCCTCTTGCAGGATCAGCGACGCCGCAAAGAAGCTCGACTGCGCCACTGCAAATGTCACCATCGAGACGATGCCGAAGAACGCGCTGAGCAGGGCCAGGTTGCGGTTGACGGGCTTGAGGAGGATGTAAAAAAAGACCAGGAGGGCGACGTCGCAGATGCCTTCGACCAGGTAGCTGGCGAAGGTGAGTCGGAAGAGCGTCGGATTGCCGCGGATGTTCGCCGCCGTGGCGGCGGCATCGCCGCTGACGATGATTCGCCCGGGCAGGTACATCTCGCCGAGGAATCCGAAGACGATCGAGAGCAGCATTGCTACGCCGGTGGCGCGGGCGTAGCGCTTGAGGGTGGCGACGTGGGCGGGGTCGGTCGGCAGAAAAGTAGTCATCTCGTGCGTCGGTCGGATGGGCGCGTCCACGGGGGCACGGGCTGGCGCCAAATGGCCTACCAATACACCCAAACACCCGATCGGCTTGAAGCCGATCGGCCGCCTGTGGGAGGCCGCCGACGGTTTGTCAGGCCGCAGCGACACGCTACGCTAAGGAGTTATGGACGTCAACTGCATCCTGGCCTCTCGCCGCAATTCAGGCACTCGCGTTCACTGAGTCACCATTCTCTCTTCGTACCATTCGCGATGCTCGCAGCAGAGACCCGAGGCGTCGAAGCGGACGAGCAGGACTCCGTCGAGCTCCCTGTGCCCGTTTCGCCGGAACGCAACTCGCCAGTGAATCACGGCTACGCGCTCTTCGACCGCCACGATCTCGAACTGGCTGGTGACATCAAGTTGCAGATTCTCGAGCCAGCGAGCCACGATCGTGTCTCGTCCCCGTGCCGCAGGACGAAAGGGACCGTAGTAATAGACGGCGTCTTCGGAGAAGAGTGACTCGACCGTTGCGCGATCATTCGTCTGCCAGGCGAGGAAGTATCGCTCCGCCCAGCTCCTCGCGTGTGACCTCGTGATCTCCATCATCTCGGCACGCCGCGAGAGTTTATCGCTTGCCAGTACGCGCCGCGCGGTTGCCGGCGGCGGCCAAACACAGGCGTCACTCGCCCCGCACCTGGAGCAACTGCGCAGCGACGCTGACGGCGATCTCGTGCGGGTGGTTGGATCCGAGCTCGAGGCCGACCGGGCAGAGGAACGCCTTTGTCAGCTCCTCGGGGAGGCCGGCATCGACGACGTCCTGGCGGAGGCGCTTGGCCTTGGCGTTGCTGCCGATGACGCCGAGGTAGGGGAACTTCCGCGTCCTGAGGATCTCGATGAGGATCGGGCGGTCGGTGGTGTGGCCCATGGTCATGAGCAGCACGAACGATCCTTCCGGGATCGTCGCGACTTCGGCGGGCATGTCGGTCGTGAGGACGCGATGCAGCTTCGGCGACGAAGGGAGGCGCTCCAGCCACTCCGCGCGCGGGTCGATGCAGGTGATGCGGCAGTCGAGCTTCTCGAGGACGTCGACCAGCGCGGCGGCGACGTGGCCGGCACCGAAGACGACGATGTTCCAGCGGGTGACGTTGAAGGTCTCGAAGTAAACGCGCACGATCCCGCCGCAGGTCATGCCGATGTCTTTCTCCAGCGACCACTGGTGAAAGCGGGTCTTGGCCGCGGAGTCGTCGCCAAGCATAGCCAGCGCTTCCTCGATCGCCCGGGCCTCGATCTTTCCCCCGCCGACGGTGCCGAACTGTCTGCCTCCCTCGGCGACGAGCATCTTCGCGCCGCGATCCTGCGGCGTGGAGCCGAGGGTGTCGACGACGGTCACCGAGACGAAGGGCCGGCCGGTCTCCACGAGGTCGCTCAGGGCGTCGAAGAACGTGGTCATGGGCTTCCTTCAGTTTATCCCGCGCGGAGACGCGGGATCTCCGGTGCCCCCGCGGCGAGCGTGACCGGCACGGCCGGCAGCGCTGGTTGCGCCGTCTCACGGCACGTCACGGATGCACTCAACCGTCGCGCTGCGCGCCTGAAGGTTCTACCGCACACGCTCCGGGGAACCGCGACGTGATCCCTCGGCGCCTTGGCCTCCTGCGCTGCCGGTGGACCCGGAGATCCCGCGTCTGCGCGCGGGATAAACTGAATCCTGAGCCACATGCGCATCTCCTCCTCACAGGTCGTCCTTCCGGACGGCGTCCAGCCCGCGACGATCGTCGTCGAAAGCAGCACCATCGTCGCCATCGAAGGCCACGGCCACGCCGACCACGACTACGGCGGCCTCGTGATCATGCCCGGCCTGGTCGACTCGCACGTGCACGTCAATGAGCCGGGGCGCACGGAATGGGAGGGCTTCGAGACGGCGACACGCGCGGCGCTCGCGGGCGGGATCACGACGATCATCGACATGCCCCTCAACTCCCTTCCGCCAACGACGACCGTCGCGGCACTGGAGAAGAAGCAGCGCTTTGCGAAGGGTGCCGTCAACGTCGAGCTGTGGGGCGGCGTGATCCCCGGCAACACGGGCGAGCTGCGTCCGATGCTGAGGGCGGGCGCGCGCGGCTTCAAGTGCTTCCTTGTCCACTCCGGCGTCGATGAGTTTCCGAACGTCGACGAGCAGCAACTGTACGAAGCCGCAAGAGAGCTGGCCGGCACGAACGCGCCGCTGCTCGTGCATGCGGAGCTCGGCAAGCTTCTCCACGAGCTGCAGGGCGACCCGGCGGAGTACGCGACGTATCTCCACTCCCGCCCCAACAAAGCGGAAGACGCGGCGATCGAGCTGGTCCTCCGGGTCTGCCGGGACACGGGCGCGCGGATGCACGTCGTGCACCTCTCCTCCGCGAGCGCGCTGTCGATCCTCGCGCGGGCGAAAGACCTGCCGCTCACGGCGGAGACGACGCCTCACTACCTGCACTTCGCCGCGGAGAGCGTCCCGCGCGGCCGTACGGAATTCAAATGCGCGCCGCCGATCCGCGAGCACGCCAATCGCGAGGCGCTCTGGCGCGGCCTCGCCGGCGGCCTGATCGGCCTCGTCGTGAGCGACCACTCGCCCTGCACGCCGGAGCTGAAGAAGGGCGACTTCGCGCACGCCTGGGGCGGCATCGCCTCGCTGCAGTTCGTGCTGCCGATCGTCTGGACGAACGCCCGGAAGCGCGGGCACACACTCGAGGACATCGCGCGCTGGTGCTGCGCGGGTCCGGCGCGGCTCGCCAACCTGTCGACGAAAGGAGCCATCGCCATCGGCAAGGACGCGGACTTCGTCGTCTGGGATCCCGAGGCCACGTTCACGGTTGCGCCGGAGCTCATCCGGCACAGGCACAAGGTCACGCCGTATCTCGGCGAGAGGTTGCAGGGGGTTGTGCGGGAGGTGTGGGTTGGGGGAGTGCTGAGTTCTGAGTCCTGAGTCCTGAGTCCTGAGTGCTGAGTGCTGAGCTCGCGGGATACACTGAACGAACCTTGACCGACGACCTCGATCTCGCCGCGGAGCGCCTGGGCGGCAGCGTTCTCTACGCGAACGACGACTTCTTCGCCGAGAAGGAGAACCTTCTCAAACCGGGCAGGCCGGTGTGGAAGGAGCACGCGTACACCGACCGCGGGAAGTGGATGGACGGCTGGGAGAGCCGGCGCAAGCGCGTTCCGGGACATGACTTCGCGATCGTGCGCCTCGGCTTGCGCGGGGTCGTGCGCGGCGTCGTCATCGACACGGCGTTCTTCCGCGGCAACTTCCCGGAGGCGGCCTCGCTCGACGGAACGTCGATGCACGCCGATGCGCCGGTCGAGCAGCTCCTCGCGGCCGAGTGGCGTCCGCTCCTGCAACGCTCCGCGCTGCTGGGCGATCACGAGAATGTCTTTGCCATCGACCGACGCGAGGCGGTCTCCCACGTGCGGCTGAACATCTTTCCCGACGGCGGCGTGGCGCGCCTGCGCGTACACGGCGAGGCCGTGCCCGACTGGCGGACCGTGGGAGGACTGGGCAACGAAATCGACTTCGCCGCGGCGGAGAACGGCGCGCAGGTGCTCACCTGCAGCGACATGTTCTTCGGCCCGAAGCACAACCTGATCATGCCCGGCCGCGCGCACGACATGAGCGACGGCTGGGAGACGAAGCGCCGCCGCGGCCCGGGCCACGACTGGGTGATCGTGCGGCTCGCGACCGAGGGGCGGGTGCGGCGCGTCGAGGTGGACACGAACCATTTCAAGGGGAACTATCCCGACACCGCGTCGATCGAGGGAAGCGGCGACGGCGAGACGTGGACCGAGCTCCTCCCGCGCACGAAGCTGCTGGCGCACACGCGGCACTTCTTCATCGACGAGCTGGTGAGCGACGCGCCGTTCACACACATCCGCGTGAACGTCTTCCCCGACGGCGGCATCTCGCGCTTGCGCGTGTGGGGCGTGGCTACGGAGAAGGGGCGGCGCGACGCGGTCGTGCGTCACGTGAACGCGCTCTTCAGCCCGCGCGATCTGATCCCGGTCTGCGCGTCGAAGAACTGGGCGATGCGGATGTTCGTCCTCCGCCCGTTCGCGACGTGGGAGGACATGGTCGATGCGGCCGGCAAGATCTGGGACGCACTTCCGGACGAAGACTGGCTCGAGGCCTTCGCCGCGCATCCGCGCATCGGCGAGAGAAAAGCCGGCTGGTCGCGTCAAGAACAGTCCGGCACGCGTGGCGCGTCCGAAGAGACGATGCGCGCGCTGGCGGAAGGCAACGTGGCCTACGAGGAGAAGTTCGGCTTCGTCTATCTCGTGTGCGCGACCGGCAGGAGCGCGGACGAGATGCTCGGCGATCTGCGCAACCGCCTCGGTCATGACCGAGACGAAGAGCTGCGCATCGCGGCCGAGGAGCATAAGAAGATCACGGAACTGAGGTTGGAGAAGATGGTCACCTGAATCCTGAGCGCAGCGAAGGATCAGGGGAGCCCTCACGCGGCCAGTGCAATGGACGCTTGTCGTGAGGGCTCCCTTGATCCTTCGCTGCGCTCAGGATTTCTGGAGGGGGGGCCGATGGGAATCACCACACACGTTCTCGATACAGCCAAAGGTCGCCCCGCGGCGGGCGTGCGGATCGTGCTCGTCAGAGAGGGGCACGTCC
Organism: uncultured Thermoanaerobaculia bacterium; assembly: GCA_964558905.1. Lineage (GTDB taxonomy): Bacteria > Acidobacteriota > Thermoanaerobaculia > Gp7-AA8 > Gp7-AA8 > QHVT01. Next base: position 945 of record CAZLGP010000313.1, on the reverse strand, counting down.
TCTTCGACGGCGTCACGGATGACGACGGCCGCGCGCGACTGCTCGATCGTGCAGAGGTGGGAACCTACCGGCTCACCTTCGACACCGGCGGCTACAATCCGGGCGGATTTTTTCCCGAGGCGACGATCGCGTTCGCGGTCGACGCTCCCGAACATCATTACCATGTGCCGTTGCTTCTGAGTCCGTTTGGCTATTCGACCTATCGAGGATCATGAAAAAGATCATCAAGTACGTCCTGATCGCGCTCGCGCTGATCTTCGTCGCCGCGCAGTTCGTCCGTCCCGGGTTCACGAACCCGGCGAGTGATCCCGCGCACGAGCTTCGTGCGCCGGCGCAGGTGCAGTCGATCCTGGAGCGCTCGTGCATCGACTGCCACTCGAACCGCTCGCGCTATCCCTGGTACAGCCATATCTCGCCGGTGTCGTGGTGGCTCAAGGACCACATCGACGAGGCCCGCTCGGAGCTCAACCTCTCGGAGTTCGGCACCTACTCGCCGAAGAAGGCCGCGCACAAGATGGAAGAGGTGTGCGAGATGGTGGAGAAGGGTGAGATGCCGCTTCGCGAATACGTCTGGGGACATCCCAGCGCGAAGCTGTCCGAGGCGGACAAGCAGGCCCTCTGTCAGTGGTCGAAGGAAGAGCGGGCCCGGATACTGGGCCGCTGACCGGGCCGGCAGGGCTGGTTGCCCCGCCTTGCGGAACCACACTCGCGTCACGAATACCGAGAGTGCGTTTCGACGTGATCCCAACATCCGGTGCCGCTGACGCGGCACGCCCGCTACGCGGGCTGACCAAGGACACCGCACCCCACCCCCGGCTGAAAGCCGGGGGCCTGGAGTTTGGACGTTTCGGCAGGCTCGGGGCTGTGGGCTGGACGTTGGGAGCGGTCAGGTGTAGGCGGCGCGGCGGAGATTTGCGGCGATGGAACCCAGATCGAGCTTCGAGT